>DATABR010000173.1:0-19121 GCA_036259435.1 Glycomyces sp.
GATCGCCGCCAACGCGCAGATCGCCGCGTGGGCCGTCCGCGAGGACCTGCCGATCCTCTTCCGCAACCACCGCCTCGCCGCCGTCGCGGGCGACCCCGCCGAACTCCGCGCCGAACTCGAGTCCATCGCCGCCACGGGCGACAACGCCGGCTTCGAGATGCTCCGCACCCGCATGCGCATGGTCGCCCGCGCCGCCACCTACGGGCCCACCGTCCACGGCCACCACGGCCTCCAACTGCCCGTCTACACCCACGCCACCAGCCCCATCCGCCGCTATCCCGACCTCATCACCCAGCGAATCCTTCTCGCGGCGGCCCTCGGTCACCCCAGCCCCTACCCGATCGACGACCTCACCGCGATCGCCGCGCACGTCAACGAACGCGTCGAGGAGGAGCGCCGCGCCAAGACCGAGTACTTCAAGCAGAAGGCCTACGAGCAGACCGCGAAGCACCTCGAAGCCGCCGACTTCGCCGCCCTGCCGTACAAGCAGTTCGCCCGCGTCCTCCAGTTCGCCGTCGACCGCGGCGAGACCCCCGCCGGACTCCCCGAGGACACCTCCCGCCGCCTCGACGTCCACGAGCTGCAACTGCGCGAGTTCGCCTCGGTCTACCTCTACGGCGGCGGCGAATTCCAGCCGCTGCGCGAGCGCATGAACCGCCTCCTCGCCCGCGAACCCCAGCAGGCCCAGTCGATCGTCAACGTCTACCTCCAGGACCGCCTCGGCGGCCCGGTCAGCAACGAGACGAACGTGCTGTGGACCGTCGAGGACGCGCCCGGCTACGAAGGCCCGCTCTTCGCCGCCCAGGTCGCCATCCACTACAACGGCGAACAGGTCGATTCCCCGAAGCGCCTGCAGCGCAGCAAGAAGGACGCCCGGAACCAGGCCGCGCTGGCGCTCGTCGCGAAGCTGGCGGGCCTGCCGGATCCTTCCGGCGACGCGGCGGCCAAACCGCGCGCGGAAGCGCCGCGCAGGCTCCTGGTCGACGCTTCCGTCAATCCCGCCGAAGCCGTCCAGATCTACGCCGCTCGAGGCGCGATCCAGAACCTGACCTGGAACTTCGAGGTCGAGGGCCCTTCGCACGAGCGGACGTTCACGTGCCGTGCCGAAGGCCGGCTCCGCGGCACCGGCGAACGCGTCACCGCCGAAGGCAAGGGCCCCACCAAGCAGGCCTCGAAGACCAGCGCCTCCACCGAGCTGCGGGTCCACATCGAGGTCGGCCTCGCGCTCGGCGAGACGGGGCAGCCCGCGGACGCCTGACGGCCCCGGTCACGCCCGCTCGCGGAGCGCGAAAAGCGTTTCGGCCGGTGAGGCACAATGGGGACGTGCATATTCTCGACGATTTCGCATGGCGCGGCCTCATCCAGGACTCGACCGGTATCGACGCTCTCCGCGAGCACATCGACGCGGGCCAGGTGACGTTCTATGTGGGCTTCGACCCGACCGCCGTCAGCCTGCACGTCGGCCACCTGATGCAGGTCCTCACCGCCCGCCGTCTCCAGCAGGCCGGGCTGCGCCCGCTGCTGCTCGTGGGCGGCGCGACCGGCCAGATCGGCGACCCCAAAGAGACCGCCGAGCGCACCCTGAACCCGCCCGAGGTCGTGGCCGGATGGGTCGAGAAGATCCGTGAGCAGCTGGCCCCGTTCGTCACCTACGACGGCGACAACGCGGCCGTCGCGGTCAACAACCTCGACTGGACGAGCGAGATGGGCATCGTGGAGTTCCTCCGCGATGTGGGCAAGCACTTCCCGGTCTCGAAGATGCTGGGCCGCGAAGTCGTCAAGGCGCGCCTCGAATCCGGCATCTCCTTCACCGAGTTCTCCTACCAGCTCCTGCAGTCGAACGACTTCTTCGAACTGCACCGCCGCCACGGCTGCACCCTCCAGTTCGGAGGATCGGACCAGTGGGGCAACATCACCGCCGGGGTCGACTTCATCCGCCGCCGCGCGGCCGAGCACGTGCACGCCTTCGTGACCCCGCTGGTCACCAAGGCCGACGGCACCAAGTTCGGTAAGACCGAGGGCGGCGCGATCTGGCTCGACCCGGAGCTGACGAGCCCGTACGCGTTCTACCAGTTCTGGTTCAACAGCGGCGACGCCGACGTGGTGCGCTACCTCAAGTGCTTCTCGTTCAAGTCGCACGAGGAGATCGAGGAGCTGGAGCGGGCCACCGCCGAGAAGCCCGCCGCGCGCCTCGCGCAGAGGGCCCTCGCCGAGGAGCTGACCACGATGCTGCACGGCGCCGAAGAGACCGCGCACGTCGTCGCCGCCTCGCAGGCCCTGTTCGGCCGCGGCGAGCTCGCCGATCTGCCCGAGTCGACGCTGCGCGCGGCGCTCGTCGAGGCCGGCTTGGCCGAGATCACCAAGCCCGGCGTCACCGTCGCCGAGGCGATGAAGGAGTCCGGTGTGGTCGCGAGCCTGGGCGAGGCCCGCCGTGTCGCCAAGGAGGGCGGGGCCTACCTGAACAACGTCCGCGTGAGCGAGCCCGGGGACGTCATCGACCCCTCTGACCTGCTGCACGGCCGGTACGGAGTGATCCGGCGCGGCAAGAAGACCGTCGCTGGGGTGGAGCTCGTCAGCTGAGGCATACACTTGATTGGTTTTGTCGCGGTGAATAGAGGGGGAGTTGCAGGTGGCTGAAGACGGCCGCGCCCGCAAGGGTGGAGAAGACCGACGAGGCGGCTACGGCCGTCGCGAGGGCGGCGGCTACGGCGACCGTTCGGGCCGAGGCGGGGACAACCGCCAGGAAGGCCGCGGAGGGGACAGCCGGGGCGGCTCAGGCCGCAGTGAAAGCCGCGATGACCGCCCGCGTCGCTTCGAGGGCAACCGGGATGACCGGCCGCGCCGCGACGGCGACGACCGTGGTGGCCCGCGCCGTGATGACCGTGGAGGTCCGCGGCGTTTCGAGGGCAACCGAGACGACCGGCCCCGCCGGGACGGTGACAGCCGCGGTGGTTACAACCGCGATGACCGCCCGCGTCGCGAGGGTGACAGCCGTGGTGGCTATAACCGCAATGATCGCGGTGGCCGTGGTGGCTTCAACCGCGACGATCGCCCGCGCCGCTTCGAGGGCAACCGCGACGACCGCCCGCGCCGTGACGGCGACGACCGTCCGCGCCAGTACAACCGCGACGACCGTGGAGGTCCGCGGCGTTTCGAGGGCAACCGAGACGACCGGCCCCGCCGCGATGGTGACAGCCGCGGTGGTTACAACCGCGACGATCGTCCGCGTCGCGAGGGTGACAGCCGTGGTGGCTATAACCGCGACGATCGCGGTGGCCGTGGTGGCTTCAACCGCGACGATCGTCCGCGTCGCGAGGGCGACAGCCGTGGTGGCTATAACCGCGATGACCGCGGTGGCCGCGGTGGCTTCAACCGCGATGACCGCCCGCGTCGCTTCGAGGGCAACCGGGACGATCGGCCGCGCCGTGACAGCGACGACCGTGGTGGCCCGCGCCGTGATGACCGTGGAGGTCCGCGGCGTTTCGAGGGCAACCGAGACGACCGGCCCCGCCGGGACGGTGACAGCCGCGGTGGCTACAACCGCGACGATCGCGGTGGCCGTGGCGGCTTCAACCGCGACGACCGCGGCCCCCGCCGCTTCGAAGGCAACCGGGATGATCGACCCCGCCGCGACGGCGACGACCGTCCGCGTCGCTTCGAGAACCGTGACGACCGCGGCCCCCGCCGCGGTGACGACCGCCCCCGTCAGTTCGAGAGGCGAAGTGAAGGCCGGGACGACCGCCCGCGCCGAGACGGCGACGACCGCGGCCCCCGCCGCGATGACCGGGGCGGCCCGCGTCAGTTCGACAGGCGCAGTGACAAGCGCGACGACCGGGGCCCCCGCCAGTTCGAGAGGCGCAGTGAGGACCGGGGCGACGACCGCCTGGGCCGCGACGGCAAGGAGCGCCGCGGCAAGGACAACCTGCGTCCGCTGGAGGAGCGCGAGGCCGGGCACGAGGGCCCGATCCGCATGGGCGAGTCCGACCAGGCCCCCGACCTCCCCGAGGGCATCGAGTACGGCTTCGACCAGCTCGACAAGGAGACCAAGGCCGGGCTGCGCAGCTTGAACAAGCAGCTCGCCGAGGCCGTCGGCAACCGGCTCCTCGCCGCCGCCGCACTCCTCGCCGAGGACGACATCGAAGGCGCTCTCGAGCAGGCCCGCTACGCCCGCCGCAAGGCTTCCCGCGTGGCCGTGGTCCGCGAAGTCACCGGTGTGGCCGCGTACGGCGCCGAGGAGTGGCAGCTCGCCGTCAACGAACTGCGCGCCGCGCAGCGACTCGGCGGCACGCACGACCACGTGGCGCTCATCGCCGACTGCGAACGGGCCCTTGGGCACCCGGAGCGGGCGATCGACATCTACCGCGAGTACGGCAGCGATGAGAAGGTCGACCCCGAAGTGCGGGTCGAACTGCTCATCGTGGCCTCCGGCGCCCGACGCGACATGGGTATGGGCGAGGCCGCGACCGCGATGCTGAAGGTCGGGGCGCTGAATTCGCCGAAGACCGAGCCGTGGGTCGCGCGTCTGCGCTACGCCTACGCCGAGGGCCTGCTGGCCGACGGCCGCGAGGACGAAGCCCGCGAGTGGCTCTCGAAGGCCGTTGCGGCCGACGAGACCGGCGAGACCGGTGCCGCCGAGCGCCTGCTCGAGCTCGAAGGCATCGTTGTCGAGGAGTACGACGAGGACGACGAATTCGACGACGAGGACGAAGAAGACGACCTCGAAGCCGAAGACGATGATGAGGACTCGGACGACGACAGCGCCGCCGATGCCGAAATCGACGGCGACGGTGAGGGCGACGAGGACGACGACGAGGACTTCGACGAAGACGACGACCTCGATGAGGACGACGACTTCGACGACGAAGAAGAGGACGAGGAGCCGGAAGGCGGCGAGCGGACCGAGGCAGTGCCTTCGGCCACTGTGCCTTCGGGCGACGCTGTTTCTCCGAACGACCCGGATCCTGTGAAGTCCGTGCCTGCGACCGCCGCGGAACTCTTCAGGTCTGCGCCTTCGAACAGCGCGCCCTCCGACACTGCGCCTCTGAACGACGTGAACCCCGACGCTGAGGAGTCCGATGACCCGACTGAAAGGCGCCCCTGAGGCACTCGCCGGAGCGTATGACCTGGCGCTGCTCGACCTCGACGGCGTGGTCTACCTGCTGAGTCAGCCGATCCCGGAAGCGGCCGCGACCATCGCGGCCCTTCCGGGCCTCAACTGCGAACCGGTGTTCGTCACGAACAACGCGTCCCGCAGTACTGAGACCGTCGCCGAAGCCTTGCGAGGCATGGACATCCCGGCCGACGCGGCCGAAGTCCTGACCTCTGCGCAGGTGGTCGCGGCGGAGCTGCGCGAGCGGCTCCCCGCGGGTGCGCCGGTGTTGATCTGCGGTTCCGACGCGCTGCGCGCCACCGTCGAGGCCGCAGGGCTGACGCTCACGACCGATCCCGCAGTGGCACAGGGGATCGGGTACGGCATGACGCCGACGACCACTTGGCGGGACCTGGCAGACTTGACGATCGCGGCCCGCCTGGGCGCTTTCTGGGTCGCCACGAACCTGGATGCCACCCTGCCCACCCCGGACGGTCCGCTCCCCGGTACGGGGGCGCTGGCCGAGGCCATCCGCATCGCGCTCGGTCGTGGACCGGACGTGGTGGCCGGCAAGCCCGGCGAGGCGATCTACCGGGAAGCGCTGGCGCGCAAGCCCGGAGGCCGCGGGATCATGGTCGGCGACCGGCCCGACTCCGACATCGAGGGCGCCAACCGGGCCGGGATCGACTCGCTGCTGGTGTTCACCGGCGTCGCCTCGCCCCGCCAAGCGCTGGCACTGCCACCCGAACAGCGACCGACCCACCTCGGCTGGAGCCTGGCAGCACTAACCGAGAGCCACCCGGAACCGGTCAGGAACGAAGCGGTCGACCGCATCGAGTGCGGCGGCTGGACAGCAGTCTTGGACGGCAAGGAAATCCGCTTGAGCGGTCAAGGCGCCGAACTGGACGCCTGGCGGGCTCTGTGCGAGTTGAGCTGGGCCGCAGCCGATATGACCGACTACGACCCGACCAGGTCGCCGGTTCCCGACGGCGAAGCCGCAGAAAAGCTGTTGGGGTAGCCGAAGCAGCAGAGCGAGAAGCCCGGACTGTCGCAGTCCGGGCTTTGCGTCGCTTGCGGGCAATGAATTGGCGCAGCGGTGCTATTGAGGCAGTTGGGCTTTCAAACGCCCGTGCCTCGGGGTTCGGCGGGCGGGCTGGGACTACTCGACCTTGAGGGCCTTGCGCAGCTTCGCGAGGTCCTTCACAGAGGCCTTGACCTTGATCTTGCCGGTCAGGAACGCCTTGGCGGGCTTGAGTTCCTTCTTGGACAGGGCGATCAGGTCGTCCGAGCCGATCAGGATTCGGACCTCGGCGTCGGCGGCGTCGCCGTCGAGCAGGTCGTTCAGCTTGCCGCCGGCGAGCTTGGCGCTGAACGCCTGGCCCAGGTCGGTGATTTCCACGGCCAGCGTGCGTTCGAAGCCGTCCTCGAGCTCGAGCTCGCCGGACTTCTTGGCGACCTTGCCCGCCATCTTCTCCAGCACATTGCGGCATTCGTCAACAGTGGCCATACGGTCCTCCCGGGTGAGTACTTTGAGCATGAAGCGCTCGACTGCCGAGAGATTACAACGTGCTCCGAATGCCGTTGCGTCCGACCGGGAGGCATTCGGTCATGTGGACTCCGCCGTGCAGAATTTACGGCTCGAAAGTGCCGCCGAGCCCGCGCGGGGCAGACCTCACGGCCCGCGCCCGCGCAACCAACGGACCACATGAAGCGCAAGCGGCCCAACGTGAACCGTCAATGCCCTTGGGGCGCTAAAGGACCCCGCGGAGCTTCATCAGGTCCATCGGGTTCGCCTTGATCTTCACCTGGCCCGACATGAAGGCCTTCATGAAGTCGAGCTCGCCGGCGACGAGCTTGAGCAGGTCGTCCGAGGCGACGATCATGCGGATGTCCGCGTCGGGGTTGTCGCCGTCGGTGATGCCGGACAGCTTGCCCTGGTCGAACTTCCCGTTGAAGGACACGCCGAGGTCGGTGATGTCGGCCGCGAGGCTGCGCTGGAAGCCCTGGAGCTTCTTCACCGACTTCGGGTTCGAGGCGAGGTTGTCTGCGAACTGCTCCAGTGCGGTCCGGCATTCGTCGATGGTGGCCATGGGCCCTCCTGTTCGATCGGCGTGGGCGCGGCAGTGCGCCCCGTGAGAATGTTACCGACTAGTACGCCCCTGTAGGCGAGGCCGGTCACCGGTAGCTTGGCAGTACCGTTGATCGAGTGGGACGCCGTCCCGCGAATCTGGCAGACCTCTGGAGGGAGTGGGACCACCATGACGGACTCCGCCCGCGCCTATTTCGACAGCTTCCGCGGGATGGCAGGCGACCCTGCCCGTCGCGCCCGCGACTTCGCAGGGAAGGTCCGCGAGGACCTCCGCTCCGGCTCCGGCAGCCTCAAGACCAGCGCTGAGCAGGTGCGCGAGCACGGCACCCGCACCGCCGTCGACATCGGCCGCCTCATCCGCGCCGAATTCGATGCCGGCCTCACCCGCATCGGCGTCGCCACCCAGGCCGACCTCGACGACCTCAACCTCCGCCTCGAGCACTCCGAGGAGCAGATCCGCGACCTCCGCATCCGCCTCGCAGAGGCCGAAGCGCGCGCCAATGCGGCTTCTTCGGAGACGCTTGCGGAGCCGAACATGGGTTCGGGGGCGAAGCCTGCGGAGCCGACGATCGGCACGGAGTCACCGGCTGAGGAGTCTTCCGCCGCTCAATCCTCGACCGCTCCCGCTGCGACCGGCGAGCGCGGCGACGAGGACGAGATCGCATGACCGACACGCCGAATCCAGGGGCCCTCGCCGACCGCCTGAAGCCCGGCGCCGACACCGAGGACGTCGAAGCCGAGGTCGAAGAGGCTCTCGCGAGCCTCGAGACCCTGCCCGACTTGCCCGTCACCGACCACGTCCACGTCTTCGAGAGCGTCCAGCAGCGCCTCTCCGAGACCCTCAGCGACGTCGACGACGCCTGACACCACCGATCAACCGAACTCGGTGAAGCTCGCGAGCCGACCGCCGACTCAGTAGAAAGCCCGCCATCGCGCCATGCCGACGCGCTACCGACTCGACGCCGAACTCGTGCGCCGCAAGATCGCACGCTCCCGAGAGCACGCCCGCGAACTCATCGAGGCGGGCCGCATCCACCTGCGCGGCATCCCCGCGACCAAGGCCGCCACCAGTGTCACCGGCGACGACTCGATCCGCCTCGTCGGCGACGTGGACGACCACGTCTCGCGCGGCGCGCACAAACTCATCGGCGCCCTGGACGCCTTCGAGGTCGACCCGAAGGGCCTGCGGGTCCTCGATGCCGGGGCCTCCACCGGCGGCTTCACCGATGTGCTGTTGCGCCGCGGCGCGGCCGAGGTGCTCGCCGTGGACGTCGGCTACGGCCAGCTCGCCTGGAAGCTCCAGACGGATGAGCGCGTCGTCATCCACGACCGTACCAACGTCCGCCACCTGACCCCCGAGCAGATCGGCGGCCAAGTGGACCTCACCGTCGGCGACCTCTCGTTCATCTCGCTCGAACTCGTGCTGCCCGCGCTGGTCGCCTGCACTAAGACTGGCGGCATGATGCTGCCGATGGTCAAACCGCAGTTCGAGGTCGGTAAGGGCCAGGTCGGCTCCGGCGGGGTCGTCGGCGACCCGGCGCAGCGGGCCGAGGCCGTGTGGGGCGTGATCGAGAAGGCCGGACAGCTCGGCTGGACCACCACCGGAGTGGCCGCCAGCCCGCTGCCCGGCCCGAAGGGGAACGTGGAGTTCTTCTGCCGCATGGTCACCGACGGCGAGCCGATCGGCCGTGCCGAAGTCGACGCGATCGTCGCCGCCGGTCCGAAGCTCGCCTGAGCGGTCGACAGTTGTCTCCTTACAACTAACGCGCTTCGTGTCGGTAGTCGTCGTGTGACAACTGCCTAGGCGAAGTCGGCCGCGACGATCGCCTCCAGGTTCCGCTCGGCCAGCGCGGTGATGGTCACCAGCGGATTCACCCCGATGGAGCCGGGGATGAGCGAGGAGTCGGTGACGTAGAGCCGGTCGTAGCCGTTGAGGCGGCCGTACTCGTCGGTGGTCTCGCCGAGCACGCAGCCGCCGAGCGGGTGGTAGCAGAAGTCGTCCGCGAAGGCCCGGTTCCCGCCGAACAGGTCCCTGCGATACGTGGTGCCGTGCTTCTTGTTGATGCGGTCGAACAGCGACTTCGCGGCCGCGACGCTCGGCTGCGACTGCTCCGCTGTCCAGTTCAGGACGGCCCGGTCCGTTGCGGCGTCGTAGGTGAAGTGGCCGCGCTCGGGGTTGTCGGTGATCGCCAGGTACAGACTCACCCAGGTTTCGATCCCGGCGGGCAACGGGGCGATCTCGGCGAAGACGCGCGCGGCTTCGTTGTCCCAGTCGTCGATGCCCACGACCGGGATCGTGGACTGCTTGATGCCGGTGGGGGCCCAGACGGGGTTGGAGCGGGCGGTCATGACGTTGCCGTTGGGGCCCCAGCCCTGGCCGATCGCGTCGTCGAGGTCGGGAAGGTCGCCGGTGTCGCGGGCGCGCAGCAGCAACTCGGTGGTGCCGAGGCTCCCGGCGCCGAGGAAGAGGTGCTCGCAGGTGATCCGCTTGGTCTCGACGACCTCGTTCGCGTCGTTCTTGTGGTCGACGGTGACCGCGTAGTCGCCGTCCTCGTCGATCTCGATGCGGCGCACCTCGTGGCGGGAGGCGATGGTGACCCTGCCGGTGCCGAGGGCCTTGGCGAGGTAGGTCTTCGGCAGGCTCATCTTGCCGTGGTTGTTGCCGTAGATGACCTCGGCGGCCAGGGCCGACTTGGTCTCGGTGCCGGCCTCTTCGCGCTTCATGTAGTCGAAGTCGTAGACGCCGGGCACGAGGGTGGTCGTGAGTCCGGCGGCTTCGGCCTGGGCGGCGGCGACGCGGCTGAACCGGTAGTACGCCGACTGCTCGTGGTACGCCGGGTCGATGGTGTTGGCGTGCAGTTCGGTCTGCGCGAGGGGGAAGTACTTGTCGTACATGGCGTCGGCGTCGACCCCGGGGAGGATCTCGCCGAAGTAGTCGCGGCGGGGGACGACGGCCATGCCGCCGTTGACGAGTGAGCCGCCGCCGACACCGCGGCCGAGGTAGACGGCCATGTCGCCGTGGTCGATCCGGTCGAGGACGCCGGGATAGGGGTCGATGTCGCGATTGACCACGTCGAGCCACAGGAACGTGGCGAGGGGCGCTTCGGTGCGGGTCTTGAACCACATGCTGCGCTCGTCGGGCGCGGTGATGGTGCAGAAGACCTTGCCGTCCTCCGCCGGTTCGCTCCACAGGCGACCCATCTCGAGCATGGTGACCGGGACGCCGGCTTCGGCGAGGCGCAGTGCCGAGACGGCCGCGCCGTATCCGGTGCCGATGACGAGGGCGGGGACGTGCGCGCCGTTCGCGGCGGCGGCTCGCGGGCCGACCGTGGCGAGTCCGGCCGCTGCGGCGGCGGTGAGAGCTGAGTATCCGAGAATCTGGCGTCGTGTCGCCATGCGGGTCTCCAATGTATTCGGGTGGTGTTGGGGCACATTGTGCCGCAAGGGATCACGACCGCATATGGCTTGGATCACCTCGGAAACCGAGGTGCGATGTCCGGTTGCTCAATCGGGCCGAACCGCGTGCTGCAAGCGTTATCTTCGGTATGCTCTCCGATACTGCGGGTAAACCCGTCTGGAGTACAGTTCGAGGCCCTGTAGCCGTCAGTGAAGGAGCGCGAGTGGGGTCGCAGCAGAAGCCGAGCCGCGTCTTGGTCGTGACGCATCCGCTCCGCGAGGACGTTGCCGAACTCGCCGAGAAGCTCGCCGCCGCACTGCGCTCTGCCGATGTCGCGGTCCGCATCCTCCCCGGCCAGGTCCGCTCGCTCCTCCACCCCGACGCGCTCCGCGTCGTCGACGACGCGGCCGACGGCACCGCCGACCTCGTGCTCGCCCTCGGCGGTGACGGCACCGTGCTGCGCTCCGCGAAGCTCGCGGGCGAGGCCGACGTCCCGCTGCTGGGCGTCAACTTCGGCAAGGTCGGCTTCCTCGCCGAAGCCGAGACCGGCGAGCTCGAGACCGTCGTCTCGCGCCTGCTCGATGGCGAATACACCGTCGAGGAGCGCACCGCGCTGGCGGTCGAGGCCTGGGGCACCGACGGCGAAATGCACCGCTCGTGGGCGTTCAACGACATCGCCGTCGAGAAGGCCGAGCCGGCCCGCATGCTGGAGCTGTTCGTCGAGATCGACGGCACCCGGATCTCGCGCTACGGCTGCGACGGCGTCGCGGTCGCCACCCCGACCGGCTCGACCGCCCACGCGATGTCGGCCGGCGGTCCGGTGGTCTGGCCCGATGTGGACGCTCTGGTGGTCGTCCCCATGAACGCGCACGCGCTGTTCGCCAAGCCCATGGTCGTCCACTCCTCTTCGGAGATCCGCATCGGCGTCGAGTCCGTCGGAACCGAGGGCGCGCTCATCGCCGACGGCAAGGAGCTGACCCGCCTGACGGCCGGGTCGACGGTGGCGATCCGGCGGTCGGATCGTCCCGTGCGACTGGTGCGCATGTCCGAGCAGCCTTTCGCTTCGCGGCTGGTGTCGAAACTCTCTCTGCCCGTTGACGGTTGGCGTCACGGGCGAATCTAGTGGGCAGCGAACCCCGCTCGCCCGTCGTTTGTCGGACGGACCGGCTAGGCTTCGAAGCGTGTTGGAGGAGCTTCGCATCCAGAATCTGGGCGTGATCGCTGACGCCACCTTGCCGCTCGATTCCGGCCTGACCTGCATCACCGGTGAAACCGGGGCCGGAAAGACCATGGTCGTCGCCGGTCTGGGGCTGCTGTTCGGCGGTCGTGCCTCCCGTGCCCCCCTCGGGGCGGACAAAGCCCTGGTAGAGGGCCGCCTCAGTGTGGGCGAGGCCGCACTCGAACTGCGTGAGAGGGCCATCGAAGCCGGCGCGGACCTCGAGGACGGCGAGCTGCTGCTGGCTCGCTCGGTGTCCTCGGAGGGCCGCTCAAGGGCTTGGGTCGGCGGCCGGGCCGCGCCCGTGGGGGTGCTGTCCGAATTGGGCGATCTCGCCATTTCCGTGCACGGCCAGGCCGACCAGATGCGCCTGCTCCACGCCAGTGAGCAGCGGGCCGCGCTCGACCGCTTCGCCGGGGCCGACCACGGGAAGCTCCTCGACACCTACCGCGCCGTCTACACCGAACTCGGCGCCTGCGCCGCCGAACTTTCGCGCCTGCGCACCAGCGCCCGCGAGATGGCCCGCGAGGCCGACATGCTCCGCCTGGGCCTCGATGAGATCACCGCCGTCGACCCGCAGGACGGCGAGGACGCCGAACTCGCCGAAGAGGCGCGCCGATTGGAGAACGCCGAGGCCCTGCGCCTGGCCGCCGCCACCGCGCATGGCGCGATCACCGGCGACCCGACCACCGGCGACGGCGGTGCGACCGACATCGTCGGCGCCGCCGCCCGCGCACTCGAGCACGACGCGCACTCCGATCCGAAGCTCGCCGAGTTCGCCGAACGCCTCGCCGAGGCCGGCGCGCTGCTCGCCGAGGCCGCCGTCGACCTCTCCTCCTACCTCGACGACCTCACGGCCGACCCGCGGCGCCTGGAGGAGATCTACCAGCGGCAAGCGGCCCTGAAGACCTTGTACCGCAAGTACGCCGAGGATCTTCCCGGCGTGCTGGCCTGGGCCGAGAACGCCCGCAAACGCCTGGAAGAGCTCGACGTCTCCGACGAGCGCGTATCCGAGCTCGAGGCTCGGCACGCGGAGCTCACCGCCCGGGCCGCCGAGCTCGCCACCCAGCTGCGCGTTTCCCGCCGCGCCGCCGCCGAGCGCTTCTCCACGTCGGTCTCGGCCGAACTCAAGGGCCTCGCGATGCCGCACGCCGACGTCGCGGCCGCGGTCGAGCCGCGCCCGGCCGGTCGCGGCGGCGTCGACCTCGCCGTCGAGACGGCGATCTCCGGCGCCACCGAAGACGGTGCGGACGAAGTCGAGCTGCTGCTGCGCCCCCACCCGGGTTCACTGCCCGCCGCCCTCCACAAAGGCGCGTCCGGCGGCGAGCTCTCCCGCGTCATGCTCGCCATCGAAGTGGTCTTCGCCGAGATCGGCGGGCCCCCGGTACTGGTGTTCGACGAGGTCGACGCCGGGGTCGGCGGCCGTGCCGCCGTCGAGATCGGCCGCTGCCTCGCCAAGCTCGCCCGCCGCCACCAGGTGCTCGTCGTCACCCACCTGCCGCAGGTCGCCGCGTTCGCCGACCGCCACCTCGTGGTCTCGAAGGACACCTCAGGCGCGGTCACGGTCTCGGGAGTCCGCGTGGTCGACGACGCCGAACGGGCACGTGAGCTTGCTCGCATGCTCGCCGGGATGCCCGACTCCCACCTGGGGGTGGCCCACGCCGAGGAACTCCTGGCAGAGGCTGCGAAGATGAAGGCGTGACGAACACTCCACACGCGGGGGTCGAAGCGGCGCGCCGTCGCCGAGGCCCGTGCGATCGAATGGCATGATGATGCACGATGCGTGTACCTAGCTTGCGTTTGCCCGGGCGGAACCCGGAGGGCGAGTCCTCCGATGAACGGCTGGTCGGCACCGCCCGCCTCGACCGCCGTACCAAGCGGCTGTGCGGCCGTCTCGAACCCGGTGACATCGCGATCATCGACCATGTCGACCTCGACCGTGTCGCCGCCGACACGTTGGTCGAGACCGGCGCGCCCGTGGTCATCAATGCCGCCAAGTCGATCTCCGGCCGCTACCCGAACCTCGGTCCCGAAGTGCTCGTCAAGGCCGGCATCATCCTCATCGACGGCGTCGGCGAGGAGATCTTCGAGAACGTGCGCGAAGGCAAGAGCGTCGCCGTCGACGGCGGTGACATCTACTTCGGGGACACCCTGATCGGCTCCGGCGTGGTCCAGACCGAGGAATCGGTGGCCGCCGACATGGAGGCCGCCAAGGAGGGCCTGTCGGTCCAGCTGGAGGCCTTCGCGGCCAACACGATGGAGTACCTCAAGCGCGAGCGCGACCTACTGCTCGACGGTGTGGGCGTGCCCGACGTGAAGACCGACTTCAACGGCCGCCACGCGCTCATCGTCATCCGCGGCTACAACTACAAAGAGGACATCGACGTCCTGCGCCCGTACATCCGCGAGTTCAAGCCCGTGCTCGTGGGCGTGGACGGCGGCGCGGACGCGCTCCTCGAAGCCGGCTACACGCCCGACATGATCGTCGGCGACATGGACTCGGTCTCCGACGACGCCCTGCGCTGCGGCGCCGAGATCGTCGTCCACGCCTACGCCGACGGCCGCGCCCCCGGCATGGAGCGCATGGACCGCCTCGGCGTCCCCGCGATCCCGTTCCCGGCCGCCGCCACCTCCGAGGACATCGCGATGCTCATGGCCGACGAGAAGGGCGCCGAGCTCATCTGCGCCGTCGGCACCCACGTCACCATGGTCGAGTTCCTCGACAAGGGACGCGGCGGCATGGCCTCGACCTTCCTCACGCGCCTGCGCGTCGGCGGCAAGCTCGTGGACGCCAAGGGCGTCTCGCGCCTCTACCGCCAGGACATGTCGATCTCCGCGCTGCTCCTGCTCATCGTCTCCGGCCTCGCCGCCATGGCCACGGCCGTCGCCATCTCCACCGTCGGGCGCTCGTTCGTCGATGTCATCGCCGACTGGTGGGACGGACTGCTCTTCCAAATCCAAAGGCTGTTCTCGTGATCAACTTCCGCTACCACCTCGTGAGCCTCACCGCGGTGTTCCTCGCCCTCACCGTGGGCCTCATCCTCGGAACGGCCGCACTCAACGGGCCCGCCATCGAGGCGTTCGAATCGAACATCCAGAGCCTGCGCGACTCCAACGAGCAGCTGCGCGCCCAGCTCGAGCAGCAGGAGAAGCAGATCGGCGACGACCAGGCCTTCGCGGCCGAGATCGCCCCCGCCTACCTGGCCGGCCAGCTCACCGGCAAGAGCATCCTCGTCGTGGCCCTCCCCGGCGCCGACACCGAGGTCGTCGACAGTGCGGTCGAGATGCTCGGCTACGCGGGCGCCACGGTCTCCGGCCGCATCTCGGTCCTCGACGACTACTTCGACCCGGGCAACACCGACACCCTCGGCGACCTCGCCGAGACCACCGCCCCCGACACCGTGCTGCCCCCCGTCACCTACGACGGCGTGGCCACCATGAGCTTCGTGCTCGCCGCCGTCACCACGGGCGAGGCCGGCGGCGCGACCGTCGAGATCGCCCCCGGCGACATCACCACCGTCACCACCGGCCTGTCCGAGCTGTCCCTGCTCACCGTCGAGACCGCGCCCACCGGCGTCGCCGACGGCGTGCTCATCCTCGCCGACTCCGGCTCCACCGACTCGAACGCCGAAGACCGCAACGCCGGCATGGCGGCCTTCGCCAACGCATTCGCCGCCGACGACCCCACGGTCTACGCCGCCACCACCGACACCGGCGACCTCAACCCGATCATCACGCTGCGCACCGAGAACGCCGAGACCATCGCCACCGTCGACACCGTCGGGTCGGCGCAGGGCCAGATCGCCGCGGTCGCCGCGCTCGCCGAATTCGTGAACAACGGGACCGTGGACCATCTCGGGATCGGGGAGGGCGCTTCAGGCCTGCTTCCCGACGCGGCTTAGTATCGCGGCCATGAGCCAGCTAACGCGCACTGTCGGGCGGGCGTTCATCGGAGGCCTCGCCGCAGGCGGCACGATCGCCGCGATCAGCGCCGTACGGCGCTCCAAGTGGGCGTCCGACCTGGAACGAGTCAACCACAAGGGCGACACCGTCACCCTGGCCGAAGGCCCCGGGATCACCGTGGGCGCCACCGCCGGTGCGGTCGCCGGGGCGAACTCCCCGGCGTATGCCGCCGCAGCGGCCGCCGTCGGGCTCACCGCCGGAGCGGTCGGACTCTACGACGACGTGGCCGATGCCAAGGGCGAGAAGGCCAAGGGTTTCAAGGGCCACGTCGGCGCGCTCCTCAAGGGCCGCCTCAGCGCCGGGCTCATCAAAGTCCTCGGCATCTCCACCGCAGGGCTGGCCTCGGCCGCCCTGATCGACTACGCCAACGGTGATCTCACCGACGAGCGCCGCCCATTGCTGCGCCGGATCTGGAACGTCGGCGTCGGCGGCGGCGTCATCGCCGGGACCGCCAACGTGATCAACCTGTTCGACCTGCGGCCCGGTCGGGCCCTCAAGGTCGTCACCTTCGCTTCCGCGCCGCTGTCGCGCCCGGTGAGCGAGAAGTCCAGGCGGGCCACCGCCGCGGGCGGGGCCAACACCGCACTCGCGGTCAGTGCGGCTGCGGGGGCCGCGATGGCCGACGACCTCGACGGCAAGACCATGCTCGGCGACGGCGGCGCGAACGCCCTCGGCGCGCTCCTCGGCCTCGCCTACATCGCCCGGACCGGCGTGATCGGCCGGCACGTCGCCCTCGCGGGCGTCGCCGCGCTCATCGCCGCGTCCGAGAAGGTGAGTTTCACGAAGGTCATCGCCGAGACGCCCGTGCTGCGGGAACTGGACGAGCTGGGTCGGACGAAGTCTTGACCGAGACCCGACGCGAAGTCGGTCGTGCCGCTTCGGTCATCGGTGCGATCACCGTCGCCTCCCGCCTGGCCGGATTCGGGCGAACCATGGTGTTCACCTGGGCAGTCGGCCTCTTCAGCCTCGGTACCGCCTACCAGACCGCGAACAGCATCCCCAACATCATCTTCGAGCTCGTGGCCGGAGGCGCGCTCGCCGCGCTGGTGATCCCGCTGTTGGCCGCGCCGCTCGCGCGCAATGAGCCGAAGCAGGTCAGCCATATCGCCTCGGCGCTGCTGACCTGGTCGCTGACGATACTGGTTCCCGCCGGGTTGCTGGTCGCGTTGTTCGCGCGCCCGATCATCCTGGTGCTCATGGGCGAGCAGGACGTTTCGGCGGCCACGATCGACACCGCCACCGAGATGCTCGTGCTCTTCGCCCCGCAAGTGCCGCTCTACGGGGTCGCGGTCGTCCTCACCGGCATCCTGCAGTCCCACCGCCGCTTCGCCTGGCCCGCTTTGGCTCCGCTCCTCTCCAGCGTCGTCATGGCCGGCATCTACGTCGTCTACGGCATGGTCTCCGGTCGCGAGGCCCAAGTGGAGGAGATCGGCCAAAGCGAGATCGTGCTCCTCGCCCTCGGCACCACCTGCGGCGTGGCCGTTCTCGCCGGAAGTCTCATCCTCCCGCTGCGCGGCCTCGGCCTCAAACTCCGCCCGGCATGGCGACTCGACACTCACGTCGCCGCCGGACTGAAGTCCCTCGCCATCGCCGGGGCGATCACCGTTGGCGCGCAGCAACTGTGCCAAGCCCTGCTCCTGCGCCTCGCCAACGAAGCGGGGGAGGGGCCTTCCGCGATCTTCACCGTCTCGCAGACCTTCTTCCTCCTACCCTGGGCCGTACTCGCCGTTCCCCTCGCCACAGCCGCCTACCCCGTGCTCGCCGAAGCGTTCTCGCTCGGGGAGCACGACCGCTACCAGCGCCGCCTCTCCCAGACCGGCCGTGCCGTGCTCCTCCTCTCAGGACTCGGCGTCGCCGCCCTCGCCGGACTCGCCGAACCCATCGCGACCGTCCTCTCCTCGGTCTCCTCCGATCGGGACCCGAATACTCAGGCCCAGCTCCAGGCCACCCTCACCGGCCTCGCCTTCGGCCTCTTCGGCTACTCGGTCTTCGCGATCTACTCCCGCGGCCTGTACGCCATCGGCCGCAACAAGTACGCCGCCGGGGCCACCTCGATCGGCTGGGCCGCCGGAGCCGCCGCCGCCGTCATCCTCTCCTACTCCATGCCCATCGCCGACCGGACGCTCGCGCTCGCGATCGCCTGGTCCATCGGCATGACCGTCATCGGCCTCGCCCTCACCGCCGCCATCGCCCGCCACACCGGAGCATCCAGCCTCGCGGGCGTTCCGCGGGCCGCACTCGCCACGGTCGTGGCCGCGATCGGCGCGGTACTCGCCGCCCGCGAACTCATCGCCCTGTGGGGCCACGCCGGCACCTTCACCACCGCGCTGGTCCAAGGCCTCGTCGTCGGCGCGGCCACGGCCGTCGTCTACCTCGGGCTCGGCGCGCTCATCGGCGGTGCCGGTGTCGTGCGCCCGGTCCTGCGGCGCGCTGGAAGAATACGGTCCTCGGCAGACGCCGAAACCGAAGCACAGCAACCCGACCCTGACCCAGAAAGTGGAGCGGACAAGTGAGCAACCGCCGTATCGCCTTGGTGCTCGGCCCCTCGACCGGCGGCATCGGGACGCATGTCGCGTCGCTCGCGGCCGGTCTCGTCGAACGCGGCGACCGCGTGCTGGTCGTCGGGCCGCCCGAAACCGAGGAGCGCTTCGGCTTCCGCGCCAAGGGCGCCCGCTTCGCGCCCGCACCGATCACCGCCAAGCCCTCACCCGAGCTCCCGCTCGCGTGGTGGGCCGCCCGGAACGCCCTGCGCGGCATCACCGGACGCGGCGTCGACCTCGTGCACGCGCATGGCCTCACCGCCGGGCTCACCGCGCTCGCCGCCCGCCCTTCGGGAGCCGCGGTCATCACCACCTGGCACAACCAGCTCATCACCTCCGGGCTCAAGCGCCGCGTTTCCGACGAGATCGAGAAGCGCCTCGCCCGCGGCGTCGACGTGGCCCTCGCGGCCTCCTCCGATCTGCACGAGCACCTCGTCGCCCTCGGCGCCCGCGACGCCCGCCTCGCGCCCGTCGCCGCCCCGCCGCGCCGCGCCACCGGCGACCCCGGCGCGATCCGCGGCGAACTCGGCATCGGCGACCGCCCGCTCATCCTCTCGGTGGGCCGCCTCCACGTGCAGAAGGACTACGACACCCTCATCGCCGCCGCGAGCCGCTGGGCCGACTCGGGTATGCCCGCACCTGCCGGCGCCACAAGCGAGGCCTCTCCCCGAACCGGAGCGAGCAACGCTCGCACCATGCAAGGAACGCCGGTCGTGGCGATCGCAGGGGACGGACCCGAACGCCACGACCGGCGTTCCTTGCATGGTGCGAGCGTTGCTCGCTCCGGTTCGGGGAGAGGCCTCGCTTGTGGCGCCGGCAGGTGCGGG
>DATABR010000174.1:0-4772 GCA_036259435.1 Glycomyces sp.
GGAATGCATGATCGGACAGTCCAAATGGGCCGATCGGACGAGGCTTCAGGGGCGTCTGGACTGCTGTGCTATTGCTTCGCAAGGGTTCGCCGGTGCTGGATGCGGGGCGGTGCGACGCTCCCGTTCGAGTGCGGTGTCGGACCCGGTCGACGGTAGATCCGGGGTACGGCAGGAAAGGGCCGGGCGCGAGTGGGAAGCGCGCCCGGCCCTGGAACCGAGAGTTAGGCCAGTCTGATGTTGTCGAGTTCGGCGTAGCCGGTGCCGCCGCCGAAGTACGGCGAGCCCTTGGCCAGGCGGATCACGTTGTAACCCGCCTTCAGGTCGACCGTGACGTTCACCGTCCCGAACTGGGCCCAGCCCGAGGTCGGCGGATACGACACTGTGGACCAGGCGCTGCCGTTGTAGGCCAGGCCGTGCGTCGAGTTCGCACCCGTTCCGTTGGCGTAGCGGATGGCCATCGTGTACGAGCGCGCCTGCGGCACGTTCACGGTGAAGTCCACGAAGGAGTCCGAGCGCATGTCGGTGTCGTTGTCGATGCCGCCGACGTAGTAGCCGTTCGACGCCCCGCCCGAACCGCGCGTCTGCGCGTTCACCACGGTCTGGTTCTCGGCCTCGTAGACCTGCTGCCACGACGTGGTCGGCCCGCCCGCCGGGGTGATGACGAGCTGGTAGGCCGCCTCGGCGTCCATGTTGTCGACCGGCACCGAGATCGCGCCGTTCGAGACGTTCATCGTCGCGGTCGACACGACCGCCGGCGCGGCGACGTGCGTGTGTCTGCCGGAGCCGGGAGTCGACAGGAGCTGGACCTTCACCTGGGAGCCGAGGGCGCCGAGGCCCGTGACGCGCACGGTGTTGTCGCCGTAGTCGCCGCCGAAGACCGTGTTCACGATCTTGCGGCTGGAATCGTAGGAGGCGATGCCGTCGAGCCAGGAGTCGGGCGTGGTCCGCACGATGTTGCCGGTCATCGCGCCGTACCAGCGGTAGAGCCAGTACGAGGCGGTCGGCTGGTTCTGCAGCGTGAACAGGCCGTTGAAGGTCCCGGCCTCGAACCAGTAGGCGCGGTGCGCCTCGCGCACGCCGTGGCGCTCGAACACGGCCATCCAGTGCAGGGCCACGCTCGGGATGTCCATCTGGTTGTAGCTGTTGTACTCGTTGATCGCGATAGGCCGCGGCGAGATGCCCAGCGAACGCTCGATGGCGCGGTAGTCGGCGAGGTGGTCGTCGTACGCGTTCCAGTTCATGTCGTCGAGCTCGTGCCAGACCATCACGTCGGGCACGGTGTTCGTGTTCTTGGCGTGCGTCATGAACGACTGCATGCGGTCGTGGTTGTACTGCGCCCAGCTCGGGCCCACGATCGGCGTCACCGGGTCGAGCGAGTCCACCAGCTTGTACGTGCGCGCCCAGCCCTCGTTGAACGAGCCGGCCTCGCCGGTGTCCCAGGTCCAGTCGGGCTCGTTCCACAGCTCCCAGCCGTGGATGTTCGTCATGTCGGTCTCGGCGAGGCGGTCTTGGACCTGCTTGCGGACCTTCGACTCCCAGTCGCCCCAGCCCTGCCAGTCGTAGGGGAACGTCGGGTAGATGTCGGGCATGCGGATGAACTGCTGCGCGCCGGCCCGGATGAGATTGTCGCCCACGTCGAGCGAGTCGCAGCACGGCTCGGTCGCGCCGTTGCCCAGGTGGGTCGTGCCCGGCGCGGGCTGCGTGAAGCTCGTCGGGTTCAGCGGCAGGAGCATGTCGGTGGTCGGCTGCGAGTTCGAGCCGACGCCGTAAAGGCCGCCCGCGGCGACCTGCGTGGCCGGGCGGACCACGCTGCCGACGTCGACGGTGAGGGTCAGGCCGGCGGCGCTGGCAGGGGCCCCGGCCCCCGCTATGACCGCGCCGAGGGCGAGCGCCGTGACGCTGACGCGCGCCAGGGTCCGTCTGAGTGTGAGTTGCATCGTTGCTCCTCGTCGATAAGTCGAACCGGTTCGACAGGTTGTGGGAGGTCTGACGCTAGTTTCGAACCGCGTTCGATGCAAGTTCCTCGATATAACGAAGGCATATACACGTGAAACGTTCCCATAGATCGACTTGCGTCAGACGCGTCACGGGGTTATGCTCCGAACCGGTTCGACGATTCGTGCCCAGTGAATGAGCACTGCGGCGAACGTCAGCGGAGGAGGCAGTCATGGTGAACATCGGGGATGTCGCCCGCGCGGCGGGCGTGGCCCGCTCGACCGCGTCCTACGCCATGACCGGCAAGCGCGCCGTCTCCGACGAAGTGCGCGAACGGGTGCGCCAGGCCGCGAGGGAACTGGGCTACACCCCCAACGCCGGCGCCCGCGCGCTGGCGACCTCCCGCTCCAACGTCATCGGGCTCCTCGCCCAGTTCCTCCCCGACGAGTTCGCCCCCGCGATGCTCCAGTACATCCAGGGCGTCGCCGACACCGCCCGCGACCTGGGCTACGACATCCTGCTCAGCTCCGACGCCGACGGGCAGAGCGCCCTCAAGCGCATCACCGACTCCCGCATGGTCGACGGCGTGGTGCTGCTCAACGTCGCCGAGGACGACGACCGCCTCCCGATCCTCCGGGCCGCCCCGCAGCCCGGGGCACTCGTCGGCCTGCCCGGCGACTGCACCGGCGTCGACGTCTTCGACCTCGACTTCGAAGAGGCCGGGCGCGCCATGGTCGAGCACCTCGCCGACCTCGGTCACCGCGAACTCATCCTCGTCTCCCAGCCCGAGCACGTCATCGAACGCGGCGGCGCCTACGTCTGGCGGCTCCAGAACGCCGCGAAGGAGACCGCGGCCGCCAGAGGGGTCGCCCTCCACACCGTCTTCGGCTCCTCGACCCAGCCCGACATCGGCCGCGACCTCCACGCCCTGCTCGACGCCCACCCCACCGCCACCGGACTACTGCTCAACAACGAGGCCGCCGCAGCGGCCCTGCCCACCGTGCTGCACGACCGGCACCTCAGCGCCCCCGCCGACCTCTCGGTGGTCGGGCGCTACTCCGACGAATTCGCCCGCACCTTCTCGCTGCCCTACACCTCGATCGAGAGCGCCCCCGACCGCTTGGGGCGCATGGCCGTACGCCAGCTCGTGCGCCGCATCGAGAAGCAGGTCGGCGAGAACGACCCCTACGTCGTCCGATTCGTCGCCCCAGAACTCGTCGACCGGGGCAGCACCGCCCCGCCGACGACCCGGCAAACGACCGTCCCCTCAACTCGACCGACGCCGTCGGCCGGGAAACGTTCAAGGAGGAACAACCGATGAGAAATCCCAAGCCCCTCGCCCGGTCCGCCGCGGCGGCCGCGGCCTGCGCCGCACTGGCGTTCGCCGCCGCCTGCTCAGGCGGCGGCAGCGAGGACCAGGACGCCGACACCTACACCTGGTGGGACCCGTACCCGCAGCACGCCGAGGGTTCGGACTGGGCCAACCGTGTCGCGGCCTGCGGAGACGCGGCGGGCGTGACCATCGAGCGCACGGCCTCCGACACGACCGCACTCACCAACCAGACGCTGCTCGCCGCCCAGGAGGGCACCAGTCCCGACATCGTGCTGCTCGACAACCCGGCGGTGTCCACACTGGCCGACACGGGCATGCTGACCACGGTGGACGAACTCGGCCTCGACGTCTCCGGCATCGACGAGAACCTGCTGGCCGCGGGCGTCGTGGACGAATCGACCTACGGCATCCCGGTGGGCGCCAACACGCTCGCCCTCTACTACAACGCCGACATCCTCGAAGCCGCGGGCGTGGACCCGGCCTCGGTGACCGACTGGGCCTCGCTCACGGCCGCCCTCTCCCAAGTGACCGGTAACGGCGCCAAGGGCATCACCTTCGCCGGCATCGGCACCGAAGAGGGCTCCTTCCAGTTCCTGCCCTGGTTCTGGGGCGCGGGCGCCGACCTGAAGGACCTCGACTCGCCCGAAGCCGTCGCGGCACTGGAGCTGTGGACCGGCTGGCTCGATGAGGGCTACGCGCCCGACTCGGTCATCACCAACTCCCAGAACACCACCTGGGAGGAATTCCTCACCGGCGAGTACGCCTTCGCCGTCAACGGCACCTGGCAGGTCAACAGCGCCGCCGAAGCCGGTTTCGCGACCGGCGTCGTCCCGCTCCCGGCCCAGGGCGGCGGCACCGCGCCGGCCCCCACCGGCGGTGAGTTCATCGTCGCGCCGGTCCAGTCCGACCCCGAGCGCTACGACATCACCCGCCAGATCGCCGAGTGCATGACCACCACCGAGGGCTTCGTCGAGACCGCCACGACCTTCGCCTACTACATCCCGCCGACCGCCGAAGCCCAGGAAGCGCTCCTCGAAGCGCAGCCCGAGCTCCAGCCGTGGGTCGACGCCGTCCGCGGCGCCAAGGGCCGCACCAGCGACAACCTCGGCACCGACTACCCGAAGATCTCCGAAGCCATGTGGACCGCCGTCCAGAACGCGCTGTCCGGCTCGGCCACACCGGCCGAAGCCCTGGCCCAAGCGCAGGCCGACGCGACCGCGGCGACCGGCTGAGAGGAAGCGATCCCCGCATGACCACGACCTCGGTCAACACGACCGGACGTGCGTCCGGTCGCTTCGACCGAGGTCGTGGTCATGAGCGGGATGCTCCTTGTCAGCCGATGGCGGCTTCGGCGTCGGCCTGCGCCTGTCGCAGGGCCTCGGCCGGGGTGGCCGCCCCCGAGAGCGCGTTCTGCACCGCGGTCCACAGCGCCTCGGAGATCTTCGGGTAGTCGGTGCCGAGGTTGTCGCTGGTGCGGCCCTTGGCCTCCCGCACGGCCGTGACC
>DATABR010000175.1:0-4160 GCA_036259435.1 Glycomyces sp.
GTGCCGAGGTCCGCCCGGGTGATGTGGTTGTAGAGGTAGTAGCCCGCCGTGGTCGTGGAGTTGTAGGGGCCGCCCTGGGTCACGACGAACGGCTCGGCGAACATCTGGAACACGGCGAGGGTCTGGAGTACGACGGCGAACATGATGGTCCGTCGCAGCAGCGGCACGGTGAGGCTTCGCAGTTGCCGGGACTTGGAGGCGCCGTCGATGGAGGCGGCCTCGTAGATCGAGTTGTTGATCGACTGGAGGCCGGAGAGCAGGATGATCACGATGAAGCCCGTGGTCTTCCACAGGAAGAGCAGCGCAAGCGTCAGTTTGGCCCAGGCGCTTGTGGTGAGCCAACCGACGTCGGGCAGTCCGAAGGCGCCGAGCACGGCGTTGACGGCGCCGTAGTGCTGGTCGAACAGGACCACCCAGATCTGGGCCACGGCCACGAGCGGGGTGACGAACGGGACGATGAAGGCCACCCGGTAGAGCCCGCGCAGTTTGAGCTTCGCGGAGCCCAGCAGCACGGCCACGAGCACGCCGATCACGAGCTGGGCGGGGATGATGAGGAGCCACAGGACGGCGGAGTTGCCGAGGGAGCTCCAGAAGGCCGGGCTGGTGAGCAGGTAGGTGTAGTTGTCCCAGCCGACCCACTCCGCGGCTCCCGTGCCGCGCCAGTTCGTGAAGCTCAGGCGGGCGGTGTAGAAGAGCGGGTAGACGCTGAACGCGAGGAACACGGCGACGAACGGCAGGACGAACACGTACGGCGCCAGGCGCCTGCGCAGTGCCGTCGCGTTGGTGCGGCGCTTCCGCTCGGTTCCCGCGGAGCGGGCGGCTGTCACTGCTGTCACTGCCGGTCGACCAGGTTCGTCTGGATCTGCTCGGTCGAGGAGGCGATCACCTCTTCGGGCGTCATGTCGCCGTCGAGCATGCGCTGGATGTCGTTGCCGAGGTAGTCGACGGCGCCGTCCCACCAGCTCGGGGTGGGGGTGCCTCCGGGGATCTCGGCGCCGGCCTCGGTGGCGACGGCCCACAGGTCCTGGCCGCCGAGTGCCTCGACCGGTTCGAAGAGCGGCGCGGCGGGGTCGGCGGCGGGCTCGTAGGCGGGGATGGAGGTGTTCAGGCCCGCGGGGTAGGTCTCGCCCGGGCCCCAGACGGCCGTGTAGCCGACCTGGTCGAACATGAGGAATTCATAGAACAGCCAGGCGAGGTCGGCGTTCGCGCCGTCCTTGGGCAGCACGAACGAGGAGCCGCCCATGGCGCCCGAGCGGGCGCCGCCCGCGTCCCAGGCGGGCAGTTTCATGGCTCGCCAGTCACCGGAGGTCTCGGTGAGCATCTGCTGCGGGGCGAAGCTGAACCAGATCGCCCACGGGTAGAAGACCTGGTTGCCGTTGTCCATCTCGGCGACGTCGGTCGGGGTCAGGTACTCGGCGCGGGTGCCGAGCCCTTCGGTGCGGACGGTGTCGAGGAACTGGAGGATCCGCAGGTATTCGGGGCTGTCGAGGCGCAGCTGGCCGTCGGCGTCGGCGATGGAGGTGCCGAGCTGGCCGGCGTACATCTCGAGCTGGAGCTGCCCGAGGAAGGCGGACTGCTCGAGGTGGATGGGGCCGGAGTCGGGCACGGCGGCCTGGTACTGGCGGGCGGCCTCGAGCAGGTCGTCGTAGGTCTCGATGGCGGTGGCGTCGACGCCAGCGGCCTCGAGCGCGGTGGCGTTGTAGAACAGCAGGCCGGGGTTGAGGTCGTAGGGCACGCCGTAGATGGCGCCGCCTGCGGTGTTGACGTCGATCTTCTGCTGGGCGATGTCGCCGGTGTAGGGCTTCAGGACCTCGCTGAGGTCCCAGAGGTAGTCGGTGTAGCCGCCGATCTTGGCGTCGTCGAGGAAGACGCCGTCGGGCACGTCGGCGGCGGTGATGAGCGTGTTCTGGAGTTTGGCATCGATGTCGACGGCGACGTGGTTGACCTTGATGTCGGGGTAGACGGCGTTGAAGTCGTCGATGACGCCCTCGAAGACCTCGAAGAGGTCGCCTGAGCGGTCCCAGATGGTGATCTCGCCTTCGGGCCGGTCGGCGGTGGGCGCTTGGAGCGCGCCGGAGCCGCCCTCGCCTTCGTCGGAGGTGATGTCGGGGCCGCAGGCTGCGAGAGCGGGCGCCGCGGCGGCGAGCCCGGCGGAGGCGAGCACGGCCCGGCGTCGGAGGAGATGGCGTTTCATGGCACTCCCTTGTGTGATTTGCCAACGTGCGCAAAACCTAGCACCTCTTTGCCGACGTTGCAAACGGTAGGATGGACCGTATGCCGGCAACACTCCGCGACGTCGCCGAACTGGCGCAGGTCTCCGTCCGCACCGTTTCCAACGTGGTGAGCGGTTACGCCCATGTGAGCGAGCGCATGCGCCAGCGCGTGCTGCGCGCGATCGAGGAGCTCGACTACCGCCCCAACCCCGTGGCCCGCACCCTCCGCACCGGCCGCACGGGGATGCTCGCGCTCGTCGTTCCCGAGATCGACGTACCCTACTTCAGCGAGCTCGCCAGGGACGTGATCGACGCGGCCGCCGAGTTCGGATACCGGGTCATGATCGACCAGACCGGGCACGACCACGAGCGCGAGCGGCGGCTGCTCATGGGCGAGGACCGCACGATGCTCTTCGACGGGATCCTCTTCAGCCCGCTGGTGACGAAGTCCGAGCTGCTCGACATGCACCGCTCCGAACACCTGCCGCTGGTGCTGCTCGGCGAGCACGAGTTCGACGGCCGGTACGACCACGTGGCGATCGACAACGTGCGGGCCGCGCGGGACGCGGTGGCGCACCTGGTCGAGACCGGCCGCACGAGGATCGCCGCGATCGGAGCGCAGCCGCTGGAGGAGTACGCGACGCCGCTGCTGCGCACGGCCGGGTACGAGGCGGCGCTCGAGGAGGCGGGCCTGGAGGCGCGCCCGGAGTACGCCACCCCGGCGCCGCACTACAGCCGCACCGACGGCTACGAGGCCGCGAAGACGCTGCTGGAGGCCAGGCCGCGGCCGGACGCGATCTTCTGCTTCTCGGACCTGCTCGCGGTGGGCGCGATGCGGGCGGTGTTCGACGCCGGGCTGAGCGTGCCCGAGGACGTGGCCGTGATCGGCGTCGACGATATCGAGGAGGGCCGCTTCACCCGGCCGTCGCTCAGCACCGTCTCCCTGGACACGCCGTTCATCGCCCGCGAGGCGGTCCGCCGGATCGCGGCGCGGATCGCCGACCCCGAGACCCCGGCCGAGGAGATCGTGGCCCCGCACCGGCTCGTCGCCAGAGAGAGCACGCTCGGTTAGGAAATTGCCTCTTGCAACGTAGGCAAATCACTGGCATGGTGTTTGCAACGTCTGCAAATATGTAGATGCCCCGCATCCACAGGAGGAACCCCATGACGGGAACCACCAGTCAGTGGGCCGCCCCGGCGCGACGCGCGTTCGCGCTGCTGGCGGCCGCGATCCTCGCCCTCGCGGCCTTCACACCGGCCGCCGCGGCCCAGCCCGGCTCCGTCCTCTACTCCCCCGACCTCGGCGCCCACCCGAACGGCACCGCGGGCTACCCGCGCGCGATCAGCCTCGACCACGACGGCTCCGCCGCCCAGACCATGCTCGCCACATTCGCCAAGGGCGGCCACGGCGCGCCGGGCACCCTCCCGATCTACCGCAGCACCGACGGCGGCCAGAGCTGGGGACTCATCTCCGAGCTCGGCTCCAACACGCCCGGCTGGGACCTCGAGGCGCCCACCCTCTTCGAAGTCCCCCGCGACATCACCGGCCTGAATCAGGGCGACCTCCTCGCCTCGGGCACCGCGTGGAACGTCGGCGACTACACGACCCAGAAAGTCGAGGTCTTCAAGAGCACCGACGGCGGCTACACGTGGTCGTACCTGTCGAACTGCACCCAGACCTCCGGCATGCCCGACGGATGGGGCCACGGCATCTGGGAGCCGACGTTCCTGGTGGCCGACAACGGGACGCTCGCCTGCTTCATCTCGGACGAGCGGCCCGCGAACAGCCCCACCAACAACCAGCGCATCGGCCACTACACGTCCACCGACGGCGGCGCGACGTGGAGCAGCACCCTCACCGCCGACGTCGTCTTCCCCGGTGACGACCTGGCGCGGCCGGGCATGCAGACCTTCGCCGAGCTGCCCGACGGGCGGTTCGCGATGAGC
>DATABR010000176.1:0-12102 GCA_036259435.1 Glycomyces sp.
CTTCGTTCGCGAAGCGGGCCCCACTGCGTCTGAGCGATCAACCTCTATATCGGAGATGGAACCGGACGGTGAGCGGTGCCGCCACCCGGCACTTTACGGCGGCGCCCCGATTTTTCAGTGTGGTCAGATGATCCGGCCCCGTTCCGCGGCCGTGCCGGGCAGCGGGCGGCAAGGGGCGGACCCGCCCTATTCCTCGACGAACTCCCATTCGGTGTCGTCGCCGGCGGCGTCCTCTTCGAGGCGGTCTTTGGCTTCGGTGTCGTCGTAGAGACTCCACAGCGCCCAGTCCACGACGGTGTTCGGGAACCGGTCGTCGCCCCAGAAGCTGGTGTGGTCTCCGCCGACGAAGGTCAGGAACGCCTTCGGGGCGGACAGTGCGTCATACGCGTCCCTGGCCGACTCGTATCGGGTGAGGTCGTCCTGGTCGCCGTGGACGAACACGACCTTGGCCGACACGGAGTCGGCGGGGTCGCCCATCTCCTCACAGGACTGCGGGTTGGCGGAGGTGATCCGCTCGTCCGGCCAGGCGGACAGCAGGCCGTGGGTGGTCATGCCGCCCAGGGAGTGGCCCGAGACGCCGACGCCGGGAGTCTCGTCGATGTGGCCGGCGAGCGGGTCGTCGGCCTCGTTCAATGCGAGGGTCTGGGTGATGATCTCCGAGACGTCCTTCGACGGCTCGCCACTCCAGACCTCGCCGGCGCCGTCGTACTCGAAGTGCGGGGCCGGGACGATGAAGCCCGCCGCGGCCAGGGGCCGGATGAAGAACTCCGAGCCCTGCGGATCGGAACCGAAGCCGTGAGTGTAGTTGTAGACCGCGAAGGCCCCCTCGGCGATGGGGGCGTCCTCGATCACGTCGCCGCCCGCACCTTCGGTGGACGGGTAGTAGATGTAGGTGTTGAGCGGGCGGCCGTCGCGGTCCCACTCGTAACGGCGTACGCCTACGCCGTACTGCTGCTGGGTGGGTGCAGGGGCCGCGAGCGCACTGCCCGCGCCGAGCAGGTGCCCGCCCGCGCCCACGGCCGCGGCGGCGCCCAGGCCCAGGATCGTTCGTCGTTGGATTGACATGTTGTCTCCTCGTTGAGCTAGTGGATGCTTGTGGCCGCTTGGATGGGGGACCGGTGGCCCGCCGCCGGTGCGACCTGTCCTGCCGGTGCTCGTGTGGCAGGCGCGTGTGTATCGATAGATGCCGTCGGAGTCGGCCGGGTCGGCCCCGCGCTGGCGCGGGTGGCCCTGACCGGGGCCGGCAGCGTCGCTGAGGATGCCGGGTGCTCAGTGGCGTGTCATCGCTCCGTCATGCGTCACCTCCGTCAAAGCTCAGGCTGTGCACGTTCACAGAGCAATTAGTATAGGTATACGTCGATATAGTGTCAATAGATTCGATTAGCACCGATTTGTGAACCGGCCTGTGTCAAAGGTCGTCCACACTGGTCGGTTCGTGCCGCTTCGGCGGCCACGGATGTCGTCGAAGCCGGCCGCGCCGATCTCGACGACGACCAGAAGCCCGACGTCCCGCACTTCTGGCACAAGAAGCTCGCCGAGGACAAGCTCGAGCAGCTCGGCGTCCCCTTCGTCTCCCTGCGCCCCTGAGCGTTCCTCGACCAGATCGCGAGCGCGGCGGGCAACCCGCTCGACAAGGCCGCCTGTCGTGGATCGGCAGACCCACCGTCCCCCTGACCTTTGTCCACACCGGCGTCCTCGCCGCCTACCTGGCGGCCGCCGTCAACGCCGAAGCCGGGCCAGGAGCGCGTCGACATCGGCTGGGACCGCCCGGTAAGCCTTCGCGAGGTCGCCCACCAGGTGGGCGACCTGGCCGGCACGACGATCAAGGTGCGGGCCGTCCCGGGCGGCGTCGCCCGCGCCTCGAGGCGATCATGGCCCGCTTCTGATCGATCGTCCGCGCCGCCGAGCGTGACCCGGACCGCCTACGCGGCAATGCCGTTCAGGGTCGGGAGAGCCCGCCGCGCAGGTCCGCGAGCGCGGGGCCTGCGGCGATCCCGGCTACCGCGATCAGATTGCCGTTCGGATCGTGGAACTTGGTCACGAAACCGCCGGACTCGGCGGTTTCGTGTCGCTGCGCCGCTTTTGGCAGCGCGACCCCGTACGCGGCGATCGGCGTGCGATAGAGGTTGAGGGTGAAGCCGGTGGTCGGTGCGTACGGGCCCGGGTCGGGGGCGCCTTCGCGGTCGTGCAGCAAGGTTCTTGCGGCATGGGCGCCTTGAGCCGCGGCCGCGTCCCAATGGTCGATCCGGTAGGACTCGCCCGTGCTCGCATGGACGGCGACGCCTCCAGCCGCATAGGCGGCGGGCAGGCAGATGGCGCGGAGCCGTTCGTCCACTTTCACACCGCCGTCGCCGACGGCCCACTGTGAAACCGGTGTGTTGCCGTGGGCGACGATCACCAGATCGGACTCGAGTCGCATACCGTCGTCGAGTGTGACGGTGACCGAGTCGCGGCCCTGGTCGATGCGCTCAATCTTCCGTCCGAATCGGGCGTCGACATGCTCGTGGTGCAAGTCGGCGACCCGTCGGGCGATCGGCTCGCCCACGACCCCGGCGAGGGGCAGCGTGGGCCGGGAGACCAGATGTACGTCCGCGCCGACCTCAGCGAAGTGGCTCGCCGCCTCGGCGCCGATGAATCCCGCGCCGAGCACGGTGAACGTCGGGGCCGCCATGCCGTTCACGACGTCCCGGATTCGGGTCCCGTCCTCGGCACTGTGGAGGCCGAACACCCGTCCCCGGGCGTCGGACGCGGTCGATACGCCGTGTCGGGGCGCGCTGCCGGTGGCGACGATGAGGGCATCGAACGCGACCTGGTCGCCGTCGCGCAGCAAGAGCGTCGACCACTCGGTGTCGACGCCGGTCGCGGCGGCGTTCACCAGGTCGATGCCGAGGGAATCCAAGGGCAGCGCGATCTGTTCCGGGGTCAGAAGTCCCGGCAGAACGCCCTTGTTGACCAGGGTTCGGTTGTAGGGCGCATGCGGTTCGGGATGGACGAGCGTCATCCGGTCGACGTATCCCTCTTTGCGCAGGGCGCTCGCGGCGGCGTGACCGGCTGCGCCCGCGCCGACGATCACGATGTTCGATCCGGTCTTCACTGCGATGTTCCTCATCTCTTCGCGGTACCTCTTGACGTTGATACCCACCAGGGGTATAAAGAACATCATAACCATACCCCCTAGGGGTATCAGACACGAGCAAGAAAGCGGACCAGTGCGGCCTCTTCCACCGCGTCGCAGCCGCCGACGTCCCTGCACCCGATTCGAACGAGAGGAACGACTCCACGATGTGCCACTCCGATGAAAGCTGCCACACTCCCGCAGCAGCGCACCACCACGGCGCCGACGCCACCGAAGGCACTGAGACGGCCGAGTGCCCGGTGATGGTCGGGAACACCGTCGCCAAAGCCGACGCCGAAGCCGCCGGCCTGGTCCGCGACCACGAGGGGCAGCGGTACTGGCTGTGCTGCGCCTCCTGCGGTCCGCTGTTCGACGCCGACCCGGCCAAATACGCCAAGGCCGCCTAGACCGGCCCGAGGCCGGTCGGCGGTGCCCGCTCCCGTTCCGGCGAACCGGGTACCGCCGACCGCCGGCCCCACCATCATTTTGACTACAGCGCTCTCCATCAAGAGGAACAAGCAGATGAACGAGTCCCACCACGGATCGAACGGCGGGCCACCGCCCGGCCGCGATCACGACGCGCACGAGGGGCACACGCACCACGGCGCGCCGGAGGTTCATCATGATCACGCTGCCCACCACGACCACAGTGAGCACCACGGGCAGGCAGACCATGCCGGGCACGGTGGCCACGACGAGCATGCCTCGCACCGCCACCATGCCGACCACATCGCTCACGACGCACAGAGAGCACCGGACGCGCTCGTCCACGGCGACCACACGGCGCACGCAGGGCATGCCGGTCACACCGGCCACGGCGATCATGCCGGGCAGTTCCGGCGCCTGTTCTGGATCATGCTGGCGCTCGCGGTCCCGGTGGTCGGCCTCTCGGGCATGTTCGCGATGCTGCTGGGTTACGACCTGCCCGACCTCGCCTGGCTCCCATGGGTGTCGCCGGCCCTGGGGACGGTCATGTTCTTCTGGGGCGGGCGTCCGTTCTTGACCGGCGCGGTCAGCGAACTCCGCTCCCGCAAGCCCGGCATGATGCTGCTCATCGGCCTGGCGATCACGGTCGCGTTCGTCGCCTCCTGGGGTGCGACGCTCGGCCTGCTCCACCACGAGCTCGACTTCTGGTGGGAACTGGCGCTATTGATCGTGATCATGCTGCTCGGCCACTGGCTCGAGATGCGATCGCTCGCCCAGACCACCTCCGCATTGGACTCCCTCGCCGCGCTCCTACCCGACGAGGCCGAGCGGGTCGAGGACGGCCGGACCGTGACCGTCGCCCCGGCCGACCTGCGCGTCGGCGACCTCGTCGTCGTCCGCCCCGGCGGTAGCGTCCCGGCCGACGGCCGCATCGTGGACGGCCGCGCCGAGATGGACGAGTCCATGGTCACCGGCGAATCCCGCACCGTCTCCCGCGCGGAGGGCGAGGCCGTCACCGCCGGCACCGTCGCCACCGAATCCGGTCTGCGCATCGAGGTCACCGCCACCGGTGACGACACCGCGCTGGCGGGCATCCAGCGCCTGGTCGCCGAGGCGCAGAACTCTTCGTCCCGCGCCCAGCGGATCGCCGACACCGCAGCCGGTTGGCTGTTCTGGTTCGCGCTCGGATCGGCCGCGATCACCGCGATCGTCTGGGCCGTGGTCGGTCTCCCGGATTTGGGTGTCGTCCGCACCATCACCGTGCTCGTGATCGCCTGCCCCCACGCCCTCGGTCTGGCGATTCCGCTGGTGGTCTCGATCGCGACCGAACGGGCCGCACGCGGCGGAGTGCTCGTCAAGGACCGTCTCGCGCTGGAGAGCATGCGCACCATCGACACGGTCCTGTTCGACAAGACCGGCACCTTGACCAAGGGCGAGCCGGTCGTCGCCGCAGTCGAACCCGCCGGCGGGCTCGATGAGGACGCCGTGCTGGCGCTCGCTGCCGCCGCCGAGGCCGACAGCGAACACCCCCTCGCGAAGGCCATCGTGCGCGCCGCAGGTGGTCGCGGCTTGGCCCTCGCGACGACCTCGGGTTTCACCTCCTCGCCCGCGATGGGTGTGAAGGCGACTGTGGACGGTCGCCAGATCAGCGTGGGGGGACCCCGACTGCTCGAAGACCAAGGCGTGGACGAACTGCCGGTCGCAACCGGGTGGCGCGAAGACGGGGCGATCATCCTGCACATTCTGCGCGATGGCGAGGTGGTCGGCGCCTTGAAGCTCGCCGATGAGGTCCGCACTGAATCCCGGCAGGCCGTCGGGGCTTTGCACCGGCTCGGCGTCGAGGTCGTGATGATCACCGGTGACGCCGAGGCCGTGGCCGCCTCGGTCGCGGGTGAGCTCGGCATCGACCGGTTCTTCGCGGGCGTTCGCCCCGAGGACAAGTCCGCCAAGGTGCAAGCGCTGCAAGCGGAAGGAAAGAAGGTGGCGATGGTCGGTGACGGGGTGAACGACGCGCCCGCGCTTGCGCAGGCCGATGTCGGCATCGCGATCGGCGCCGGCACCGACGTCGCGATCGGCTCGGCGGGGGTCATCCTCGCCAGCGACGATCCGCGCTCGGTGCTGTCGGTAATCGACCTCTCGCGGTCGAGCTACCGCAAAATGAAGCAGAACCTGTGGTGGGCAGGCGGGTACAACCTCGTCTCGGTCCCGCTCGCGGCGGGCATCCTCGCCCCGGTGGGCTTCGTCCTGCCGATGTCCGTGGGCGCGATCCTGATGTCGCTGTCGACCATCGTCGTCGCGCTCAACGCCCAGTTGCTGCGCCGCATGGACCTCCGGCCCGAAGCCAGTGTCGAAGGTGTCCTCGAACGATGAGGTTGACGAAGGATCGGATCACGCCAAGCCGATGTGCGCCATGCCGAGGCGCGGCGGAGGAGGCGGGGGCATCGGGCACCGTCCGCAGCTTCCGGCGCAGCGCGCTGTCCACGGCGTCCGGGCTCCGGCTCGTCCTCCGACTGTCGTTCGCGCTCTATGCGCGGCGGACGCGGATCACCGGTGACCTCGCCGTCGAATGGACCGGCGAGGGCGCCGAGCATGCCGCTCGGGATCGGCGCTGATCGTCGCGGCGCGACTGGGGCGTCTTCGACGCCGTCCTGCTGCGCTCCCCATGGACCTATGTGGACACACTCCCACAGTTCCTGGACTGGTGCGAACGCACCGCCGCGATGACCGACCTCCTCAACCCGCTGCCGGTGGTCAAGTGGAGCCTGGACAAGCGCTACCTTGCCGACCTGGACGCGGCCGGCGTCCCGATCGTGCCGAGCAGCTTCATCGCACCGGGAACCGACCCGCTGCCCGTGCTGCGGGCGTTCCTCGACGCGCATCCGCAGGCCACCGAGATCGTGGTGAAACCCAACGTCGGCGCCTACTCGCGGGACGTCCGGAGGTTCCCCCTCCCCAGCACGCCGAAACGGCCGCGTACATCGGGAAACTGCTCCGGCAAGGGCGGCACGTCATCCTCCAGCCCTACCTGACCTCGATCGACCAATACGGAGAGACCGACCTGATCTACTTCGAGGGCGCCTACAGCCACGCCATCCGCAAGCGCGCCTTGTTGAACGCGGACGGGACCGTCGACGCACCCGAACAGGACACCCGCAGCCCCAGGGACGCCACTGAGGACGAACGAGCGGTCGCCTCAGCCGCACTGGCCGCGGTGGCCTCCCACTTGGGCATGCCGAAACCGTTGCTATATGGTCGGATCGACCTCGTCCGCAATGCCGACGGCCGGCCCGTGCTCCTGGAACTGGAGCTCTGCGAACCCTCGTTGAGCATGCCCTTCGCCAGGTCTTCCGCCAAGCGGTTCGCGCAGGTCATCGCAGCCCGGTTGTGAGAGGAGCCGCTCCGACGACGAAACGGACCGCCATGACGACCGTCAAGACCCCGCTGCCCGAACCAAAGACCTCGACGGCCACTCGTGGCGTGCTCTTCGCCGGACTCGGCATCGTCGGCTTCTCCTTCAGCTTCCCAGGAACGGTCTGGGCCCTCGACGGATTCGGCCCCTGGAGCGCCACCGGCGTCCGTGGCGTGCTGGCCGCCCTCATCGCCCTCGCCGCACTACTGGCGGCCCGGGCGCCGCTTCCGGCCCGCGCCGACTGGCCCGCGCTGGCAGTTGTCGCGGGCGGCTGCGGGATCGGCTTCCCGCTGTTGACGACGCTCGCCTTGCAGACCTCGTCCACCGCGCATTCGGCGGTCGTCATCGGTGCGCTTCCCATGGCCACGGCGGCGATCTCCGCGCTCATCACGGGGCGCAGTCCCTCGTGGGTGTTCTGGGCGGCGGCCGGAGCCGGTGGTGCGGTGGTCATCACGTTCGCGCTCGCACAGAACCACGGCCGGCCCTCGGTCGCCGACCTCTACCTCTTCGGCGCCCTGCTGGTCTGCGCCGCCGGCTATGCGCAGGGCGGACGACTGTCGGCGCATATGCCGGGCTGGCGCGTCATCGCCTGGGGTGTGGTCATCGCCGCCCCCGTCAACCTCGCCGTATCCGTATGGGCCCTGGGGCAGGAGCCGGTCGATTTCACGGCGAAGGCCCTCATCGGCATGGCCTATATCGCCGCCGTCTCACAGTTCGGCGGCTTCGTCGTCTGGTACAAGGGCATGGGACTCATCGGCGTGGCCAAGGCGAGCCAGATCCAACTCGCCCAACCGCTGCTCACTCTGGTGTGGGCAGTGCTTCTGCTCGGAGAATCGCTGACCCTCGCCGCCCCGCTCGCGGCGGTACTCGTGCTCGCCTGCATCATCGTCACGCAACGAGCGAGGACGACCTGACCGCCCGAGCGGGGAATCACGACTGAGCGAGGTATTCCGGCTCAATCGTCGGACGGGCTGCTCACTCCGTCGCGGTCACCGCCATCCAACCGGTTGAGGCGACACCGTCTGAGGACCGGAGGGTGAAGGCCGCGCCGACTGCCCCGGCCCCTGCGAACTTCGCCCCTGGGGCCGCGCGTTCACTCGGGGTCGTTGGTGGGCGGGCCGCCGACTCTGAATGGCGTGGTCACGCCCTCGTACATGACGTGAGCGTTGAGTCCCTCGTCGGCGTGCGGCAGGTTGTGGCAGTGGTCCATCCAGATGCCGGGGTTGTTCGCCAGGAAGGCGATCTCGTAGACTTCGCCGACACCGACGTCGAGCGAGTCGATCCACCAAGGACTTCCAGTGGCCGCGACGTCATCGCGCGACAAGACGACCGCGTGGTGGCCGTGCAAGTGCATGGGATGGACCTCGCCGCTGTCGTTGGTGAGGCGCATGACGACCACGTCACCCATGGCGACCATGAACATCGGCACATCGGGGAACAGGCCGCCGTTCACGGTCCACCACCGGCCAGGACGGCCATCGAGGAAGCCCAGGCGGCGGCCGATGTTGAATTCGAATTCGCGGTCAGCGGCGTCCGGATCGAACTCCAGGGCGGCCGGGGCGCCGTAGTGGAGGGGATCGAGCTCCTCGGTCGGCTGGCGTCTCGGTTCGGAGGGAGCGTCACCGAAGACGAGCGCCAGCGAGCCGCTCAGTTCGACCCGTACCGCCGCGCCGTCGGTCGGAACGGTGAACTCGAGGTCGGCCCGGCCGCCGGCGGTGACCGTCACCGCCAGGTCCTCGACTTCCTCGGGTTCATTGACGTCGACGGCATCGATGGCGGTCAGCCGGAACGGCGCTCCGTCCACCCACACCGATATCGGGCCGGCGTCGGTGTTGACGACCCGCGCGCGAACGCGGTCGCCGGGGGCGGCGTCGACCGTGAGATCGCCGTCGTGGCCGTTGACGCTCCGCTGGCCCTCGTAGAGATGCACGAGGGCGGTCTCGTCCACCTCGACCGGGCGGGGCTCGACGGCGGGCGAGATCACCAGGGCCCCGAACAACCCTCCTGCCACCTGTACATGAGAGACCTGATGCGAGTGGTACCAGAAGGTACCCGTTTGGTGGGCGTAAAAGCGGTAGACGAACTCCTCGCCGACCGCCACCGCATCCTGAGTCACTCCTGCGACACCGTCCATGCCGCCCGGGACGTCGACGCCGTGCCAGTGCAGCGTCACCCTGTCCCGCACCGACGCGTTGACCAGCCGCACCTCTACCAACTGCCCCTGTTCGGCGCGAATCATCGGGCCGGGCGAGGAGCCGTTGAGCGTATAGCCGTCGACGCTGCGGCCCGAGGCCAGTTCGAATGTCTTCTGCTCCGCGGTCAGGGTGACCTCTACTTCGGCCTCGGCATCGGCGGGAGGCGCCAGGGCGTCCACCGAGACGTCCAGGGAGGTCCCAGCGTGGTGAGGCCCGCCCCCGTAGTCGTGGTACCCCATCTCGGTCACGGAGTAGGAGTCCGGAAGCAGGCTCTCCTGCCAGAACCAGCCGATCGTCCCGAGGATCGCCAGGGTTGCGCCCAAAGCGACGATGGTTCGACCGCGTCTACGCAGGGGCATGTTCCCTCACCGCGGGCTCGCCCGCGGGCTTCTTGGCCCGCAGGCCCGCCCACAGCGCGACCGTGAACAGCGCGAGTGCGTTGATTCCGTGCAGCATTCCGAAGACGGCGGCCTCGTGCCCGAACAGTCCCAGGTAGATCTGGATGACCACGAGTGCCGCGATCACCAGGGCGAACACGATGCCGCGGCGGACCTTCGCGAAGAAGGAGGCGATGAGCAGCAGCAGTGCGATCGCGGGGATGATCATCATGCCGTTGATGCCGTGGATCATGAAGCCGACGACTTCGGGGAAGGGCGGTTCTTCGCTCTCCATCACCGCTTTGTCGAAGACGCCTCCTTCCTGTACCCAGATGCCCAGGCCGGCGATGGCGAACACCATCACGGCGGCTTGGATCGCGACCTCGATGGCGATGATGTAGGCCAGCACGCGGTATGCGACTCTCACGGTTTCGTCCTCCCAGGTCATAGGCACACTCGTCCTATGAGGGCGAATCTACGCCAGGGCGCTGCGCAAGTCTGGCAAATCGCCGACCGCCGCAAAACTTCGGCGAGTGTCGTCGGCCCACCCTCAGCGCAACGCTCGGCATGCGGAGCGTCATGCGGTGTGGCGTGACGTCGCGGGAGAATCTAGATGGGCTCGAGTTGAACGACTTGCCACCCGCCCTCCTGAGCGCGCCCAGGCCCCGAGCCACCTCGTCGAGCTGCCGGAAGGCGTGCAGAGCACCGCCGAGGACGACGAGTTCCGCTTCCTCGGCGAGGTGACCGTTCCCTCAAGGCGCGCTGTCCGAACGGCGCAAGGCCGGACTGGTCGAGGAAGTCACCCGGGCTGTGCTCGCCGCCTGCGCACTCCCCGAGCCCGAGGCCATGCGAGTCTGGGTGCTGATACACGAGCAGCCCGACGGCACGTGGGGGGCGGGCGGATCGATCGTCCGCCTCGCCGATCTGGCGGCACTGGCGAAAGGCAGTCGAACCGATGGTTGAAGGCGACCTTGAACAGCGACGGGCACTGATCGCCGACCTCGGCGGCGAACTGCGGGCCCTGGTCGAGACCGCGGTCCGTACCGACCTGCCGATCGAGGCCCTGCAAGAGCTGGCGGGCGAAGTCAAGCGGCTCGAGGACCGGTTCATCGGCCGGCGGCGCGGGCGCGCCGAGATCCCTGACGTGGACGTCTTTCCCGGCGGCCAGAGGATGTACAGCCCCGCCTCCGGCCCCGGCAATCCCCTCGCCCCGCCGCTGGAGATCACCCCGGACGCAGGCGGCGTCGTCGGGCGCTGCACGCTCGGGATCGCCCACGAAGGCCCGCCCGGATTCGCGCACGGCGGCGTGAGCGCGATGCTGTTGGACGAGATGATGGGCTGGGCCTGCAACACGGTCGGCATGCCCGCCATGACCATCTCGCTGGACGTCCGCTACCGCGGGCCCGTCCCCGTGGAGGTGCCGCTGCTCCTGCGCTCGCGCATCACCGCCACGGCGGACCGGAAGCTTTCGATCGAGGCGTCGATCAGCGCCGAAGCGAGCGAAGTGTCCATTCTCGTCTCGGCTTCGGGCGTCTTCGTCGCCCCGGACCTCGACCAGGCGCGAGCGCTGTTCCCCGGGGCGAAAGACTTCGACCAGTTCGGCCGCCGCTGATCCGACCGGGCCGAAGATTCAAGCGGCTCAAGCCGTATGCGAGGCGGGAAACGTCCCGGCGTCGAGCCGAGTAGCGGCTTCCGCAACAGACCCCGTTGACCTGACGCTACGCAGGGTCACCGGGGCTTCTTCGTTTGCTGCGCTTCGAGCGGCGCGGACATTGATCTTCGCGGTTCGACAACCCCACCGGGCAGGTTGGAGTAATTACCGTGTCGGGCTTTGCCGCATCCACCACCGCGGGCGGGCCGGGCACCCTACCCGTCATCCGAAAGAGGCCCATGAAGACCAAGGAACAGCAGGAGGCCGAGTTCGAAGCCTTCGCGCTGGCGCAGCGCGACGGCCTCCGGCGATACGCGTACTACCTGTGCGGGGATTGGTTCGAGGCGGACGACATCGTCCAGAAGTCGATGGCGAAGCTGTTCGCCGCCTGGAACCGCGTCGATCCGAACAGCGCCGGCGCCTACACGCGCCGCATCGTGACCAACGTCTTCCTCTCGCACCGCCGCCTGGCGTGGGTGCGCCGTGAACGCGCCACTGAGGAGATGCCTTCGGGGCGACTGGACGCTCCACAGGAGTTGGTCGATCTGCAGCTCGCCGTCGCCGGCGCGCTGGACCGGCTCGCACCCCGGGAGCGCGCCACGCTCGTGCTGCGGTACTGGGAGCAGTTGTCGGTCGACGAGACCGCCGCGGCCCTGGGCTGCTCGTCCGGCACCGTGAAGAGCCAGTCCTCCAGAGGCCTGGGGAAGTTGCGCCGCATATTGACCGAATCCGTCATCCCGATCCGGGCATGATGAAAGGAAACGCAGCCAGATGAACTCGCCAGACGACCCCGGGAACGTGTTCCTCAAGGCCAGGCCCGAAGCCACGCCCCCACCGGCCTCATTGGACATCAAACTGGCCATGCGCCAGGGCTACCGCGCGCGTCGGCGCCGCCGCGCCGCCCTCGGCGGAGCCGTGACCACCGGCGT
>DATABR010000177.1:0-7815 GCA_036259435.1 Glycomyces sp.
GACCGGGCACACCAGCCCGGTCTGCGCCCGCCAGACCGCCACCGCCCACAGGACACCCCCTGGCGTGCTCGCCGAGTGGATGTCGTGCCGGGCGACTAGGCTGGCTGGGAACCGAGGAAATCCGAAGCCGACCGGCGAGGAGTGATCGACATGTTCCCAGGCGGAGACATGCAGAAGCTGCTGCAACAGGCGCAGCAGATGCAGGCCGACATGATGCAGGCCCAGGCCGAGCTGGCCGAGACCGAAGTCAGCGCCTCAGCCGGCGGCGGGCTCGTCACCGCCACCGTCACCGGCGACGGCGAGCTCACCGGGGTGAAGATCGATCCGAAGGCGGTCGACCCCGAAGACGTCGAGACCCTCGAGGACCTCATCCTCGCCGCGATCCAGGCGGCCACCGAGGACGCCAAGCGGCTCGCCGCCGAGAAGATGGGCCCGCTCGGTGACGCCCTCGGCGGCATGACCGGCGGCCTCGGCCTCCCCGGGATGTAATCCACCACGGCACGACCAGGGCCGGGGCGGCGACGCCGCTCCGCACTGGGCTGCAACCGGTGCGGCGGAGCGACCGCCGTTCGGGGCCGTTGCGCCGTCCGTACACCGACCATGCTTGAGTTGCACGAAAAGAGAGATCCTTGTACGACGGGGCATTGGGCGACCTCATCGAAGAGCTGGGCCAGCTCCCGGGCATCGGCCCGAAGAGCGCTCAGCGGCTCGCCTTTCACCTGCTCGCGTCCGAGAGCGCCGACGTCGAGCGCCTCACGTCCGCGCTCGAACGTGTCAAGGCGCAGGTGCGGTTCTGCGAGACCTGCGGCAATGTCACCGAAGCCGAGCAGTGCGGCATCTGCCGCGATCCGCGTCGCTCCGAGACGCTCATCTGCGTAGTGGAGGAACCCAAGGACGTGCTCGCCATCGAGCGCACCGGGGAGTTCCGGGGCCGCTACCACGTGCTCGGCGGCGCGATCAACCCGCTCGAGGGCATCGGCCCTGATGACCTGCGCATCCGCCAGCTCATGGTGCGCCTTCAGTCGGGCGAGACCAAGGAGCTGATCCTCGCCACCGACCCCAACACCGAGGGCGAGGCGACGGCGACTTATCTGGCGATGCTCATCAAGCCCATGGGGTTCAAGGTCACCCGGCTCGCCAGCGGGCTGCCCGTCGGCGGGGATCTCGAGTACGCCGACGAGGTGACCCTGGGCCGCGCGTTCTCAGGCCGCCGCGACGTCGACTGAGTGCCGAGCCCGACCCGTCCGCAGTGCGCGCGCACTCGATTTCGAAACCGTTGGGCCGCAACAGGTTTCAGTTGAACGCTGCTGCTGCGATTCAGGTAACAATATTCGCCGAAACGGTCACGATCACATAACGCTTAACAGTGGTCCAACTCACCTGGTCTTAGGCTATGCCTACCTCCGAATACCCAACGACCGACGGGTGAGACAACCTATGCGCACGTCACTAACCCCAACCAGGCGCGCCTTCGCCGCAGTGGCCGGCGCCGCCCTGGCATTGGGCCTGTTCACGGCCTGCGGCTCCGACGGCGACTCCGGTGGGGACGCCGACACCGCCGAGGACTTCGACTTCACCTGCCCTGAGCGCACCGACGGGAGTCCCGAGGCCGACGAGGCGGCGAACGAGTCGCAGCCGTTCGTTTTCGCCTCCCCGGGCGACCCCACGAGCATCGACCCGATCCTCGCCTCCGACGGCGAGACCTTCCGCGTCAGCCGCCAGGTCTTCGACACGCTCCTCGACGCCGACTGCACCGACACTGCACCCGGCCTCGCCGAGTCGTGGGAGCAGAACCCCGAGGGCACCGACTGGACCTTCCACCTGCGCGAAGGCGTGACCTTCCACGACGGCACCCCGCTCGACGGCGCGGCCGTGTGCGCCAACTTCGACCGCTGGGCGAACTTCACGGGCGGCTACCAGTCCCCGAACTTCACCTACTACTACTCGGCGGTCTTCGGCGGCTTCGCCGCGAACGACCCCGAGATGGGCATCACCGCCGACTCGATCTACGAGGGCTGCACCGCCGACGGGCTCGACGTGACCATCAGCCTTTCGAAGTTCACCTCGAGCTTCCCGGGCGCGTTCACCCTCGAGGCGTTCTCGATCGTCAGCCCGACCTCGCTCGAGGCCGTCGCCGACGCCCAGATCCCCACGGCCGACTCGCCGCTGCCGGAGTACACCCAGAACGCCGGGACCCTCGCCGGGACCGGCCCGTACATGCTCACCGAGTGGAACCACTCCGAGCAGCAGGTGACCCTCACGCGCTTCGACGACTTCTGGGGCGAGAAGGCGCACGTCAAGACCGTCATCATCCGCACCATCTCCGATGAGACGGCCCGCCGCCAGGCCCTGGAGGCCGGCGACATCCACGGCTACGACCTCGCCGCCCCCGCCGACGTGCAGCCGCTCATCAACGACGAATACCAGGTGCCCGTCCGCGGCGTGTTCAACCTGCTGTACCTGGCTTACACGCAGAGCCACTCCCCGCTCGAGGACCACGCCGTGCGCGAGGCGCTCTCGTACGCCATCGACCGCGAGCGCATCGTCAACTCGGTGCTGCCGCCCGGTGGCCTGGTCGCCACCCAGTTCCAGCCGCCGAGCCTGGAGGGCTACTCCGAGGACGTCGCCACCTACGACTACGACGCCGACAAGGCCAAGGACATGCTCGCCGACGCCGGCGCGGAGGACCTGACCCTCACGTTCTGCTACCCGACCGACGTGAGCCGGCCCTACATGCCGGCGCCGAAGGACATCTTCGACATGATCGCCTCCGACCTGGAGGCCGCGGGCGTCACCGTCGAGGCCAAGCCGATCACCTGGGTCGAGTACATCCCGACCACCCGCAGCGGCGAATGCCCGCTGTACCTGCTCGGCTGGACCGGCGACTTCGCCGACCCGTACAACTTCCTCGGCACCTGGTTCGCCGCCGAATCCACCGAATGGGGCTTCAACAACCCCGAGGTGTTCGACGCGATCGCCGCCGCCAACTCCGAACCCGACCAGGCCAAGCGCGTGGATCTGTGGAAGACCGCGAACGAGCTGGTGATGGAAGAGCTCCCGGGCCTGCCCATCTCCTCCTCGCCGCCGTCGATCGCGTTCGCGCCGAATGTGTACCCGCCGGACGTCTCCCCGCTCACGCGGGAGAGCTTCTCGCAGGTCTATTTCACGACCGCCTCCTAACAGGAACGAATAACAGCGACATATGCTGCGCTACACCGTTAAGCGCCTCCTGCAACTGGCCGTGGCGCTCTTGGGACTCACGCTGCTGCTGTTCGCGTGGTTCAAAGCCCTCCCGGGCGGACCCGAGAACCGGCTGCTCCCCGAGAACGCCACGGACCAGCAGCGGGAGGCGCTGCGGGCCGCCCTGGGGCTCGACGACCCCATCTGGGCGCAGTACGGCGACTTCCTCGGACGGGCCGTCCGCCTCGACTTCGGATCTTCGTTGTCGAGCGGGCGGCCCATCGCCACCGAACTCGCCGACCGCCTGCCCGCCACCATCGAACTGTCCTTGGCCGCGATGCTCCTCGCCGTCGGCCTGGGCATCCCGCTCGGTTACCTCGCCGCGCGGCGCCGGGGCACCTGGCTCGACTTCTCCGCCGTCTCCGGGTCGCTCCTGGGCACCTGCATTCCGATCTTCTTCCTGGCCGCCATGCTCAAAGTGGTGTTCGCGCAGGAGCTCGGGTTGCTGCCGACGGCGTTCCGGCTCTCGGCCGGCATCGACTACACCGACGTCACCGGCCTGCGGGTGCTCGACGGGATCATCACCGGCGAGTTCAACGTCGCCTGGGACGCGCTTCTGCACCTGGTGCTGCCCGCGATCGCGCTCGCGTCGATCCCTTTCGCCGTCATCGTCCGCATCACCCGAGCGAGCGTCCTCGACGTGTTGGGCGAGGACTACGTGCGCACCGCGGACGCCAAGGGACTCGCGCCCGGCACCATCCGCAGCCGCCACGTCATGCGCAACGCGATGCTGCCGATCGCCACGATCATCGGCCTCCTCCTGGGGAGCCTGTTCGCCGGCGCGGTGCTCACCGAGAGCGTGTTCTCCTTCGGCGGGATCGGCTCGTTCGTGTACCAGGCGACGACCGAGCGCGATTACCCGGCGCTCATGGGCTTCATCCTCATCATCGCCGTGTTCTACGTCGTCATCAACCTGATCGTGGACCTCTCCTACGGCTTCCTCGACCCGAGAGTGCGGGTGCGGAAATGACCATCGCGAAGATCGAGAAGCTCGACAGGCTCATCGAGGCGACCGCGTCCGCGCGGGACGCCAGGTCCGGTTCGCTGGTGCGCCAGTCGCTGCGACGGCTCAAGCGCTCCCCGATGGCCGTCTGCGGCGCCGTCATCGTCGGCCTGTTCGTGGTCGTGGCGATCGCGGGACCCTGGATCGCGCCGTACGACGCGACCGCGCAGACCTGGGGCCGGGAGGTCTTCCTCAACCGGAACATCTTCCCCGGGCCGCGCGCCGAGAACTGGTTCGGCCTCGACCACCTGGGCCGCGACATGTTCTCCCGCATGATCATCGGCGCCCGCCAGACGCTGCTGGTCGGCGTCGTCGCCACGTTCATCGGGTTGATGGCCGGGGCCCTCGTCGGCGGCGTGGCCGCCGCCGCGGGCACCTTCGGCGGCCGCTGGGGCGAACGTCTCGAAGCGGTCATCATGCGCGCGGTCGACGTCGCGCTCGCCATCCCGATGCTGCTGCTGGCCCTGAGCGTCGCCGCGCTCCTGGGCCCGTCGCTGAGCACCGTCATGATCGCCGTCGGCGTCGCGCAGATCCCCATCTTCGCGCGGCTTCTGCGCGGTTCGATGCTCGCTCAGGCGCACTCGGACTATGTACTCGCCGCCATCGCCCTGGGTGTCCCCAAAGGACGGATCGTGGTCTCGCACATCCTGCCCAACTCGCTCGGGCCGGTGATCGTGCAGGCGACCTTGGTGCTCGCGACCGCGATCATCGAGGCCGCCGCCCTCTCCTACCTGGGTCTGGGCAATCCCGACCCGGGCAGCGCCGAATGGGGCACCATGCTCGCCGACGCGCAGCGGTTCCTCTCGGGCGCACCGCAACTAGCGATCTACCCGGCGATCGGCATCATCATCACCGCCCTCGGCTTCACCCTCCTGGGCGAGGCCATGCGCGAATCGCTCGACCCCAGGCTGAGGAGGCAGGAGTAGTGGCACTGCTCGAAGTAGAGGACCTGCGGGTCGCCTTCGGCGCGGCCACCGCCGTCGACGGCGTCTCCTTCTCAGTGGACGAGGGCAAAGTGGTCGGCCTCGTCGGCGAATCCGGCTGCGGCAAGTCCGTGACGAGCCTGGCGATCATGGGCCTGCTCCCCAAGGGCCGCTACCGCAAAGACGCCGTGCCCGCCCCCACGGGGGCCGCACCGCCCGCCACCGCAGAAACCGACGGGAGCGTCACCGTCTCGGTGGCCGCGGGCGCGACCCCGCAGGCCGTCGCGACCGGCACCCGCCGCAAGGGCAGCGGCGCGCACGTCGACGGCCGAGCCATGTTCGACGGCGTCGACCTGCTGACCCTCCCTCCCGCCGCGATGCGCCGCCGCCGCGGCGCCGACCTCGCCATGGTCTTCCAAGACCCCCTGTCGAGCCTCAACCCGGTCGTGCCGATCGGCCGCCAGATCACCGAGGTCCTCGAACGCCACCGGGACCTCAAGGGCGACAAGGCGACCAAGGAGGCCGCGAACCTCCTCGACCGCGTCGGCATCCCCGACCCGACCCGCCGCCTCAAGGAGTACCCGCACCAGCTCTCGGGCGGCATGCGCCAGCGCGTGCTCATCGCGATCGCCGTCGCCTGCGCGCCGAGGCTTCTGATCGCCGACGAGCCGACGACGGCGCTCGACGTCACGATCCAGGCGCAGATCCTTGAGCTTCTCAAGGACCTCGTGGAATCCGAGGGTACGGCGCTGCTCATGATCACCCACGACCTCGGCGTGGTCGCGGGCATCTGCGACGAGGTGAACGTGCTGTACTCGGGCAGGGTGGTGGAGTCGGCGCCGGTGCGGGAGTTGTTCGCGCGGCCGACGCATCCTTACACGATCGGTCTGCTGGGTTCGATACCTCGACTGGATCTGCCGATGCACGAGCCGTTGACGCCGATTCGCGGTTCGATCGCGGATGTGATCCGCTGGCAGGACGGCTGCGCGTTCGCGCCGCGCTGCGACCGCGTCACGGAGTTGTGCGTTGCGGGCGAGCCGGCGCTGGTGGGGTCGCTGCATGCGCACCGCTGCGTCATGGCCGAGGAGATCGAATGAGCACTGACCCGAAGCCGCAGGGAGGCGTGGAGCCGCGCGTCCCCGCCCAGCGCACGGAGGAGCCGGATTTGGACACGAGTGTGCCGCAACCGAGCGGCGAGGCGGCGAACCCGCTGCTGGAGGTCGAGGACCTGAAGGTCCACTTCCCGATCCGGCGCGGCATCATCGTGGAGCGCACGGTGGGTCATGTGCGTGCGGTCGACGGCGTGGGTCTGCGCATCGCGCCGGGCGGCACGTACGGCCTGGTGGGCGAGTCCGGTTGCGGGAAGACCACGTTCGGGCGGGCGGTGCTGCGCCTGGAGGAGCCGACGGCGGGCCGGGTGCGGCTGGGCGGTGACGAGGTGACGGCGATGAAGGGTGAACGCCTGCGCCGCTTCCGCTCCAGGATGCAGATGGTCTTTCAAGACCCGCTGGGCTCGCTCAATCCGAGGCACAATGTGGACATGCTCCTGGCGGAGCCGTTGAAGGTCCACGGGGTCGGTTCGAAAGAGGAGCGGCGCAGGCTGGCGGTCGAGACCCTTGACGCGGTGGGCCTGCCGAAGTCGGTGCTCGAACGCTATCCGCACGAGTTCTCCGGCGGGCAGCGCCAGCGCCTGGGCATCGCGCGGGCGCTCATGCTGCGCCCGGATCTGATCGTGTGCGACGAGCCGGTGAGTGCGCTGGACGTGTCGATCCAGGCGCAGGTGATGAACCTGCTCGATGAACTTCAGGGCGAGTTCGGTCTGACTTACCTGGTGATCGCCCACGACTTGGCGGTGGTGCGCCACCTGTCCGACCGCGTGGGCGTCATGTACCTCGGCAAGATCGTGGAGGAGGCCGACTCCGAGACGATCTACGAACACCCGAGGCATCCGTACACGAAAGCACTGCTCTCCGCTGTCCCCCAACCGGACCCGGAGATCGAGGCGACTCGGGAGCGGATCATCCTGAAGGGCGACCTGCCGAGTCCGGCGAATCCGCCGAGCGGCTGCCGGTTCAGGACGCGCTGCCCGTGGGCCGAGGACATCTGCGCCGAAGTGGAACCGGAGTGGAGGGAAGCGGCCAGCGGTCACAAGGTCGCCTGTCATTTCGATCTTTGATCGACTGAGTGCGCAGTGATCTCTGGTCGAACTGGATGCTCAGCGATCGCTATGAGCGAAGCGGCGACCGTTGAGGCGGCCGGATTCAGCCGAGTCCGGGCGCTTCCGCCGCAAACAGCATCGGAACACGATTTCTGGTCTCGTTCCGACATAATGGGGGCATGGAAACCATCGCTGCCGCTCCCAAGCGGTGGTGCTCATCGCCGCCGCGATCCTCGTGCTGCGGGCCTTGGACCTGGTGGATTTCCTGCCGGGCGCGATCGCGATCATCGTCGGCGTGCACTTCATCCCCCTCGCCACGGCCTTCGACGAGCCGATGTACCGGTGGACCGGGGTCGTCATGATCACCGCCGGGATCGCGGGCCTCGTCGCCGGGACGGGCGGCGTGGTGCTCGCGGGCGCGGTGGCGGGGTTCGGCTCCGCAGCGGCCCTGTGGGTGACGGGCGCGGCGCTCCTGAAACGCGGCTGAGCCG
>DATABR010000178.1:0-4054 GCA_036259435.1 Glycomyces sp.
GCGCCCGCGAACAACACACCCGAGCACCTCTCGGTCCGGTCGACACGAAGCGCCTCGGACGCCCGCCATGCGATGGTCGCCCACGACTTCGCTTGCGGCGCTTACCAGCTGCTCGGGACCGGCGCGCCTTCGGTGTAGCCGGCCGCCGACTGCACTCCCACGGCCGCCCTCTCGTGGAATTCGTCCAGGGTCGTCGCTCCCGCGTACGTCGCCGCGGAGCGCACCCCTGCCACGATCGAGTCCAGCAGGTCCTCCACGCCTGGGCGCTTCATGTCCAGGTACATCCGGCCCGTCGAGATCCCTTCCTCGAACAGGCCCTTTCGCGCCTGGTCGAACGACGATTCGCTCGCGCTCCTCGCCTTCACCGCCCTCGCCGACGCCATCCCGAAGGATTCCTTGTACGCCTTGCCGTTCGCGTCGTAGTGCATGTCCCCGGGCGATTCGTGCGTCCCGGCGAACCACGAGCCGATCATGACGTTCGACGCGCCCGCCGCCAGCGCCAGCGCCACGTCCCTCGGGTGCCGCACGCCGCCGTCGGCCCACACGCGCCGCCCGTAGCGGCGCGCGGTCGCCGCGCATTCGAGCACCGCCGAGAACTGCGGCCGCCCCACGCCGGTCATCATCCGCGTCGTGCACATCGCGCCCGGGCCCACGCCCACTTTCACGATGTCGGCGCCCGCGTTGATCAGGTCGGTCGTGCCCTCGGCGGTCACCACGTTGCCCGCCGCGATCGGCAGGCCCGGCGCGGCGTCGCGCACGAGTTTGAGCGCGTCGAGCATCTTCTCCTGGTGGCCGTGCGCGGTGTCCACGACGATCACGTCGGCCCCGGCCTCGACCAGCGCGGCGGCCTTGCCGGTCACGTCGCCGTTGATGCCGATTGCGACCGCGATCCGCAGTTTGCCGTCCGCGTCGGTGTTCGGTTTGTAGATGGTGTTGCGCAGCGCCCCGGCGCGGGTGAGCACGCCGTGCAGGCGGCCCTCGCCGTCGAGCACGGGCGCGAGTTTGACGTTGGCCTCTTCGAGGGTCCGGAACGCCTCGGCGTCGGAGATCCCCATCGGCAGGGTGACGAGCCGGTCGGAGGCGACCTGTTCGAGCTGCGTGAAGCGGTCGACGCCGCGGCAGTCGGCCTCGGTGACCACGCCGAGCGGGCGGCGCTCGGAGTCGGTGACGATGACCGCGCTGTGGGCGCGTTTGGGGAACAGCGCGATCGCCTCGGCCACCGTGGCGGTGGGCGGGAGCGTCAGGGCCGCGTCGCAGTCGAGCGGCCGGGACTTGACGCGGGCGATCACGTCGGCGACGACGTCGACGGGGATGTCCTGCGGGATGACCGCCAGGGCGCCGCGGCGCGCGAGCGTCTCGGCCATGCGCCGGCCCGAGACCGCGGTCATGTTGGCCGCGATGATCGGGATGGAGTTCCCGGTGCCGTCGGTCGTCGAGAGGTCGACGTCGAGGCGCGAGGCCACATTCGACCGGTTCGGGACCATGAAAACGTCCGAGTAGGTGAGGTCGTGGCTCGGTTGTCCGTCGATGAAGCGCATGGCAGTCCCCCTGTTGGGAGTGGTCGGGTGCTCGGCGGTGGATTTCCGCCGCCGGGAACCCTAACCGGTTTCGGGTCGGCAAAGCAGTGCTTGTGGTGTTACGCACAGCATTGACCATTGTCCCTCGCGAAACCGCTCGCTGTAAGTCTTCGACCCGACAGATCGGTTACGGCTGTGCTTCTGAACGACCCGACCTGCGTCCTCAGTCCGAGATCTGACAGATCGGCGCGCCCGCGGACACGACGTCGCCGATGGCGACCTCGAGCCCCGAGACCGTGCCGGACTTGTGCGCCTCGATGGGCTGCTCCATTTTCATGGCCTCGAGAACCACGATCGTGTCGCCCTTGACCACGGACTGGCCGTCGGAGACGGCGACCTTGACGATGGTGCCCTGCATCGGGGACGGCAGGCCGTCGCCGCCGATCGCGGGTCCGGCGTCGGCCGGCTTCTTGGTGCCGCGCTTCTTCGGCTTGCTCGATGCGACGGGGTTCAGCAGTCCGGCGGGGATCGACACTTCGAGGCGCTTGCCGCCGACTTCGACCACGAGGTTCGTGCGCTCCTCGGATTCGCTGCCCGCACCGGCTCCGGCCTTGTACGGCTCGAGCGTGTTGTCCCACTCGGTCTCGATCCAGCGGGTGTGCACCGTGAAGTCCGCGGCGAACGCCGGGTCCTCGATCACGGCCCGGTGGAACGGCAGCACGGTGGCGATGCCTTCGACCTCCATCTCGGCGAGGGCGCGCCGCGAGCGCCGCAGCGCCTCCTCACGGGTGGGGGCGGTGACGATGACTTTGGCGAGCAGCGAGTCGAAGTTCCCGTCGATGACGGACCCCTCCTCGATGCCGGTGTCCACGCGCACGCCCGGGCCGGCCGGGAGCCGCAGCTTGGAGACGGCGCCGGGGGCGGGCAGGAAGCCGCGGCCGGGGTCTTCGCCGTTGATGCGGAACTCGATCGAGTGGCCGCGCGGCTCGGGGTCGTCGAGGAGCGGCACGGTCTCGCCGGAGGCGATGCGGAACTGCTCGCGTACGAGGTCGAGGCCGCTGGTCTCCTCGGAGACGGGGTGCTCGACCTGGAGGCGGGTGTTGACCTCGAGGAAGGAGATGGTGCCGTCGACGGCGACGAGGAACTCGACGGTGCCCGCGCCGTGGTAGTCGGCCGCTTTGCAGATGGCCTTGGCGGCGTTGTGGATCACGGCGCGCTGCTCGTCGGTCAGGAACGGCGCGGGGGCCTCCTCGACGAGTTTCTGGTGGCGGCGCTGGAGGGAGCAGTCGCGGGTGCCGACGACGATGACGTTGCCGTGCGTGTCGGCCAGGACTTGCGCCTCGACGTGGCGGGGCCGGTCGAGGTAGCGCTCGACGAAGCATTCGCCGCGCCCGAAGGCGGCCTCGGCCTCGCGGACGGCGGACTCGAACAGGTCGGGGATCTCCTCGCGTTCGCGCGCGACCTTGAGGCCGCGCCCGCCGCCGCCGAAGGCGGCCTTGATGGCCACGGGCAGGCCGTGCTCGTCGGCGAAGGCGAGGATTTCGGAGGCGTCCTTGACCGGGTCCTTGGTGCCGGGCACCAGCGGCACGTTCGCCTTCATGGCGAGGTGGCGGGCGACAAGGTCACCGCCCGCCACCTCGCCATGAAGGCCAACGTGCCCCTGGTGCCCGGCACCAAGGACCCGGTGAAGGACGCGAGCGAGATCCTCGCGTTCGCCGACGAGCACGGCCTCCCCGTCGCCATCAAGGCCGCCTTCGGCGGCGGCGGACGCGGCCTCAAGGTCGCCCGCAACCGCGAAGAGATCCCCGACCTGTTCGACTCGGCCGTCCGCGAGGCCGAAGCGGCCTTCGGGCGCGGCGAATGCTTCGTCGAGCGCTACCTCGACCGGCCCCGCCACGTCGAGGCGCAGGTCCTCGCCGACACGCACGGCAACGTCATCGTCGTCGGCACCCGCGACTGCTCCCTCCAGCGCCGCCACCAGAAACTCGTCGAGGAGGCCCCCGCGCCGTTCCTCACCGACGAGCAGCGCGCCGTGATCCACAACGCCGCCAAGGCCATCTGCAAGGCCGCCGACTACCACGGGGCCGGCACCGTCGAGTTCCTCGTGGCCGTCGACGGCACCATCTCCTTCCTCGAGGTGAACACCCGCCTCCAGGTCGAGCACCCGGTCTCGGAGGAGACCTCGGGGATCGACCTGGTTCGCGAGCAGTTCCGCATCGCCTCGGGCGAGACCCTCGACATCACCGCCGACCCCGAGCCGCGCGGCCACTCCATCGAGTTCCGCATCAACGGCGAAGACCCCGGACGCGGCTTCCTGCCCGCCCCCGGAACGGTCACCAGGCTGACGCTCCCGGCGGGCCCGGGCGTGCGCGTCGACACCGGCATCGAAGAGGGCACCGTCATCGACGGCAACTTCGACTCGCTGCTGGCGAAGGTCATCGTCACCGGCGCCACCCGCAAGGAGGCCCTCCAGCGCTCCAAGCGCGCGCTGGCCGAGATGGAGGTCGAGGGCCTGGCCACGGTGCTGCCCTTCCACC
>DATABR010000179.1:0-4374 GCA_036259435.1 Glycomyces sp.
GAGCACTGCTCGTACAAGTCGAGCAGGGTGCACCTGCGCCAGTTCGGCGAGAAGAACCCGAAGACCCCGCGCCTCTTGGCCGGTATCGGCGAGAACGCCGGCGTCGTCGCCATCGACGAGAACATCGCCGTCACCTTCAAGGTCGAGTCCCACAACCACCCGTCCTATGTGGAGCCGAAGCAGGGTGCGGCCACCGGCGTCGGCGGCATCATCCGCGACATCATCGCCATGGGGGCCCGCCCGATCGCCGTCATGGACTCGCTCCGCTTCGGCGCCATCGACCACCCCGACACCGCCCGGGTCCTCCCGGGCGTCGTCGACGGCATCGGCCACTACGGCAACTGCGTGGGCCTGCCCAACATCGGCGGCGAGACCTACTTCGACCCCTGCTACCAGGGCAACCCTTTGGTGAACGCGCTCAGCGTCGGCGTCATGCCCCGCTCGCGCCTCCAGTCCATGCAGGCCAGCGGCGTCGGCAACACCGTGATCCTGCTGGGCGCCAAGACCGGCCGCGACGGCATCGGCGGCGTCTCCGTCCTCGCCAGCGCCACCTTCTCCGAAGACGGCGAAGACGACGCGCGCCCGAGCGTGCAGGTCGGCGACCCGTTCACCGAGAAGCTGCTCATCGAAGTCTGCCTCGAGCTCTTCGACGCCGGCCTCGTCGTCGGCGTCCAAGACCTCGGCGGCGCCGGCCTCACCTGCGCCCTCTCCGAGACCGCGGCCGCCGGCGACGGCGGCATGCACGTCGACCTCGAGCTCGTCCCCTTGCGCGCCAAGGGCATGGAGCCGCACGACATCCTCGCCTCGGAGTCGCAGGAGCGGATGCTCCTCATCGTCGACCCGGCCCAGGCCGAGGAAGTCCTGGCGCGCTCGCGCCGCTGGGGCTTGCTCGCCACCGAGATCGGCACCGTCACCGACTCCGGTCGGCTCGTGATCGACTTCCACGGCCAGACCGTCGTCGACGTGCCGCCGAAGTCGCTCGCCGACGAAGGGCCCGTCTACAACCGGCCCTTCACCGAACCGAACGACCTGGGGCTCATCGCCGTCGACCGGGCCGAGACGCTGCCGCGCCCGACCACCGACGAGGAGATCCGCCAGACCGTCCTCGACATGGCCGCCAGCCCGAACCTGTGCGACAAGTCCTGGATCACCGAGCAGTACGACTCCTCGGTCTTCGGCAACACGGTGCTCGGCACTCCGCACGACGCCGGCGTGGTCCGTCTCGACGAGCGCACCGGCGTCGGCATCGCGATCTCCCTGGACGGCAACGGCCGCTTCGCGCGGCTCGACCCGTACGTCGGCGCGCAGCTCGCACTCGCCGAGGCCTACCGGAACGTCGCCGTCACCGGCGCCACCCCGATCGCCGTCAGCGACTGCCTCAACTTCGGCTCGCCGGAGGACCCGCACGTCATGTGGCAGTTCGAACGGGCCGTCACCGGCATCGCCGACGGCTGCCAGAAGCTCGGCATCCCGGTCACCGGCGGCAACGTCTCGTTCTACAACCAGACCGGCCGCGACGCGATCCACCCGACGCCGGTCATCGGCGTGCTCGGCGTGCTCGAGGACGTCAGCCGTCGCATTCCCTTGGGCCTGGGCAAGACCGGCGACACGATCGCACTGCTTGGTACCACCGCCGAGGAGCTCTCGGGCTCCGAATGGGCGCAGGTGGTGCACGGCCACCTCGGCGGCCTCCCGCCGAAGGTCGACCTCGACCACGAGATGAAGCTCGCCGAGCTGCTCTCGCGCCTGGGCGAGACCGAGCAGCTCGCCGCCGCGCACGACCTCTCCGAGGGCGGGCTCGCGCAGGCGCTGGTGGAGGCGATCAGCTACTCCGGGCTCGGCGCGCAGATCCTCCTGCCGGAGGGCGCGGACCCGTTCACTTACCTGTTCTCGGAGTCGTCCGGGCGGGTGCTCGTGGTGATCCCGCGCGGTCAGGAACTGGCCGTGCGCACCGCTTGCGAGCAGCGGAACATGCCGATCACGCCGCTCGGCATCGCCGACGCGAACACCGACGGGCTGCACCTGAGGGACCACTTCGACATCAGCCGATCCGACATCGACGCGGCCTGGAAGGGCCGCATCGGCACCCGGCTGGGCGAGTAAGGCCTATATATACAGAGCACCGCCCCGGAGCGAAAGCACCGGGGCGGTTGTCGTTTCGGCACGCGCCGAAAGCCTTGTGCACCTACGACAGTGCATATTCACCGTTCCGCAAGCGCTCACCGCGGTGGCCCCGGTCTTCCGAGGCAGCGGAGCGAACCTGAAGCCAAGCTCAAGCGGAGCCGCCGACTATTCGTCGTCGAGGAGTTCGCCGCTGGAGTCGGTGATCGGCAGCAGGGCACTGAGGTCGGCGCGCTGGCCCGAGGCTGAGACCTTTCCTGCGGCCACTGCCTCCTGCCAACTGGTCCGGCCGGTGGCGAGGGCGAGGAACACGAGCGGCTGACATTCGATGACGTTGGGCGGCGTGCCCCGACGGTGCCGCGGGCCCTCGACGCACTGCACCGCGCCGTACGGCGGCACCCGCACTTCCACGGTATGACCAGGTGCTTTCTCCGCCAACGCCTGCAACAGCCCGCGAACGGCCGTCTTCAACGTCTCGCGGGCAGGGGCCTCGTCGTTGTCGATCGCGGCAATGGCATCGGCCACAGCGTCCACGGAAAGACCTCCGTACCACGTTAGACTGCCCGTTACGGCACCGTGCCGAACGGCCGTGCTGTTCGCACCGAGCGCTCGACCGGGCACTCGGACAACCGAGCGCAATGCGCATGCCGCAATGCCTGCACCCCGTTCCCGTGACCGAAATGAGACCGGGCATAGTGGCGACGACGGCCTGCTTCCGTGGGTTCGTCGTGCCTGCCCGCGGCGGACGCCGCGAGTGAGCGCTGGACGACACATGCCCAGGAGGGGATGTAGATGACCGTAGCCGCCGAACCGAGCGGGACCCAGACTAACGTCCTGCGGTCCCCACGCGGGCGAGGGGGTGGCCTGCGCGCATGCCTGGCCGGCCTCGCCGCGGCGGGCGGCATGCTCCTCGGCATCCTCGCGTTCCCGCAGGCCGCGCTGGCCCAGGGCGACTTCAACGCCTGGGTGAGCCAGGGCCACGATCCGCAGCTCGACATCGGCGGCGCGACGGCCACCGTGACCGTCGACGTCTTGGCCACCTTCCCTCCGGGCCATGGTCCGAAGGACGCTGAGATCAAGGGCAGCCTGTCGGGACTCGACGGCATGGCCTTCGTCGGCGTCGGCGGAGTGTGCGAGGCGTCCGGGGACAGCTCGGTCAAGTGCTCGCGCATGACCTCGGGCGAGACGCGCCAGGTCCAGTTCATCGTCACCACGCAGGCCGAGGCCGACCTGCCGCAGGGCGAGTCCCGTACCGGCCAGCTCAACATCGAGTTCCCCGGCGGCACGACTCAGACGAGTGTCACCGTGCGGGGCACGGCCTCGGCCGGGATCAGCGAGATCAGCGGCACGGTCACCTCGAACGCTCAGCCCGTCCCGGACGCCAAGCTCGAGCTCACCGACGGTGAGGGCGAGGACCACGAGACGACCACCGACGGCGACGGCAACTACACCTTCACCGGCAGCGGCTCCGACCCGATCGCCCCCGGCGAGATGACACTGGTCATCACCGCGGAAGGCTTCCAGGACAAAGAGGACACCTTCGAGGTCTCCGAGGGCAGCGGCAGTTATAAGAGGAACGTGACGCTCGCCGCAGAGGAGGTCGCGGAGCCGACGAGCGCGGCACCCACGCCCGAGGCGTCCCCCACACCGGCGGCGGCGAGCGAAGATCCGCCCGAGGGCAACGGCATCTCCGGCACCCTGATCTTCCTCATCGTCATCGGAGCGCTCCTGGTCGTCGGCGGCATCATCGGCATCATCTTCCTGCTGCGCGGCAGCAAGGACGGGGACAAGGACGACGGCGAGAGCTTCGCGCCCGACGGCCCGCCCGACCACCAGCCGACCGCGGCCCAGGTCGGGACGCCCGGCGTCTACCAGGCCGGGCCCGCGCCCGGATCGGACGCGCCGACCATGATCCACCCCGGCGGCCTCGTCGACTCCGGCGCCGCCGCGCCGACCCAGTTCGGGCCCGCCTACGGGGGCGGCTCGGACTCGACGCAGGTCATGCCGCAGGGCGGATTCGGCGCCGCGCCGGGCGCTCCCGGCATGCCGGGCGGCCAGGTCGGGCCGGACGGCACCACGATTTTGCCCGTGGTCAAGCAGCCGGGCGGCCCGAGCGCTTCGGACGCCACCCAGATCATGCCGCAGGCGAACCTCGGCGCGAAGCCGCCGGCTTCGGCCCCGCCGAGCCCGTACGCCGACCCCGCCGCGACGCGCCCGCACCCGGGCCCGTCGGCTTCGCCGAGCCCGTACTCG
>DATABR010000180.1:0-19649 GCA_036259435.1 Glycomyces sp.
GGGCCGAGCGCCGAGAGGCGACGGCGGTGGGTCAGGCCCGTGATCGGGTTGACCTGGTCCATGAACTGCGACAGCTGCGAGGTGCCGAAGAACTCCTTGATCGCGGCCACCACGGGGCGGATGTTGATCAGGGTCTGCGGCGTGATCGCCTCGACGTCCTGGGTCGTCATGCGCTCGCGCACGACGCGCTCCATGCGGGAGAGCCCGACCCGGATCTGGTTCTGGATCAGCTCGCCCACGGTGCGCACCCGGCGGTTGCCGAAGTGGTCGATGTCGTCGGGGCCGAAGCCCGGCTCGGCCGAGTGCAGCCGCAGCATGTACTCGATCGTGGCGGCCAGGTCGTCCTCGGTGAGCACGCCGGTCGAGATCGGGTGGTCGAGGCTGAACTTCTTGTTCACCTTGTACCGGCCGACCTTGGCGAGGTCGTAGCGCTTCTTGTTGAAGAACAGGTTCTCCAGCAGCGACTGCGCGTTGTCCTTCGTCGGCGGCTCGCCCGGGCGGAGCTTGCGGTAGATGTCGAGCAGGGCCTCGTCCTGCGAGTTGATGGTGTCCTTCTCGAGGGTCGCCATCATGAGCTCGGACCAGCCGAAGCGCTCGCGAATGCGGTCGTTGTCCCAACCGATCGCCTTGAGCAGCACGGTGACGGCCTGGCGGCGCTTGCGGTCCACGCGCACGCCGACGGTCTCGCGCTTGTCGATGTCGAACTCGAGCCAGGCGCCGCGGCCGGGAATGACCTTGGCACTGGTGAGGTCGCGGTCGGAGGTCTTGTCGGGATTCTTGTCGAAGTACACGCCCGGCGAGCGCACCAGCTGCGAGACGACTACGCGCTCGGTGCCGTTGATGATGAAGGTGCCCTTCGGAGTCATCATGGGGAAATCGCCCATGAAGACCGTCTGGCTCTTGATCTCGCCGGTGGTGTGGTTGATGAACTCCGCCGTGACGAACAGCGGGGCGCAGTAGGTGAGGTCCTTCTCGCGGCACTCCTCGATGGGGGCCTTGACCTCGTCGAAACGAGGGTTGGAGAAGGACAGGCTCATGGTGCCCGAGAAGTCCTCGATCGGGCTGATCTCCTCGAGGATCTCGTCGAGACCGCTCACGGCGTCTTCACCCACGCGGGCGCGGTAGCTGTCGTTGCCGACGAGCCAGTCGAACGAGTCGTTCTGGAGCGCCAGAAGGTTCGGGACTTCGAGTTTCTCTTCGATCCTGCCGAACGAGATACGGCGAGGTGCGTGCTTGCTCTTGCTGGAGCTGGTCTTGCCAGTGCGGGAAGCTGCCAAGATTCGTCCTTCCGAGGACCTGATTGTTACGACGGCCGGCGCATGCCGCAGTCACCGCACCGATGCGGGATAGACGAGGACAGCCGGATGCGGGCATCGAATCGAACGGACATGCCGAAATCGGCGCCCATTGTCAGTCGATAGCCTGGAATCCCCACCGTCCACGACCCTCACCGCGTCAAGAAGGCGTGAAGGAGGCAGCGCAAATTAATACCTTAGCGTAGGCTCCGGCCGACTGTCAACTGCCCCACCGCGTGGTGGGGTCGATGGTGACGACAATCTCTCCCGCTGCCGAAGTTCCTCCAGTACGCGCTTCTCGATTCCGGCGCTTACGGCTGCCGGGACCGTCCTGCCTCCGGGCCGAAGCCCGTGCGCCCGTTCGGTGGACCGGGGGACCCGGCGGCGCCGAACGTTGCGCGCGCCACGCGGTGGCGCTTGAGGAACTAGTTTGCAGGATCAAGTCACACTTCGTCAAGTCAGGCGTCTAATTCGCCCGGATGCGCCCCTTCAGCCTCAGCGCCTGAAGCTGGGCGGGAACGCGGTGACGTGGCCGCTCGGTGGCGGGCGAAGCCCAGCGCAGCGAGGCTGCGAGGTGGATTCTGCGGCTGAGCGCAGTCGGGCCGGTGGGCCTGGCGCAGCGCTGGACAATACGCGGCGCTCGGGCGTGTCGCGGGCGGCGCGGGGCCCTCCGATGCTCGCGGTCCCCGTTCGACGCGACGGCTCGGGCGTCAGCGCACGATCGCGGGAGGCGGCGCGGGGCGTCGCCGAGCGGCCCCCTCCACTGCTCTGCGACGCCCGCGTCCGGCTCGGGCCCCGTCCGGTCTATCCGACCGGACACCACCTGGCCCGCGTGCCCGGTCGCCGAGCAGGTCGGCTTCGCCGTTGCCCCGGTGAGGGACGGGCCGGGCGCTCGGGCGCGGGTTGCGGTGCGGGCGCGGGACGCCTTTGCGTCGCCTGCCGCCGGAGTCGACCCGAAACGGGCCGGGCCCGGCCGCATTGCGGCGTCCCGCCCTCGCACCTTCGGCGGACCCGTTCCTCGGACCGGATCGCGGACCGCCTTCATCTGTACAACGAGCACGCCTCGGAAAGGTGACGCGGTTTCGGCTGCGGCGGCCTGGGGCTCGTCGCCCCTGAACGCGAGGCGGCCCGGGCCGCGCCCCATCTGCGCGACCCGGGCCTTTCTTCCCCGATGAGAGGTGGCTTTTGCTAGGCGTCCAGGATCTCCTGAGCCTTGGCGATGGCGTCGTTCATGTCCTCTTGCCAGGCATAGACGTCTTCCTCGACGGCGGCGTAGGCCTCCACGTGGGCATCGTCGTAGGCCTTCTCGGAGGCGTCGGCGTAACCGACCTTCTCGCCGCAGTCGGCGAAGTCGACGGCCATCTGGATCTCGTAGGCCTTCCACTCCTCATAGGACTTGCCAGCGTCCTCGGGAAGCGGCGGGACCTCGACGTCGGACTCGCCCATGTCCATCATCATGCCCGAGTCCTCCTCAGAAGCGTTCTGGTAGTAGAGCGTGCCGAAGAACTCCCAGATGGGCATGCTGTTGTACTCGGTGAACTCCCAGCCCTCGTAACCGAGCGGGGTGATGCAGTCGATGAACTCGGTCTGCTTGTCGGCCATCGTGGCGGCGTACTCGGCCTCGATGTCCTCCCACATGTTCTCTTCGGAGTCGCCGTAGGCGGGGTTCTCGGGACGGTAGATCCAGTACGTGTACGTCTCGGACTCGCCGTCCTCCTCCCAGGTCTCCTCCTGCATGGTGGGCTCGCCGTAGAGCGCCTCGATCATCTCGAGCTGGCAGCCGCCCGGCTTGGGCTCCTCGGTGTCCGACTCCTCGACGACGATCTCGCCCGATTCCTCTTCGGCGGCTTCCTCTTCGAGGGCGGCGATCTCCTCCTCGGTGAGCTCCTCTTCGACGCCCTCCTCGGACTCTTCGAAGCCGTTGGCCCACTCTTCCCTGGTGCCCCAGGAGTACTCGGCGTATTCCTCGCCCTGGTAGGCGACGTACCAGTCGTACTGTTCCTCAGGAGTCAGCGCGTCCCATTCGGAAGTGTCGGGCTCTTCCCAGCCCTCGTCCTCGTACTCCTCCTCCTGGTCGGAGTAGTACTCCTCGGAGGCCGGATCCTCCCAGCCGTCGGGGGCGTTGGCCCACTGGCCGAAGCCCCACTCCGCGGCCTCCTCGGGGTCGAGGATGAAGTCCTCGTGAGGGTAGTAGTAGGTCAGGGAGTCCTGCTCGGGCTCCTCGTAGACCTCCATCATGTACGGCTCGTGGACGGTGAAGCCGGCTTCCTCCAGGCAGTTCTGGACGATGCGGTACTCGGCGGCCATGAGCTCGCCCTCGATGCGGCGGCTCTCGTTCATCATCTCGACGAGGCGGTCCTCTTGGGACTTGTCGTCGTCGCCACCGCCGATGCCGAGCATCCCGCAGCCAGCCGTGAGCGCGAGCACTGTCGCTGCGCCGAGTCCGGCCGCTCCTCTCCTTGCGGACATCGTCCTTCTCCTTGTACTTGGGTGGGCCACCCCGGGGTGCGTGGGTGCGTCTACCCGCAAAGACGTGTCGATGCGCCGGATTCGTTGCAGCTGGGGAGAAATCTTCTCGGAATTCTCTCCAGAAGAGAGAAAGACCGGGTCCGCGCCGCCTCGTCGGCGGTGCGGACCCGGTCTGCGTACAAGGGCTGGGAGGCCCCTAACGCTTCAGGCGAGGCCCGAGGGCCCCGCTGCAGCGGATCGCGGAGTGCGCGATTACTTCAGGGAGACGGTGGCCCCGGCGCCTTCGAGGGCGTCCTTGGCCTTGTCGGCGTCTTCCTTCTTCGCGCCCTCGAGGACGGCCTTGGGGGCGCTCTCGACGAGCTCCTTGGCTTCCTTGAGGCCGAGGCCGGTCAGGGCCCGAACTTCCTTGATGACCTTGATCTTCGACTCACCGGCGGACTCGAGGACGACGTCGAAGGTGTCCTTCTCGACGGCGGCTTCGGCGGCCGGGCCGGCAGCGGCGGCAACGGCGACCGGGGCGGCGGCGGTGACGTCGAACTCTTCCTCGAACGCCTTGACGAACTCGGAGACCTCGAGGAGGGTCATCTCCTTGAAGGTTTCGAGCAGCTCTTCAGTGGACAGCTTGGCCATGGTGTTTCCTTTCTAAAGTCTCGGGCTGGTGGCGCTACTCGCCACTGGCCTCTTTCTTGTCCTGCAGTGCCGCACCGAGCCGGGCCACCTGCGAGGCAGGGGCGGCGAGCACGGAAGCGGTCTTCTGCGCGGTGGCTTTCATCGCGCCGGCGAGCTTGGCCAGGAGCACTTCGCGCGACTCGAGGTCGGCGAGCTTGGTGATCTCTTCGACGGAGAGGGCTTTGCCCTCCATGTATCCGCCCTTGATGACCAAGGATTCGTGCGTCTTGGCGAAGTTGCGCAGGCCCTTCGCGGCTTCCACCGGGTCGCCTTCGATGAAGGTGATCGCGGTGGGACCGGTGAACAGGTCGTCCAGTCCGGTCACGCCGGCCTGGTTGGCGGCGCGCTTGGCAAGGGTGTTCTTGGCGACGCGGTAGCGCGTCCCCTCACCGAGGGAACGCCGCAGCTCGCTGAGCTCTGCAACAGTCAGTCCGCGGTACTCGGTGAGCACCGTGGCGTTCGCGTTGGAGAAGTCCTCGGCGAGTTCGGCGATGGCGGTCTGCTTACCCGCCGGGTAGTTTTCCCGTTCAGCCATAATTCCCTCCTTTCTCGGCTGATCAATCCTCAACCGTCGCGGAGGCGACAAACAAAAAAGGCGCCCCTGCGGGACGCCTCATCATTGGGACCTGAGGCCAACAAGGTTGGCCCACACCATGGTCGCTTCGAGTAGTCGCCCTACGTCGGTTCCGGGTGGTTTACAACCGCACGAGGCGGTAACCGAACGGTCTTTGGGTTGTTGTGTACATACTACAAGCCCGAATGCGAAAGCCCCAGCGCAGGAGCCTGCGCTGGGGCCACGTCACACTTCGGTGCTACTTGACCTTCACGGCCTGCGGGTCGACCGGGATGCCCGGGCCCATGGTGGTCGTGAGGGTGACCTTCTTGATGTACACGCCCTTGGAGCTCGCGGGCTTGAGGCGCTGCACCTCTTCGAGGGCCGCGCTGTAGTTCTCGGCCAGCTGCTCGGCGGAGAAGCTGGTCTTGCCGATCGGCAGGTGCAGGTTCGCGTGCTTGTCCACGCGGAAGGCGATCTTGCCGGCCTTGATCTCCGTGACGGCCTTCGCGACGTCCGGCGTAACGGTGCCGGTCTTCGGGTTCGGCATGAGACCGCGCGGGCCCAGGATCCGCGCGATCCGGCCGATCTTGGCCATCTGGTCGGGCGTGGCGACGGCGGCGTCGAAGTCGAGCCAGCCTTCGGAGATCCGCTTGACGAGATCGTCGGAGCCGACCTCGTCGGCACCGGCGGCGACGGCGGCCTCGGCCTTGTCGCCCTCGGCGAAGACGATGACGCGGACGGTCTTGCCCGTGCCGTGAGGCAGGGAGACGGTGCCGCGGACCAGCTGGTCGGCCTGACGCGGGTCGACGCCGAGGCGCAGGGCGACCTCAACGGTGGCGTCGAACGACGTCGGCGAGGTCTCCTTAGCGAGACCGGTCGCCTCGGCGGGCGCGTAGAGCTGCGACTTGTCGACCTTCTTGGCGAGGTCGGTGTACTTCTTGCTGCGCTTCATGTTCCATCCTTCGGATGTCGTGGTGAGGGCGGGCGCGCGCCCCTCCACTGGGTGATGCCGGACCGATCACTCGGTTCCGGCGACGTTCTGCTGGCCTAGGCCTCGACCGTGATGCCCATCGAGCGGGCGGTGCCGGCGACGATGAGCGACGCGGCGTCGAGGTCGTTGGCGTTGAGGTCGGGGAGCTTCTTCTCCGCGATCTCGCGCACCTGGGCCTCGGTGACCTTGCCGACCTTGACGCGGTGGGGCTCGCCCGAGCCCTTGGCGACACCGGCGGCCTTGAGCAGGAGCTTGGCGGCCGGCGGGGTCTTGAGGATGAACGTGAACGAACGGTCCTCGTACACCGTGATCTCAGCGGGGAGGACTTCGCCGCGCTGGGATTCGGTGGCCGCGTTGTAGGCCTTGCAGAACTCCATGATGTTGACGCCGTGCTGGCCGAGGGCGGGACCCACCGGCGGAGCCGGGGTGGCCTGGCCACCCTGCAGTTCCAGCTTGAACGTCACAACGGCCTTCTTGTTGGGAGCCATCGTGTCCTTCTCTTCCTGGGCTGTCGCGAGGACGAGATCCCCGCCTTACAAAGCGCACGCATGCGTGAGCAGGTGCGCAACCTCTCCAGGGTACCTGCCGAACAGGCAGGGTCCTCGGCCGAGGTGTGTGAGCTGCAACAGACGCCACAGGCGCCGTCGAGCCCGGTTCAGCGGCGCCGGTGAACGGTGTTCGGGAAGTGTGTCACCGGCGCCGTCGAAGCTAGATCTTGGAGACCTGGTTGAAGTTGAGCTCGACCGGAGTCTCGCGACCGAAGATCGAGACCAGGACCTTGAGCTTCTGCTGTTCGGCGTTGATCTCGGCGATCGTGGCCGGCATGGAGGCGAAGGCGCCGTCCACGACGGTGACCGACTCGCCCTCGACGAAGTCGACCTTGATCTCCTCGCCACCGCCGGTCTCGGCGCCCGCCTCGTCCTTGGGCTTCTGCTCCGGCGGGAGCAGCCACTGGATGACCTCGTCGAGCGGGAGCGGGCTGGGCCGGTCGGTGCGGTCGACCACGCCGACGAAGCCGGTCACGCCCGGCGTATTGCGCACGACCGAGTAGGACTCGGGGGTCATCTCCATGCGGACGAGCACGTAACTGGGGAAGACCTTGGCCTCCACCTTGGAGCGCTTGCCGTTCTTGATCTCCACCTCGGTGTGGGTGGGGACCTCGATCTGGTAGATGTAGTCCTCCATGTCGAAGGACTGGATCCGGTTCTCCAGGTTCGAGCGCACCCGGTTCTCGAAGCCGGCGTAGGAGTGCAGCACGTACCACTCGCCGGGGGCGAAGCGCAGCTTGGCGCGCAGCGCCTCGGCCGGGTCGACTTCAGGCTCGGTGGCCTCGGCGACCTCGTCCTCGTCGATCTCCGGCTCCGCGTCGACGTCCGCGACCTGTGCCGCGGCCTGCGCCGCGACCTCGTTCTTCAGGGCCTCGTCGAACTCTGACACGCTCAACTCTCATTCCGGCTCGGCCCCGCGATCGCGGGGCACTGCGACTGAACTTTCTGGGCGGCGGCGCTCTCTCAACCGAAACGGTCTCCCGGATACGGCGATCCCCGCCTGTGAAGTCGCGCGCCGGCGGAACCGGCGCGCGTCATGCCTTCTAGGGTAGCCGCTCGACACGGCGGCGCGACTCAGGCACCGGCGAACCGGCGCAGGTCACGCATTCCGCCCGCGGCCGCAGCAGCGGGGGTGAACCGCCCCGGGCGAGGCCGGGGGCCGTGAACGGGGTCCCTCGGGTGGGCCGACGAGCAATGAAGCCGCTCCCGTGGGAACGGCTTCGGGCGGTGGACGCGGCTCGCGTCTAGGTGCCGAAGGCGCGGCGGACGAGGTCGCCGAAGAGCAGGTCGAGGCCGCCGATGTAGGCCATCACGATGCCGACGAAGATCAGGACCACGATGGAGTAGGTGATGAGCTGGCGGCGGGTCGGGTAGACGACCTTGCGCAGCTGCTCGACGACCTCGCGCAGGAAGCGGCCGAGTTTCTTGACGGGATTGCGCTCGGCGGTCTTCTCGCCCCGCTTGCGAGTGGGACGACCCTTGTCGGCGGTCGCATCGGAGCGGCTGGTGTCGTCGGCCACGTCGGCTTCCTCCAGGGTTCATCTGATCGGGGCGGTCAGGGTTGCAGCATACCGGACTAGCCGGACGCGTCACTATCGCGGCAACGCTCTTCGAAACGGGCGGTCAGTTCACCGCGGCGAGCGAGCCAGAGTTCCCGTATGGTTCCCATCTCGGTCTTCATGAACTCCATGAACGCGGCGGTCTGGGCGATGCGGCTGCGGCCGGGCCCCGCGGGGAGGGATTCGAGGCCTTCAACGGCGATCTGGAGGTAGCGGTCGACGATAGGGCTGCGGTCGAGCATCACCGTGCCCCATATGTCGCTGTCGTTGAGCCGGTAGACATCGGCCCGAGTGGAGGTGCGCCGGCCCTTGATGAGGAGCCCGGCGTTGGCCAGCTCGCGCACGGCCCCCGAGACGGCGGCGAGGCTGATGTCGAGGCCTTCGGCGACCTCGGCGGCGGTGTAGGTGTCGGCATCGTCGATCAAGACGTAGGAGAAGACCCGGGCCGTCATGCGTTGCAGTCCGCTGTCGTTCAGCACCCCGGCGAAGCGCTCCACATACTCCAGGATCTCTTTGCGCTCGTCGGTGCGGTCTTTCATCACTCCCCCTTGACGCTTGGAACAACATGATAGCCGGAGCCTATATAGATTTTACAAATTCATGAAAACTGTGATAACTTGAGCGCATGAACGCAGTGATCCGCACTGAGAACCTGGTCAAGCGCTTCGGTCACGTGACCGCGCTCGACCATCTGAACCTCGAAGTGGCGCAAGGCGAGACCCATGGCTTCCTCGGCCCGAACGGCGCCGGGAAGTCGACCGCGATCCGGGTGCTCCTCGGCATGCTCCGCGCAGGCGCGGGCCGGGCCGAACTCTTCGGCGCCGACCCCTGGAAGGACGCCGCCGAACTGCACCGGCGCCTCGCCTACGTACCCGGCGACGTCGCCCTCTGGCCCGGCCTGTCCGGCGGGGAGACCATCGACCTCCTCGGCCGCCTGAGGGGCGGCATCGACAAGGGCAAGCGCGACGAGCTCCTCGAGCGCTTCGACCTCGACCCGCGCAAAAAGGGCCGCTCCTATTCCAAGGGCAATCGGCAGAAGGTGGCCCTCGTGGCCGCGTTCGCCGCCGACGTGGACCTCCTCATGCTCGACGAGCCGACCTCCGGTCTCGACCCGCTCATGGGAGCGGTCTTCAACGAGTGCGTGAAGGAGGCCGCGGCGGCCGGGCGCACCGTGCTGCTCTCGAGCCACATCATGAGCGAAGTCGAGGCGCTGTGCGACCGAGTGAGCATCATCCGCAAGGGTGTCATCGTCGAGACCGGCACGCTCGCCGAGATGCGGCACTTCTCGCGCTCCCGCCTGCGTGCCACCCTCAAGAACCCCGTGCGCGGCCTCAGTGACAACGAGGGCGTGCACGACCTCAAAGTGGACGGCTTCGACGTCGAGTGCAGCGTCGACACCGACGCGCTCGACGACGTGCTCGCGCAGCTCGCCGTCGCCGGCGTCGCGACCCTGACCTGCGAGCCGCCGTCCCTCGAGGAGATCTTCCTGCGCTTCTACGGCGACGAGCTCGCCGCCAGTGGCGTGGCGAACGGCGAGGAGAACGGGTCATGACCACCGCAGCAGCGGAGCTCGCGAACGGCCTGGGCACGCTCGCCGGGACCGGCAAGCTCCTGCGGTTCCAGGCCCGCCGCACCCGCGTGTACCTCCTCGGATGGTTCGCCGGGCTCGTGGGCGGCACCTGGATGATCGCCGCGGCCTTCCCCGGCCTGTACCCGACCGCCGAGGACCGGGCCCAGTACGCGACCACGGTGAACTCTCCGGCGATGCGGTCGATGACCGGGCCCACCGAGTACATCGAGTCCTACGCCGACAGCACCGCCGCGATGGTCGCCCACAACATGATCCTGTGGACGGGCGCGCTGACGGCGGTCATGTTCATCCTCCTGATCACGCGTCTCACCAGGGCCGACGAGGAGACCTCCCGACTGGAGGTCATCCGCTCCCAACCGGTCGGACGCAGGTCCGACCTGGCAGCCGCGCTGCTGCTCGCCACGATCACGGCGCTCGTGCTCGGCGTGCTGCTGGCACTGACGGTGGCCGGTGTCCAGGGCGCCGACTTCGGTAGCGCGCTCCTATACGGCCTGGCGCACAGCGCGATCGGGATCGTCTTCGCCGGCATAGCGGCCGTGGCCGCGCAGCTGGGCGGCTACGGGTCGAGCGCGAACGGGCTGGCGTTCGCCATGCTCGGCTTCGCGGCGCTCATGAGCGGCCTCGGCAGCGCGCAGGAGAATGCCGCGATCTGGCTCTCGCCGGTCGGCTGGGCCCAGGAGACGTTCGTGTTCACCGCCGAGCAGCGCTGGTGGCCGCTGGCCGTCTCGGCGGTCGCGGCGGCGCTACTGATCTGGCTGGCGTTCGCGCTGGTGACGCACCGCGACTTCGGACAGGGCATGACGCCCGCCCGGGTCGGCCGGGCCACAGCCCCGTCCGGCCTGCGCGGCGTCGGCTCGCTGACGTTCCGGCTCACGCGGGGCCTGATGTGGGCGGCCGTGATCACGATGCTGCTCTTGGGAGCGGCGTACGGGTCGATCGTGGGCAGCGCCGACGAGATGCTCGAGTCGCTCTCGGAGCAGCAGCGGCAGGTGCTGGACCAGGGCGGCGGGAGCATCGAGCAGAACTTCGCGGCGACCATTACGGCGATCGACGGCCTGTTCGCGGCGCTGTTCGGCCTGCTGGTGGTGGGTCGGGCCCGCAAGGAGGAGACCGGCGGACGCGGCGAACTGCTGGCCGGATCGCCGGTGGCGCGGAGTGGTTGGCCCGGGTCGTATCTGCCTGCGGCGCTGACGGTCGCGACCGTCGCGGTCGTGGTGGGCGGGGTGTTCCTGGCATCGACGGGGATGTCCTCGACCGGCGACTCCGCGATCTTCGGCGAGCTTCTCGGCGGGTCGCTGGTGCATCTGCCGGCGGTGTGGACGCTGACGGCGTTCGCGTTCGCGGCGTATGCATGGCTGCCGAGGGCGGGCTGGGTGCGCTGGGTCGCGTGGGTGTACGCGTTCGTCGTGGCGTATTACGGGAGCTTGCTCGAAATGCCGAGCTGGCTCAGGGCTCTTTCTCCGTTCGACCACATCTCGAGGTACCCGGCCGAGGAAGTGGAGTGGCTCCCGATCGGAGTGCTCGTTCTGGTGGCCGCGGCCTTCGCGGCGCTGGGCTACGCGGGAGCGAGGCGCAGGGACTTGCACTTCAGCTGAGCGGAGCAAAGCTGAACGGCGGCATGGCGGCTGAAGGTTCCGCGATCAGCCGACGCGACAATAGACCACAACTCAAGGAAACACCCACCGTCGGTGCCGGGGACTCACGAGTTCCCGGCACCGGCATGCTGTGCGGCTTTCACACGGGCCACATCGTTCGCATTGGCCAGGAAGGACAACTTGACGGTCCGCTCCTTGCCGTCCGGCATGACGCGCTTGATCTCGTCGCGTACGTCGCAGCGCTCATTCAGCTGGTGAGGTCGGCGAAGTTGAAGACGCGGCCATCCGCCAGATGGAGTTCGCCAGGTCCCCAGATGGAGTAGAAGCGGAGGGTGTTCATGGCGCTCTCGTGCTTGCAGAAGTAACCGCCGACGCTGGGGTAGACGGTGCTGGAGAACGCGCCTATACGGAGACTCTGGGCGGATCCTTGTATGTCGAATCACCTGGCGTGGAACGGTTCGAGGATGCGCGGCAGGATGTGAATAAGGCTGCGCTGGACTCGAAGGGGTCGGTAGCGCTCATTAGAACCGTCTTCACCGGCGCCGGGCGGGAGCTTTCAGCACAGGAGCTCGCCGGTATTGCCTGGAAGATCAGCTCGCGCAGCAGCGACAATGGCGGTAGCTGCGTCGAAGCCGGGCCACTCGCCGATGACTTTGGCCGGGTCGCCGTTCGCCACTCCCACCACCCCGACGGCTCCGTCATCGTCTACACCCGCGCCGAATGGGCCGCGTTCCTCGCGGGCGCCAAAGACGGCGAATTCGACTTCGCCGGATAGCCTCCGAAATTGTCGGTCGGCCATGGTTCCATTGGGTCCGTGTTCGACCTCCGCTATGAACTGACCGATCCGCCCGCCGACCAACTCGACATCGAGCTTGATCCGGCGCAGCGGGCGGTGCTCGATCACGCCTCCGGCCCGCTCCTCGTCCGCGGCGGACCCGGCACCGGCAAAACCGAAGCGCTCGTTCGCGCCGCGTCCGCCAAGGTCGCCGCCGGAGCCGACCCCGCCTCGATTCTGTTCTTCGGACTCCGGCGTCAGGACACCGCTCACCTCCGGTTGCGACTCAACGCCGCGACCGCTCCCTTCTCCGCAGCCGAAATCGGCGTCTTCACCTTCCCCGCCTTCGCTTTCGCGCTCCTGCGTACCGCCGCCGTGGCCGCCGGGCGCGACGAACCGCGCCTACTCACCGGCCCCGAGGCCGACGCGATGATCCGGTCGATGCTCGAAGGCGAGGACTTCGGTTGGCCCGCCGGATTCGAAGAGGCCGTGCCCACCTATGCGTTCGCACAGCAGCTGCGCGACCTCGTCCTCCGTTGCGGCGAGCGGGGCCTGAGCGCGCCGGGCCTGGCGGCCCTCGGCGTCGAGCACGACCGTCCCGAGTGGGCCGCAGCCGCGCGCTTCTACGACCGGTACGTCACCTCGCTCGCGCTCCAATCGATGGTCAGCGCCCTGTACGACTCCGCCGAAATCGTGCGCGCCGCCGCCAGCGCGCTTCGCACCGACCCGAGCCTGTTCCCCAGGCCTACTTGGATATTTGTCGACGACCTCCAAGACGCCACTCCCGCGAGCCTGATGCTCCTCGAACTGCTGGCCGGGGGCGCCGGGAATCTGGTCGCGGCCGGGTCGCCCGACAGCGCGGTGTTCGGCTTCCAGGGCGGCGACCCCGAGTCGGTGCGCGACTTCCCGTTCCGCTTCCCTGCGCTCTCCGGCGAGGAAGCACCGGTCGTCCAACTGGCGAACACCCATACCGTCGCACTCGCGCCGCTGGCGGCGACCACCACTTTGTCGCGGCGGCTGCGCGGTTCGGACCGGGACCGGGCGCGGGGCACCGCTTCGGAAGAGGCGGGCCAGACGGAGGTGGTGTACCTGCCGTCTCCGACGCGCGAGGCCGTGTACGTCGCCGACGTCGCTCGGCGCTCGCACCTGCTCGACGGGGTTCCGTACGGCGACATGGCGGTCGTCGTCAAATCGGCTTCGGAGATTCCGCGGCTGCGGCGGGCGATGCAGCACGCGGGCGTGCCAACTCGCCAAACCGCCGACGACGTGCCGCTCCCTGCGCATCCGACGGTGCGGAACCTGCTGCACCTGGTTCTCATCGGGCGGGGCCGCGAGCGGTTGGACGAGACGAACGCGGCAGGGCTGCTGCATTCGTCGTTCGGCGGCGCGGACCCGTTCGAGGAACGGCGGCTGCGACAAGAGCTGCGGCGGCTCGCCGTCGCGGAGGACAACTTCTCCCCCGGTGCGGATCTGCTGGTGGAGACTTTGCGTGACCCGGAGCGGACGGCGGCGCTGCCCGAGGAGGACTGGGCCGAGCCCGCGCGACGGCTTGGCGATCTGTTCGCGGCGGCCCGTGCGGGCGAAGGCATCAGCGCGACCCTGTGGGCGGTGTGGGAGGCCTCGGGGATGGGCGAGCGGCTGCGGCGGCGGGCCCTGTCCGGGGATCGACGGGCGCAGCGGGCCGATGCGGAGCTGGACGCGGTGATCGCGTTGTTCGATCTGGCCGCCGACTACGAGCGGAAGCAGCCCGGCGCGGGGGCCGAGGTGTTCTGCGAGCACGTGCTGCACCAGCAGCTCCCGGGTGACTTCCTTTCGGCGCGAGCTGAACTCGGTGACGCGGTCACGCTCGCGACGGCGCACGCCGCGCACGGGCGGCAGTGGGAGTTCACGGTCGTGGCCGGGGCGCAGGAGGGTTCGTGGCCGAATCTGCGGCCGCGCGGCTCGCTCCTCGGTGCCGAGGCGTTGGTAGACGTGCTCGACGACCGGGCCGACGTGGACCAGGTGGCGCAGTTGCTCGACGAGGAGCGGCGCCTGTTCTACAGCGCGTGCACTCGGGCGCGGACGCGGCTGCTGGTGACGGCCGTCGATTCCGATGACGCGCAGCCGAGCCGATTCAGCGGTGAGCTCGGCGTGGAACCGGCGGTCGCGCCGTGGCGGGGGCGCCCGTTGAACCTGGCCGCGTTGACGGCGCGGTTGCGTGAGGCCGTGGTGGATTCGGGCCATGCGGAGCGGGACGCGGCGGCGGCCGAGCTGCGGCGGCTCACCGAAGCAGCAGTACCGGGGGCGGATCCGGCCAAGTGGTGGGGCCTGGCGGAACTGTCGGACGAGCGGGCGCTGGCGCTGGCCGGGGAGACGATCCGGATCTCGCCGTCACAGATGGAGAAGACCCAGCAGTGCGGGTTGCGGTGGGTGCTGGAGTCGCACGGCGGCGACTCGGGCGATCTGTTGCCGCGCCACTTGGGCACGCTGCTGCACGCGGCGGCCGAGGCGGTGACGGTGGATCCGGCGGCTGATCCGAAACGGGTGATGGAGCAGGTGGTCGGCGAGCACTTCGACCGGCTGCCGTTCGAGGCGCCGTGGCACGCGGAGCAGCAGCGTCGGCGGGTGTCGGGGGCGGTGGAGCGGTTCGCGTCGTGGCTGGCGACGAACCGGCGCGAGCTGCTCGGCGCGGAGCGGTCGTTCAAGGTGCGGTTGGCGATCGGGCCGCCGGGCGTCAAGGTGGTCCTGTCCGGGCAGGTCGACCGGCTCGAACGTGACGACCGGGGCCGCTTGTACATCGTGGACTTGAAGACGGGGAAGACGCCGCCTTCGGTGAAGGACACCGAGCAGCATTCGCAGTTGGCGGCCTACCAGTTGGCGGTCACGGAGGGCGCATTCGAGGAAGGTTCGGAGCCGGGCGGGGCGGAGCTGGTGTACCCCAACGCGAAGGGCAACGCGGCCGCTTCGCGTTCGCAGGGCCCGCTGGGCGAGCATGAGAACCCGGACTGGGCGCGGGACATGGCGAACGAGTCGGCGGTGCGCATGGCTGGGCCGGTGTTCGAGGCCAAGAACACGAGCAAGTGCGCGACCTGCTCGGTCAAGCGCTGCTGCCCGATCGCGGACGAGGGGCGGCAGGTCACCGATGAGTGAGGCAATTCCGGCACAGGCCGGGAAGCGAAGCGGGGAACCGTCCGGCGCGCGGCGTTCAGCCGTCGGCCTTGCCAACCTGCTCGGACAGTCAACGCCCACCGAAGAACAGGCCGCGGTGATCGAGGCCGGGCCGGACCCGATGCTCGTCGTCGCCGGCGCGGGCTCGGGCAAGACCACCACCATGGCCGACCGCGTCGTGTGGCTCATCGCCAACCGCGTCGTACGCCCTGAACACATCCTCGGGCTCACTTTCACGCGCAAAGCCGCCGCTGAACTCGCGGCGCGCATCCGCACCAAACTGCGGAGGCTCACCGAGTCCATTCCCGAACTCGCCGACCTCCACGGCGAACCCACCGTGTCCACTTACAACGCCTACGCCGGAAACCTCGTCGCCGAACACGGGCTGCGCATCGGCATCGAGCCGGGAGCGCGCGTCATCACCGAGACCGGGCAGTGGCAGCTCGCCCGAGACCTCGTGTGTGCGTGGGACGGCGATATGAGCGAGGTCGACGTCGGCGTCGACAAGGTCACCGAGCAGGTCCTCCAGCTCACCGGACAACTCGCCGAGCACCTGCGCGACGGTTCGGACCTGCGCGCGTTCGACCGGGAGCTGTTCGAGGCGCTCGAAGCGCGCCGCGCGAAGCGCGACAACGCCGAGTTCAGGAACCTCATGGGGCTGCGGCGGCGACGCGAACAGCTCCTACCCCTCGTCGAAGCGTGGAATCGGCGCAAGCGCGAACTCGGCGTCATCGACTTCGGGGACCAGCTCTCCCTCGCCGCGCAGCTCGTGGCCGTGGTGCCCGAGATCGCCCAGTCCGAACGCGACCGGTGGCGGGTCGTGCTCCTCGACGAATACCAGGACACGTCCTATTCGCAGGTGGCGCTGCTGCGCGACCTGTACGGCGGGGGCCATCCCGTCACCGCCGTGGGCGACCCGAACCAGTCGATCTACTCGTGGCGTGGCGCCTCGGCCGGCACGCTGCAGCGCTTCCCGATCGACTTTCCTGCGCAGAACGGCCGCCAGGCCGAGCGCGTGGAGCTGACCAAGTCATGGCGCAACCGGGCCGAAATCCTCGCAGTCGCCAACAAGGTATCCGAGCCGCTGCGCGCGGGCGACATCCAGCCGCTGGTCGCGGGCGTGGACGGGCCGGGCATGGTTCGGGCCGCCATGCACCTCACGGTCGCCGACGAGGCCTCGTGGTTGGCCGCGAATCTCGCGGCGGTGTGGAAGTCGATCGAAGAAGAACGTGAACGCAAGGCGGCTGAGGTCGGCGAGGTGCCGAAACCGGTCGAGGCCGCGGTGCTCGTGCGCAAGAGGCGCCAGATCCCGGCGCTGCACCGGGCGTTGACGGCCGCGGGACTCCCGGTACAGGTCGTCGGGTCGCTCGGGCTGCTGTTCCACCCCGAAGTGGCCGAGACCGTCGCGATACTCAGGGCCGCCGCCGACCCGACCGACGGGTCCGCGCTCATGCGGCTCCTGGCGGGGAACCGGTGGCGGATCGGGCCGCGCGACATCGCGGCGCTGTGGGCGCGCGCCCGTGAACTCGCGCCCGATTCGCGCGGGTTCGAACCGGACGCGGGCCGGGAGGCGGAGGCGTCGCTGGCCGACGCGCTGGCCGATCCGGGTGCAGCCGAGCATTATTCGCCGATCGGGTATCTGCGGTTCGCGCAGCTGCACGAGGAACTGGGTTGGATTCGGGGCCGGCTGGGGCAGAGTCTGCCTGATGTGGTCGGCGACGTGATCGCGCGCAGCGGCCTCGACGTCGAGGTGATGCTCCATCACGGCGATCTGTCGAACCTCGACGAGTTCGTGGATATCGCGGCGTCATACGAGAACGACACCAGCGGGGCGAACATCCCCGGCTTTCTGTCCTATCTCGAGTCCGCGGCCGAGCGGGAGCGAGGCCTGACCGTGGAGGGCGCGAACCCGGCGGGCGGCGTCGTGCAGCTGATGACGGTGCACGCCGCGAAGGGCCTGGAGTGGGACTTGGTGGCGGTGCCGGGTCTGTGCGAGGGCATCCTGCCGACCAGCGTGAAGGGCGACTCCACCTGGGTGAGCGACGTGGCGCGGCTGCCGTATGCGCTGCGCGGCGATGCCGAGAACCTGCCGGTGCTCTATCTGGACGAGGCTGAAAATCCCCGGGAGGTGGCCGCCGCGGTGGCGGCCTTCAAGGAGCACGACCAGGAGGCCCGCCTCGGCGAGGAGCGCCGACTCGCGTACGTGGCGCTCACGCGCGCCCGGCAGGCGCTGCTGGCGAGCGGCTACTGGTGGGAGGCCGAACGCAGACACGCCCGCCCGCCCGCGCCGTACTTGAACGAGGCCGTGGCAGCGGGCGCCGAAGCGACGGTGTGGGCCGATTCGGGACCGTCGAACCCGCTCGAGGACGACGCACCGACCGTGGCGTGGCCGAGCAAGGCCCCGCTGGGATCGCGGCAGGCGGCGTTCGCAGAAGCGGCCGAACGAGTGCTGTCGGCCGCCGAGCCCGCGGCCGGGGGACCGCAGTCGCGGCAGTGGCGCGAGGAGGCCGAACTGCTGCTGGCGGAACGGGACGAACGCGAGTCGGGGATCGTGCGGCTGCCCAGGCCGGTGCGGCTGTCCACGTCGCAGCTGATGGCGATGCGCGCCGACGAGGAGGCGTTCGCGGCCGCGCGGCGCCGCCCGATGCCGCAGCCGCCGCGGCAGGCGACGCAGCGCGGCACCGAGTTCCACGCGTGGGTGGAGGAGTTCTTCGGCGGCGGCACGCTGTTCGACTCGCTGGACCTGCCGGGCGCGGCAGACGAGGCGAACCAGGACACGGACCTGGACCGACTGAAGGACGCGTTCCGCAACTCGACGTGGGCGAAGCGGAACATCGCGGCGCAGGAGGTGCCGTTCGTGATCGATTACGAGGGCACGATCGTCCGGGGCCGCATCGACGCGGTCTTCCACGGTGAGGAAAGCGGCTACGACGTAGTCGACTGGAAGACCGGACGCCCGCCCGAAGGCGAAGCGGCGACGCACGCCGCCCTCCAGTTGAAGGTCTATCGAAAGGCCTGGGCGAGGCTCAAGAACATCGACGAATCCGAAGTCCGAACGGCCTTCCACTACATCGGCGCAGACCACACCTGGTGGCCCGACCTCGATTAACCCGATGTTCCATCCTGGATCGTCCCGGGTTTGCACGGAGCGGCTAAAGTGACGGTCGCTCCACGGCGGTCGGCCCGGCCGTCGGCCCTGCACCCACAGGGGAGCGACCGAAACCCCAGTTGATTGGAACTCATGAGCAGCAACGCCAGTTTCCGCCGCGCCACCGCCGTGATCGGCGGCGCTTTCGCGCTCGCCCTGACCCTGGCCGCGTGCGGCGGCAATAACGACACGCCCGACGGCGCCGTCGAGAACTTCTTCGACAACGGCGTCGAGGACATCACCAACGCCATCGCCGAAGGCGATTTCGCGGGTGCTGCCGAGAACGGTGAGGAGCACTTCTGCGCCGATGACGTGGCCGCCATCAAGGACATGGAGGCCACGTTCGAGGGCATGTCCGATGAAGAGCGCGATCAGGCCTTGGACATGATGGCCGAAGACGTCAAGGTCCCCGACGACTGGTCCTACGAGATCGGCGAGGTCACCGAGGACGGCGACACCGCCACTGTCGAGGTCGCGATGACCGAGGGCGACGAGACCACGGACGAGACCATCGACCTGGTCAAGGAAGACGACGCCTGGAAGGTCTGCGGCTTCCTGGCCTAAGCGCCACAGCACTGAACAACGTGTGCCCGGCGGCCATTTTGCCGCCGGGCCCCGCGGCGCTCTCCTCGAAGCAACACCTTACCAACAGGCGCGATACGTTGATACCACGAAGTATCCCGAGGTAGCATCAGCCTATGGCCATGACCTTGCGACTCTCAGACGAAGACGACCGCTTGCTCACCGAGCGCGCCGCCAAGGAACACCGGTCCAAGCACGACCTCGTGACCGAGGCAGTCCACGTGTTCCTGACCGAGCGCGAGGCGCACTTCAACCAGGCGCTGGAACGCGGCATGGAAAAGCACAAGGACCTGCTGGACCGGCTCGCGAAGTGACCGAGTACCTCAGTTTCAAGCAACTGACCGCGATCGCATGCCGAGTGACCGCGACCACCGAGCCTCCGGTACGGGATTGGGGACTGCTGGAGTCCGCCCTCCTTCGACCCCAGGCCAATATCTTCGGTGCGGACGCCTACCCGACATTGCACGAAAAGGTCGCGGCCCTCCTGCACTCACTGGCTCGGAACCATGCGCTCATCGATGGCAATAAGCGCCTCGCTTTCATGGCCGCATACGTGATGTACAGCTTGAACGACTTCGAGCTGGACCCACCGAGCGTCGACGAGGGCGAGATGTTCGTGCTAGCCGTCGCAAAAGGGGATCTTGAAGTACCGGAGATCGCTAAAGTCCTGAGGACCTGGGTGACACCGTTGCGTTGATCCGCGCCGCAAGCAGAACGGGCCCCG
>DATABR010000181.1:0-13438 GCA_036259435.1 Glycomyces sp.
CGCCTCCTCGCGCTCGACCCGGGCGCTCGAGGCGACCTCGACGCGACTGCGGCCGAACTGCGCCGCCTTGCCCCGCGCCTCTCCACGCAGCCGACCGCGCCGATCGAACCCGAATTGCGCGAACGGGACGCCACCGCCGCCTTCACCTACGACCCCGTCACGCCCCACGCCGCCGACATCGACCACGGCGCGATCGGCGCGATGCTCGCCGCCGAGTCCCACGGGGACGGTCGTGACGCGGTGCCCGGCGACGAATCCGGGGGCCGCCCGCGGCGCGGCCTCATGGTCCTCGCCGCCGCCACCGGGCTGGTCTTGATCGCCGCGCTCTGGGCCCTTTGGGCCGTTGCGAGCCCCGACCTCCCGAGTGAGGAGGATGTGGCCGATCCGTCCGAGAAAGCCGCCTCCTCCGCACCAGCCGAGGACGAAACCTCGCCCGAGCCAACCGAACCGGCGACCGAGGAGAGCCCCACGCCCGGTGAGGAGTCGACCGTTCCGCAAGGGCCCGACTCGGACAGCGACACTCCTGACCAAGAATCGGATGAAATGTCTGAATCGGAGGACAATGGTGGCGACTCCACAGAGGGCGGTTCCGACGACGACTCGCCCGGATCCGATCTCATTGGATCGCCCATGCCCGACAACTGAAAACGATCGCGACAGTCGATAATGATCCGTGACCGACGGGCGACACCGAGTCATCGCAACCCAAGGGGCGATCGGGATCACATGATTGAAATTCTCTGAACAGGCGTAGCAATCCCGACCAGCGCTCCAACCGATTTACAAGGCATGCAGGGCATTGCGTCGACTCGTCCAATCACGCATCACTATCGGTCTATCGACACATTGGAGCTGTCCACTTGTCATGAGGGCATCCACATGGCATCCTGTCGGGCATGGCAGGAAAAGAACTCAACGCAACCTCAGCAGCATTGTTGGGCTTGCTACACGAAGGACCGATGACCGGCGGACAACTCATGGCGGAGGCGACCCGTCGCCTCGGTCCGTACTGGACCATGACGCGCTCGCAGGTCTACCGCGAACTCCCCGCCCTCGCCGAAGGCGGCCTGGTGCGTGTCGGGAAGCCGGGGCCCCGCGCCTCGGTGCCCTACACCATCAGCGCCAACGGCAAGCGGGCGTTCACCCGCTGGCTCAACGAGCCGGCCCGCATCGGCCAGCTGCGCGACCCCGTCGCGCTGCGCACGGCCTTCCTCGACTACCTCTCCAAGGACACCGCCGACGAGATGTTCGCCGACGCGACGGAGCAGCACCAAGAGGCCTTGGCAGAGGCCCGTGCCGCCGCGAAGGACTACACGGACGAGGACCCGAACGCGGCCATCGCGATGGAATTCGCGATCGGCTACCACCGGTCGGCCCTCAGCTGGCTGAAGAAGCGGTAACGGCAACGCCCGGGCCCTGACCCGGGAGAACTACGATCAAGCACGGAACGGGACGCGGCCCCAACGGGGGCTCGCGTCCCGTTTCGTATGAGCCCGCATACAGGCGTACCCTGATCTGTTGTGACCAGTGTCGATGTTTCCGCCGATCTCCGCGAACTGAAGGCGACGCTCACCAGCGTCGAAGCCGTTCTCGATCTGCCCGCGCTCCGGCGCGAACTGGCCGAACTCGAGGCCGCAGCCGCCGACCCAGGGCTGTGGGACGACCCCGATCACGCCCAGAAGCTCACCTCCCGCCTCTCTTACGTGCAGGCCGAGCTCAAGAAGCTCGCCGCCCTGCACGAGCGCATGGACGACGTCGAAGTCCTGTTCGAACTCGCCGACGACGAGCACGACCCGGCCGCCGCCGCCGAAGCCGCCGCCGAACTCGACGCGATCCGCGGAGCCGTGGACGAACTCGAAGTCCGCACCCTCCTTTCCGGCGAGTACGACGAACGCGACTGCGTCCTCACCGTCCGCTCCGGCGCCGGCGGGGCCGACGCCTGCGACTTCGCCGAACAGCTCATGCGCATGTACCTGCGCTGGTCCGAAGCCCACAACTTCGGCACCGAGGTCTACGACATCTCCTACGCCGAAGAAGCCGGCATCCGCTCGGCCACCTTCGCCGTCAACGGCCCCTACGCCTACGGCCACCTCTCGGTCGAACAGGGCACCCACCGCGTCGTGCGCATCAGCAAATACGACAACCAGGGCCGCCGCCAGACCGGCTTCGCCGCCGTCGAAGTCGTCCCCGCCCTCGAGCAGACCGACGAGATCGAGGACATCCCCGAAGACGAGATCCGCGTGGACGTCTACCGCTCCTCCGGCCCCGGCGGCCAGGGCGTCAACACCACCGACTCGGCCGTGCGCCTCACCCACCTCCCCACCGGCATCGTCGTCTCCTGCCAGAACGAGCGCTCGCAGCTACAGAACAAGGCCACCGCCATGGCCGTCCTCAAGGCCAAGCTCCTCCAGCGCAAGAGGGACGAAGAGCGGGCCAAGGTCGACGAGCTGCGCGGCTCGGCCACCGCCTCCTGGGGCGACCAGATGCGCTCCTACGTCGAGCACCCCTACCAGATGGTCAAGGACCTCCGCACCAGCTACGAGACCGCCGACGTCAAAGGCGTCTACGACGGCAACATCGACGCCTTCCTCGAAGCCGGCATCCGCTGGCGCAAGAGCGGCGAGAAGAACGAATAGCGCCGCCCTTCGTGGCGGGCCGGTGACGCACCACGGCCCGCCTGTGGGCCGCCTGACCACCTCGCCCTCCTCCGTTCGGGCGAAATCGAGTCGTTACCCATCAGCGGGCGTGACATATGGGGCTGAAACTGCGGAATATGCCACGCTTGTACTGGAGCCGCCCGAGCGGCCCCGCACTTCGGCGGATAGACTCCGCCTCGTGATTCAGCTTGAGGGTGTAACCAAGCACTACCCCCGGTCGAACCGCCCCTCGGTGGAGGACGTGAACGTCTTCATCGACAAGGGAGAGTTCGTCTTCTTCATCGGCCCGACCGGTGCGGGGAAGTCCACGATGATCAAGCTCCTGCTGCGCGAGGAAATCCCCGACAAGGGCACGATCTCCGTCGGCGAGACCGACGTGACCAAGCTTCGGCGCTGGAAGGTCCCGGCCTACCGGCGCAGCATCGGCTGCGTGTTCCAGGACTTCCGCCTGCTGCCCAACCGCACCGCCGCCGAGAACGTCGCGTTCGCGCTCGAAGTCATCGGCAAGCCCCGGTCGGTCGCCCGCCGCGTCGTGCCCGAGGTCCTCGAACTGGTGGGCCTCGGCGGCAAGGAGCACCGCTACCCGCACGAGCTCTCCGGCGGCGAGCAGCAGCGCGTGGCCGTCGCCCGCGCCTTCGTCAACCGGCCGCTCCTGCTGCTGGCCGACGAGCCCACCGGTAACCTCGACCCGGACACCTCGATCGAGATCATGAGGCTCCTCGACCGCATCAGCCGGACCGGCACCACCATCCTGATGGTCACCCACGACTCCAACATCGTGAACCAGATGCGCCGTCGCGTCATCGAGATCGAGAACGGCCAGATCGTCCGCGACCAGGCTCGCGGCGTCTACGGCTAAGCGGAAGGCAGAACTAGAGCACATGCGCGCGAAGTACGTGATGTCCGAGGTGTTCCTCGGACTGTGGCGCAACATCTCCATGACCGTCGCCATGATCATCACCATGGCCGTCTCGCTGACGATGCTCGGCGCCGGCCTGCTGTTGTACAACCAGGTCGATGTGATCGAGGAGTACTACCAGACCAACCTCGAAGTCGTGGTCTACATGCAGCGCGACATCGACCCGGCGGTCAGCGAGAAGATCGGCGCCGATCTCAAGTCGAGCGACTACGTCGAGCGGGCCGTCTACGAGTCCCAGGACGAGGCCTATGAGCGCTTCAAGGAGACCTTCAAGGAGACCGAGGACCTCGTCAACTCGGTCGACTCCAAGGTGCTCCCGTCCGCGTGGCGCGTCGAGATGAAGGACATCAACGACGCCCCGCAGCTCATCGAGGACTTCCAGGGGCGCGATGGCGTCTACCAGGTGACCAACCAGCGCGACATCCTCCAGGAGGTCTTCGACATCCTCGGCGGGGCCCAGCGCCTCACCCTGATCGTGGCGCTCGTCCAGGGCGTGGCCGCGCTCATGCTGGTCGCCAACACCATCCAGGTCGCCGCGTACTCCCGGCGCCGCGAGGTCGCCATCATGAAACTGGTCGGCGCCCCGAACTGGTTCGTGCAGGCCCCGTTCGTCCTGGAGGCGGTCTTCGCCGGCGTGATCGGTTCGATCTTCGCCTTCGCGACGCTCATCGCCGCGAAGTTCCTGGTGATCGACGGGCAGTTCTCGAACCTGTTCAGCCTGATGCCGCCGATCACGCTGCAATCGATCCTCATCCTGCTGCCGATCCTCACCGGCATCTCGGCGGTGATCAGTGCGATCACGGCGTGGATCACCCTGCGTTTCAACATCAAGGTTTGACCCTCACCTCACGGCGGCACTTACGAGCCGTGCAGGAGCACTGTAGGGGCATCTGCCCCGGATCTCCTGAATGTCCGTCGCAGATGGACTAAATTCGGGGCTTATGAGGCGAATCGGATGGCTGCTCGCGGTCCTGCTCCTGGCAGGAACCGCGAGCAGTCCCGCTTTCGGGGTCTCGCAGTCGGAACTCGACGCCGTCGAGCGGGAGCAGGCCGAGATGGCCGCCGAGCTCGAGAACGCCTCCGAAGAGGTGCGCGCGGCCGGCCAGGTGCTCGCCGAGACGCGCGCCAAGCTGCCCGACGCCCAGCATGCTGTGCACGTCGCCGAGGGCAGGGTCGCCGCCGCCGAAGCCGAGGCGGCCCAGGCCCAACGCGAAGCCGAGGCAGCCCGCGAAGCGCTCGATGCCGCCGAGGCCGAGTACGCGGCCGCCGCCGCGGTGGTCGAATCCACTCGCGAGGCCCGCGCCTCCCTGTTCACCGCCACCGCCCGCGGGGTGGAACTGCTGACGGTGGACGCCATCATCGCCTCGGGCGACCCGCACAAGGTCGTCGACGGCCTCTCGTACCTCGAGTTCCTCATGGAGGGCAAGAACCTCGCCGTCGAGGAGGTCACCCTCGCGCGCCGCGAGGCCTCCAACGCCGAGAACACCGCATCGGTGGCCGAGACCGCGGCCGCGGAGGCCGAAGCGGCCGCCGTCGAGGCGCTCGCGGCGGCCGAGTCCCGCTACGTCGAGGCCCAGGCCGCCGAGGCCGCCGTGCAGGAGCTCGTCGGCCGGCACTCGACGGCGCTCGCGGTCGCCGAGGACGCGCGCGACGAGGCCCAGTCCGAGTACGAGGAGCTCGAAGCCGAGTCCGAGCGCCTCGCCGACGCACTGCGACAGGCCGACGACGGCGGTGGCTCGTCCTCGGGCGGAGGCGGCGGAGGCGGCTTCGTGGTGCCGGTGGACGGCTGGAAGTCCTCCGACTACGGCTGGCGGCGCCACCCGATCTACGGCACCAGCCGTTTTCACGGCGGCACGGACTTCGCCGCAGGTACGGGCGCGACGATCCACGCCGCCGGCTCCGGCAAGGTGGTCTACGCCGGATGGAACTCCGGCTACGGCCAGCTCACCTGCATCAGCCACGGCGGGGACGTGACGACCTGCTACGCGCACCAGTCGAGCATCCGGGTCGACTACGGCGAGCACGTCGACCGCGACGAGGACATCGGAGCGGTCGGCAGCACCGGCGCGAGCACGGGACCGCACCTGCACTTCGAGGTCCGGGTGAACGGCGAGCGCGTCAACCCCCTCGGGTACTTGCCGTCCTGCCTGTGCCGGTGAGGGCGCCTGTTCGCCGAGAGCGCAGGGTGACACCCGAAATGGGCTTGGGCGGACGTGTGTTCGATCGTTAAGCTTGCTGCGTGTCCAAGAAGCAGCAGGAGAAGGTCAAGCACTCGGGTTCCGAGCGCTCGGTCGTGACCACCAACCGCAAGGCCCGGCACGACTACGAGATCCTGGACACTTACGAAGCCGGGATGGTCCTGTCCGGGACCGAGGTCAAGGCCCTGCGCCAGGGCCGGGGGAACATCGTCGACGCGTACGCCGAGATCCACAACGGCGAGGCGCGCGTCCACAACCTCCACATCCCCGAGTACGAGTACGGGACGTGGACCAACCACCCGCCCCGGCGCATCCGCAAGCTCCTGCTGCACCGTGGCGAGATCGCGAAGCTCGCGGGGAAGCTCGACGAGGCCGGCCTGACGCTGGTACCGCTCTCGGTGTACTTCCTCAACGGCTACGCCAAAATGGAGATCGGGCTCGCCCGGGGCCGCAAGAATTACGACAAGCGCCAGGCCATCGCCAAGCGCGAGTCCGACCGCGAGATCGAGAAGGCCATCGGCCGCGCCAACAAGCGCGGCGGCAAGTAGCACCGCGTCAAGGCGTGGGGGAATATCGGTTCGACGGGCTCCGTTGGACTGAGCTAGAATTGCACAGCACAACTGAAGAGGGTGAACTAAGACTCACCTCAACACTGCTCCGGCACTACCAGGGGCTGATCGGTTTCGACTCCGTGTGTTGACGTGAGGGAAGCGGGTCGAGGAAGCCAACGCCGTCTCGTAAACCGACGTTGGAAACCAATAAGTGCCAACGCAAAACGCACTGACTTCGCTCTCGCTGCTTAAGCGATTGTGAGTCTGCCGCTCCAGGGGCGCATCCGCCCTGGACTCGCGGCATCATCTAAGGATGCTGGGCCGACGTCTTGATCGCTGGGACGGAAGGCCGAGATCTCCGGCGGTTAGAGCCCGTCTCACCGACTCGTCCGCGTGATCGGTGGGGCTCGATAAAAGGCACAGCGGACTGCACCCGGAGAAGTCTCACAGATGCAGCGGAGGACCAGGGTTCGATTCCCTGCAGCTCCACGACCCACATGGGCCCCCTCGCGGGGCCCATGTGTTCGTTGTGCCCGCCGGCGACTGGTCGTGACCGCTGCCAGAGCAGAACTCCACGAAGCCCAAGTTCGCGCCTCGGAGCGCGAACGAGCCGGAGCGACTGGCGCGCCGGTCGCCGTGGGTACGGTTGGTGCGCCTGCTGGAGCCGCCGCGCGCCCGTGCGGGACACGTTGCTCGCCGGCGCGCTCCCGCGCGTCGACTGGGCGCAAGCGCAGACGATCGCCGTCCTGCCCGGCATGCCGCAGGACCCGCGATGATGCACCGTGCGGCACGACGGCTGTCCCCTGAGGCGGCTTTCAAGGTCTCGCAGGGCCGTCCACGGCACGCTGGTCATGGGTGTCCGCTGTCTGTTCACTGGGGACTCGGGTGCGCAGGAGGGCTACGACCGACATCGCGCTGAGCAGCGCTGCCACCGTGATGGCTGCCAGCATTCCCGCACGCGCATAGGAGAAGAAGGACCACACCAACGTGGCCAAAGCGGGCCCCAAGGCGAGCCCCATGGTGCGGGCGAGGTTGGTCGAGGCACCTGTGGTCGCCAGCAGATGCGGCGGCGTGTGGGACATCGCCATCGTCATGTTGGGGGCGTTGAACAGGCCGTTTCCACAGCCGGCCAGGAACAGGCGCCACGCCAGATCGCCGAGGCCCCAAGAGTCGTCCATCGGCAGCAGAAGCGCCAACCCGACGGTGAACAAGGCGGCACCCAGGACAGCGGTCTTGCGTCGACCCCACCAGTCGGCCAGGAAGCCGCCGACCGGTCCCATCAAAGCCATACCCGTAGGGAAGATGAGTATCGTGACGCCGACGGTTGACAGCGACTCACCGAGCTCTCGTTGCATGAAGTACGGGATCATGAAGAACACGGTGCCGATGGCGGTCGCTGCCGAGGCCAGCGCAACATGCGGTCCCACCTCTCCCGGGGTGCGGAAGAGCTCCCGGACGGCGCGGCTGACGGGCATTCGCAGCCAGATGAAGAGCAACGGCACCGCGAACAGCAAGAGCATCATCCACGCTGGACCGTCGCTCGCGGTGAAGGAGAGGGCGAGCAGCAGCGCGGCGACGGCCCCGCTGAGCAGCGAAGCCTCGGCAAGCCACGTACGATCGGGCATCCGCAATGGAGTGCTCGCCGGCAGCATGCGCAGAGCGACCGCCATGACGAGGATGCTCACCGGGACATTGACGAAGAAGATCCACGGCCAGCCCCACGCATCGACGATCACGCCGCCCAATCCCGGCCCGCTGATGAGACCAATGGGGCCGAGGGTCGTGATCAGCCCCATCGCACGGCCGCGCGCCTGCGGTCGAACGGCGGTGGTGGCCAGCGCCGGAACGAGCGAGAAGAGGAGCGCGCCGAACGTCCCCTGGAGCAGTCGTGCGCCGATGAGCCAGGCCAGGCCGGGCGCAAGCCCCGCCGCGATGCTCGCGAAAGCGAAGCCGGTGAGGGAGAGCAGCAGAGCCGGGCGCTGCCCGACGCTGTCGAGCCAACGGCCGCTCGGCAACGCCAGTCCGGCCAGTGGCAGCAGGTAGGCGAGCACGACCCACTCGGTCATGCTGGTGGCGATCGCGAAGTCACGCTCGATCGCAGGCAGTGCGACATTGACGATGCTCATGTCCACCGACGCCATGAACACGGCCAAGGCGGCGGCGACCACCAGCCACCACTGGTTCGGTCGGCTGTCGTCCTGCGATGCGGGGCTGACACGAAGTTCAGCTCGGTGGGTCATGACCGTATTTCCTTAGTCTTAAGCGGCTGATTTGGTTGCGGGTTGGAACAGTTCGATGAGGTTGCCGGCGGGGTCGGCGAGCAGGATTTGTCGGCCGCCCGGGCCGGCGACCACCTCGCTGCGGAAGGACAGGCCGGCGGTATGAAGCCGGGCGATCTCGGCGTCCAGGTCGTCGACGATGAGGTGGATGCGGTTGCGGCCGGCGGTTGCGGCGTCGGCGGGTGTGGCACGGGCACCGGAACTGGCCGGTCCGGACAGCAACAGCCGCAGCCGCCCACGGACCACGTCGGCGAATGCCGGTGCGGCGCTGGTGTTCAGCTCGAAGCCGAAGTGGGTGGTGTAGAAGTCGACGGCTGCCTGTACGTCGTCGACCAGGTAGCGGACATTCACGTGATTCTCGTGTGCGGTCATTGCTGAATCTCCTAACGGTCGGTAGTGGCGAGGACCGGCATCAGGTGCCGGACTCGAGTGTCGATGTCTGCGGCGGTGTGCTGGAAGGCTGAGTAACCGGCCTGGTCGGTGTCACCGGCAGTGGCCGGGTCCGGGATGCTCCAGTGCGTCCGCCGCGGATGGTCTGGAAACTCAGGGCAGGCCTCGCGGGCCTTGTCGCACAGCGTGATCACATGATCGAAACGCCGGCCGGCGAGCGTGTCCAGGTGGCGGGTGTGCCGGTCGGGGAGGTCGATGCCGAATGCCTCGTGCAGTACCCGAACGGTGTTCGCGTGCAGGCTGGGCTTGGGCCGACTGCCAGCGCTGGTCACGCTCACGCGACCGGCGGTGTGGTGACGCAGCAGGGCTTCGGCGATCGGCGAGCGGGCGCTGTTACCAGTACAGACGAACAGCACGGAGAGGCTGTCCGGCCACTGCTGTGCGTCCGGTTGGCTCGGCGTTGCCCGCTCCAGGTGTAGCGCCGGGTGCAGCGCGGCGCCGGTATCGGCCAGCGCATCGGCACACCGATCCAAATCCAGGTGGTAATAGCTGTCCCGACCGTCGAAGCTGCTGCGGGTGGTGGTGACCAGCCTGGCTTCGCGCAGCAGCCGCAGGTGGTAGGAGACCAGATTCTGAGGCTCGCCGATCAGGCTCACCAGCTCCCGGACCCTGTAGTCGCTGTCGGCGAGCTCGGTCAGCAGCCGCCAGCGCAGCGGGTGCGCGAGCAGTTGGACGAGCCCCGGAGGGGCAGCCGTGTGATATGAGCGCATAACCTCACGCTACATCAATCCCATTTGATATATCAAGCTGATTTGATGCAATTTCGGCAATCGTCGGCGAGGCGGCGTCAAGCGATTGTGGAAGTGCCGCTGCCCCGGTCTTCGGCACCCGCGTTCTGCCGTTCTCGTGCGTGTTATGTCCGTAAGATCGTGGTATGCACACTCTGTTGTCGATCTTGCACGTGCTGTTGGCGGTGTTCACGGTCGGTCCGGCCATGCTCATGCCCTGGCTCGGCGAGCGGGCCCTGCGCGAGCGGGACGGCGACCGGGTGCACCTGGCCGGACGCCGGTGCATGGCCTTCAACGCCCTCACCTTGGTCGCGGCCCTGTTCGGTGTGCTCACCACCGTCACCGGCGACCGGTACTCCTTCGCGGACGCCTGGCTCGTCATCGCCTCGACCTTGTACGCGGTCGCGGTGGTCAACGGCACGGCCGTGATCCCGGGCCTGCTCGCGCGGATCGGCAAGGAGCTCCAGGACGCGCACGGCCTGATGGACGGCGAACCGCTGGAACGGCATCGGGGGCGGTTGCTGGCGCTCTCGGTGCTGAACCTGGTCTTTTACACCGCGGTCGTGATCCTCATGGCCTGGCGGCCGGGGGCGTGATGGGCGATCAGTTCATGACCGGGTCGGCGGGGAAGTGCGCGACCGCCGAGAGCATGCCGCCCTGGCGCCTCCACACCATGCCCCACAGTTCTTCGGGGGTGGCCGAGAACGGGTCGGCGGGGAGGGCGTCGAAGACCATCCACGCGCCCGCCTCGATCTCCGACTCCAGTTGCCCCGGAGCCCAGCCGGCGTACCCGGTGAAGACGCGCATCCCCTCCAGGAGCGGCGCGACCTCGTCGGGGTCCCGGGAGAGGTCGAGCGTGCCCAGGCGTCCGAGCACCGGCCGGAACGCGTCGTTGAAGGGCGCGTCCGCCTTTCTCCAGCCGAGCCCGATCGCGGCGTCCGGTTGGACCGGGCCGCCCTCGAAGAGCACGGCGGGATCGCCCGCCAGGTCCGCCCACTGGTCGAGGTAGTGGACGACTTGGCGCTCGGTGGCCCGGTTGAGGACCACGCCGAGCACCCCGTCGGATTCGTGCCCGACCCCGACGACGACGGTGCGGTCGAAGTTCGGGTCCTGCAGCGTAGGCGTGGCGACGAGGAGACTGCCGACGAACGACTTGGTTCGCGCCGGCGATGTTTCGCGACTGACCATGGCTCCACCTCCGTTCTGCGCCCGCCTCCGCGTTGCAGTCCCGGTCCGGGTGCGGCCCGGTTCTCCCGGCACGGTAACCCGCGGGAGCGCGCTTGCAGCAAGGTTCTCGCACTTTCCGAAGAAATACACCATGGTGTCGGGAGCCCGACAGTTGTTTCCTCACTGAGGGTGCGCGAGCGCCGACGATACGGCGCGGCAACGGGTATGCGAGGGCGGCGAGTTGTCGCAAGTGGAGTAAGCGGCCACAGGGGTTCCTGGGGCCGTTGTGCATCGAGGGTCAGCGGAGTCCGGCGAAGAGGTCGTCCTCGGGCAGGCGTGTCTCGACGCGCGTCTCGACCAGCTCGTAGTCCTCGGTGGGCCAGGCCTTCTGCTGGATCTCACGCGGCACGGCGAACCAGAACCCGTCGGGGTCGACTTGGGTCGCGTGGGCCTTGAGGGCCTCGTCGCGGATGTCGAAGTACTCGGCGCACTCGACGCGGGTGGTGACGCGCTCGCTCTTGTCTCGGGTCCAGTCGCCCGCGTCCATCCAGTCCTTGTACGGCGATGCGAACCCGGCGTCGACCATCGCGTAGTGCAGGGCCTCGATGCGGGCCTTGCCGAACGAGTGGCTGTAGTACAGCTTCAGCGGCTGCCAGGGCTCGCCGAGCCCGGGGTAGCGCTCGGGGTCGCCCGCGGCGGCGAAGGCCGCGACCGACACCTCGTGGGTCTTGACATGGTCGGGGTGCGGGTAGCCGCCCTCTTCGTCGTACGTGGTGATCACATGCGGCTTGAACGAGCGGATGATCTCCACCAGCGGCGCAGCGGCCTCCTCGGTGGGCACCAGATAGAAGGCGTCCTCGGGCAGCTCGGTCCCGGAGCCGGGGAGCCAGCCGTCGGGCAGGCCCGAGTCGATGAAGCCGAGCCAGTGCTGGCCGACGCCGAGGATCTCGCGCGCCCGGGCCATCTCCTCGCCCCGGATGCGCGGCAGGTTCTCCTGCACCTCGGGACGGTCCATCTTCGGGTTGAGCACGTCGCCGCGCTCGCCGCCGGTGCAGGTGACGACGAGGACTTCGACGCCCTCGCGCACGTAGCGGGCCATCATGCCGGCGCCCTTGCTCGACTCGTCGTCGGGGTGGGCGTGGACGCACATCAGGCGCAGCTTGCTTTGGTTCGTCACGTCGGTCAACCTCACTGGCGGGTGTCTTTTAGTGGTAAGGCTCGGCGCACTGGAACCGACGCGCGCACCGCGGTAGTTGTCGGCTCTGGCATTCTGTGCAACGATACTCGATAATCATTACTTCCCGGTTCTTCTCGGAACCGAGGGCTCGCAGTGGCTGAACCGCTGTTCGCGAACGGAAAGCGACGCAATGACTGAGACGCAGACCACGGATGGGCGCGTGCCCGCTGCACCTCGCGGTGCGGCCGACGTGTCCTTCCCGGATGGTCGCTACGGTCGCCGCCGAGCCCCCAAACGCCGCCGTCCGGCGGTGACCGCGGCACTGACGATCGCGGTCGTCGCGGCGGGCCTCGTCGCCGCCTGGCGCCTCTCGGAGCTGTACGGCCAAAACGAGGTCTCCGAGCGCCTGCTCGGCTTCGACGACTCGGTCTCCGGCCAGGTCACCGTCGAGTTCGAGGTCTACAAGCCGGCCGGCGAGGGCGCGGTGTGCGCCGTCAGATCCCGCGACCTCGCGGGCGCCGAGATCGGCTACGCCGAGGTCGAGATCCCGGCGGACGATGCCACGCATGTCGAGACGGCCTACACCCTCGCAGTGGAGGGCCAGCCCAACACCGGCGAGGTTTTGAGGTGTTGGCAGACGGACTGAACTTCGGCTTTCGGCCCGTCGCACCGCGTTTCGGTCGGCGGGTCTTTCGCTATCCGGGACCGTCACCGGCGGGCGCGAGGACATTCACGCAGAGGCACGGCCTCACAATACGGATCGCACTATTCGGAGGATATGGAACACATGGCTACCGACGCTAACCAGGGCACTTGGCTGACCCAGGAGGCCTACGACCGCCTCAAGGGCGAGTTGGACGAGCTCATCGCGAACCGTCCGGTGATGGCCGCCGAGATCAACGCCCGCCGCGAAGAGGGCGACCTCAAGGAGAACGGCGGCTACCACGCGGCCCGCGACGAGCAGGGCAAGCAGGAGAGCCGCATCCGCCAGCTCGAAGATCTGCTGCGCAACGCGAAGGTCGGCGAGGCGAAGGACAGCGACGAGATCCAGATCGGGACCGTTGTGACGATCGCTTTCGACGGCGACCCCGACGACACCGAGAAGTTCCTGCTCGGCTCGCGCGAGATCGCGGCCACGACCGACCTCACCGTCTACAGCCCCGACTCGGCGCTGGGCGCGGCCATCCTCGGCCACCGGGTCGGCGACACCGTCTCCTACAAGACCCCCAAGGACATCGAGATCTCGGTGAAGATCGTCGACGCCGAGAAGTTCCTCGGCTAGGACTCATGACGCTTCGACGGCCGGGCCCCG
>DATABR010000182.1:0-14740 GCA_036259435.1 Glycomyces sp.
CGAGCCCCCGGAATCCTGCCACCGGGGGCTCGACCCTAGTCGACGCCCCGGAGCCGTCCCCCCCTTGGTTCCGGGGCGTCGCCGTTTCTCCGGCCCGTCGTATCGCAGCCGGGAATCATTGCGCGCGAAGCGCCGCCGTCCCTCGCCCCGAGGCCGCCGCACCGGGCGAGCGGCTCTTTTCCCCGCCATATCGGGCGTGTAAAACTCACATTCCCCAGGCCCGAGCGCTTTCTTTCCGGTAGCGGACCCGGTACATTACCCGCAGGTTCAGCACCTGCCCCCCTACTGTTATCCGAGGTGCCCGCTGCCCGGCATCCCACCGCCTGCACAGGAGTGCCCGCCACATGGCCACTGAAGCCACAGAAGAGAAGACGCCCGCGCCCGAGCCGGGCCGCGTCGACAAGTTCTTCGGGATGACCGAGAACAAGACCACCTGGAAGCGCGAGATCCTCGCCGGGACCACCACCTTCCTCGCTATGGCCTACATCCTGGCCGTCAACCCCGGCATCCTCAGCTTCGGCATCGCCGACATCGTCGGAGCCGCGAACGCCCCCGACCCGGGCGCGATCTTCACCGCCACGGCCCTGGCCTCAGCCCTCGGCTGCCTCGTCATGGGACTGTGGGCCCGCTACCCGATCGCCACCGCGCCCGGCATGGGGCTGAACGCGTTCTTCGCCTTCACCGTCGTGGTGGGCCTCGGCATTCCGTGGCAGACCGCGCTGACCGGCACGCTCGTTTCGGGCATGCTGTTCTTCATCCTCGCCGTCACCGGCGTGCGCGAGTCGATCGTCAACGCGATCCCGGCGCAGCTGAAGCTCGCGGTCGGCGCGGGCATCGGCCTGTTCATCGCGTTCATCGGCCTCAAGGGCGGCGGCATCGTCGTCGACTCGCCGGCCACCCTGGTCACCATCGGCAACTTCCAGGAGGGCCCGGTCCTCCTGACCGTGTTCGGCCTCATCGCGACCGCCGTCTTCATGGCCCTCGGCTGGAAGGGCGGCGTCTTCTACGGGATGCTCCTGACCCTCGGCCTCGGCCTGGCCACCGGCGTCATCGAGTGGAACCTGGCTGACGTGACCTCCCCGAACTTCTCCGCGTTCGGCGCGGCCTTCACCGGCTTCGAGGACGTCTTCACCGTCCACATGATCGCGGTCATCCTGACCATGCTGTTCGTGGACTTCTTCGACACCGCCGGAACCCTGTTCGCCGTGGCCGGGCAGGCCGGACTCGTCAAGGACGGCAAGCTCCCGCGCGCCGGGCGCGCGCTCGCGACCGACTCGATCGCGACCATGGGCGGCGCGGTGCTCGGCACCTCGACCACCACGGCCTACATCGAGTCCACTGCGGGCGTCTCGGTCGGCGGTCGCACCGGCCTGACCGCCGTGACCACCGGCTTCTGGTTCCTGGTGTCGTTCATCGCGTTCCCGGTGTTCGGGCTCGTCGCCAACAACCCCGAGGTCACCGCGCCGGCGCTCATCGTCGTGGGTGTGCTCATGGCCAAGGCGCTCGGCGGGATCGAATGGGACAAGCTCGAATTCGCGATCCCGGCGTTCCTGATCGTGGCCGTCATGCCCCTGACGTACTCGATCTCGAACGGCATCGCCATGGGCCTGACCGTCTACCCGATCCTCATGGTCGCCAAGGGCCGCTGGCGCGAGGTGCACCCGATCGCCTACGTGCTCATGGCCGCCTCGATCGGGTACTTCCTCTTCCTGGTCGAGTAAGCGAGAACCAGCAAGGGCCCGGGGGCGACCCCGGGCCCTTTCGCTTGCGCGCCTAAGCGGCCCGGCGCAGGGCGTCGGTCAGCTTCATGCGCGAGCCGGTGTACAGCACGCTGCGCTTGTACAGTTGCGAGCCGAGCGCCAGCGCCCCGGCCGCGGCGAGCGCGAGGAGCCCGATCGCGAGCGCGATCTCCCAGGCGGGGACGTCGGCGATCGCCATCCGCGTGGGCATGGTGATGGCCGAGAACGGCGGCACGATCGACAGCACCTGAGCGAAGGTGCTCGTGGGCGCGTTGAGCAGGAAGATCGCGCCGACGTAGCTGAGCGAGAGCGACATGATGAGCGGGGTCAGGACCGATCCGGCCTCCTCTTGACGCGAGACGAGCGAGCCGACCCCGCCCGCGAGGGTCCCGAAGAGCACCAGGGCGATCAGGTACCAGCCGATGGTCGAGACCGCTGCCGAGGCGGTGCCCGGCGGCAGGTCGGCGAGCATGCCTGTGGCGGCGGCGACGCCGAGGCCGACGCCGACCATGGCGACGAGGTTGACCAGGGAGATCGCGCCGAGGCCGATGACCTTGCCGCCCAGGAGCTGCCAGGGCTTGAGGCTGGTCAGGAGGATTTCGACGATCCGGCTGGACTTCTCCTCGACGACGCCCATGGCGATGTACTGGGCGGGCGTCATGAGCATCATGAACATGATGATGGAGATGATCAAACCGGTGAAGTAGTCGAGCGGCGAGCCGGCGCCGCCGGAGGCGCCGAGGGTGACAGCGTCCAGGGGCTGGACGGTGAGCGCCTGGGCGATCTGGGCGTCGGTGAGTCCGGCGTCGGCGAGATTGGTCTGGACGCTGGCGGCCTGCCAGGCCGAGTCGAGCTGGTTCTGCAGGCCCGAGTCGACGCCGTCCTCGCTGTAGAGCGTGCCATCGGTGATCGCGGCTTCCACGTCGCCGTCCTTGACGGCCTGTTCGGCTTCGTCGGCGGAGCCGTATGTGGTGATGGCGAAGCCGCCCATGGCGTCGAGCTGGGTTTGCATCGCGGCGGCGGTGGTCCCGGCGAGGCCGATCTTCTCATCGCCGTCGTCGCCGCCGATGATCGTGGGGAGGGCGGCGAGCACGCCGACGATGGCGACGGTGACGATCGAGCTGATGATGTTGGCCTTGGAGAGGCCGCGGACGCGGATCTCGCGTCCGGCCACGAGCATGAGCCCGCGCAGCCGGGAGGTCTCGGTGTGCTGAGCGGTCATCGGGTCACGGCCTCTCGGAAGATCTCGGCGATGCTGGGCTGGTCGTAGGCGAAGTGGGTGACGCGTCCGGCGGCGGCCGCGATGCGCAGGACCTCTTGGTCGTCGGCGTCCTCGACGAGGTAGTCGTCGCCGTCGCGGGTGACGGTGCCGGGGAGCGAGGCGGTGAGGTCGTCGGGGGTCTGGACGGTGACGCGGAGCTGCTTGACCTCCTTGGCCTTCAGCTCTTCGACGGTCCCGGCGGCGATGATCTTGCCGTTGCCGATGATGGACACGGAGTCGCAGAGCCGTTCGATGAGGTCGAGTTGGTGGCTGGAGAAGATGACGGGCGCCCCGGCGGCGGCGCGGTCCTTGAGGGCGGTGCCCATGACGTCCACGGCGATCGGGTCGAGGCCGGAGAAGGGCTCGTCGAGGACGAGCACTTCGGGGTCGTGGACGAGGGAGACGGCGAGCTGGACGCGCTGCTGATTGCCCAGCGACAGGTCCTGCACGAAGTCGCCCATCCTGTCGGTGAGGTTGAGCTGTTCGAGCAGGTCGCCTGCTGATCGCTTGGCTTCGGCGCGGCTCATGCCGTGGAGTTCGCCGAAGTAGGCGACCTGCTCGCCGGTTTTCATCTTCGGGTAGAGGCCGCGCTCGGAGGGCATGTAGCCGAAGCGGCGGCGCTGTTCGACGCCGAGCGGGGATCCGTTGTAGACGATCTCGCCGGAGTCGGCGGCGAGCACGCCCATGGCGATGCGCATGGTGGTGGTCTTCCCGGCGCCGTTCGCGCCGACGAACCCGACCACTTCGCCGGGGGCGGCCGAGAGCGACACCCCGTCGAGGGCAACGGTGTCGCCGAACCGCTTGTGCAGGTCCTTGATTTCGAGCATGGCTTCACCCTAAAACCGCGATCGGGCGGGAACCTCCGCCTTGCGGGGGATTCCGACCCGGCACGCTTCATTCGCGAGGACTAATCACGTGGGCTTTCGTGGATGCCAGAGTTCCCTGAGCTCGGCGAGACTGGCGGTACGGGACGTCGGATTCGCGGCTGCCGAGTAGAAGAATCTGCCGAAGCAGAAGGCCCCGGGCAGCACGAAGATCATCCACACGATGATCACCCACATCATCCCGGGGTCACTGGGCAGCAAAGGCTGATAGGGCTCGTCGGCACCACTCGACACCGCCACCGAGACGATCCCGATCGCCCACAGGACGCAGGGGATCGCGAACAGCCACCAGAGGGCGGCGGGCGTCTGGTCGACGGGGTCGAGGAATCGTTCAGGGAACCTCCAGGCGCGCACCCGCAGTCGTTGCACGGCCCAGCAGCACGCCGCGGCCGCGAGCCCGAACGGGAGGAGCGGCACCATCGGGTGCTCGACGACCCATTGGGCGTCGGAGCGGTTGTGCGTGACGATGTACCCGGCATCGAGGTCTCCGGGATCGAACACGGCCCACACCTCGACCGTGGCGATGACGACCGACTCGTCGTGGTCGAAGTCGACCGGCTCGGAGTAGAACGGGTAGCGGACGCCGCCCACCGTGGCGTAACCGTCGAGATAGCCAGTCCAGCCGACCTCCTGCTCTTCCCAATCGGTCATCTCGGTCGCGACGGCCCGTTTGACCTGTGGATCCCCGTCGGTGAACCGTTGCCAGGAAAGGTCGTTCCCCTGAATGCCCGCCGCGAGCGCCGCTGAGGCGCAGCCCAGGGCATAGGCGATAAGCAGCGCCAATCGTCGGTACCGCATCTGCGCCTTGGTGGAGACCAGTTTGCGCCGTTGCTCAGAGCGCATCGCCGTAGCCCCGACCCACCACCACGCGATCGCCCCGACCCCCAAGGCGAACAAGGCCGAGGCGGTGAACGTCGGGAACCGGTACTCGCCGGGCCCGATCGAATACCAGTACAGCCCGACCACGCCGAGCAGCGCGAGAGCGGACAGGTACATGGGCAGCAGCAGGCGAGGGGTTCCCAAGGCAGGCACTTTCAGTTGTCGGACGGGCGGCACCGATAATACGGCCCGCGAACGGAACACGCGGCCCGGCCGATCACCGCCGAGTGCTCCCGATCGGCCGAGCGGCTGCCGCTGTCTCCCCGGCTGCCGCGACCCTCGAGTGCCGATAGGGTTCGACGCATGGCTCAGGGTGGACTGCCCCAAGAAGTGCTCGACGGGTTCGCTGCCTCGTTCGCCGTGGTGTGCGCGTTCGTCACCGACCCCGCGGGCAAGTTGCTGATCGTCAAGCCGACCTACCGCGACCACTGGCAGTTCGTGGGCGGGATGGTCGATCGCGGCGAGACGCCTCACGAGGCGTGCGCGCGCGAGGTCAAGGAGGAGATCGGGGTCGACCTGCGGGTCGGCGATCTGCTCGTCCTCGACTACGTACCGGACCACGAATTCGTCGCCGCGCCCATGACGATCTACATCTTCGATTGCGGCGTCATCGACGAGCCCGACCAGATTCGGTTGCAGGAGAACGAGCTCGCCGAGTTCGCCTTCGACCCGTTGGACGAGGTCCTGCGGAAGTTCCTTCCCGTTCACCAGGCTTTGGTCGGTCTGGCGATCGGGGCGCACCGCACCGGACGGACCGCGTTTCAGCCGCGCGTCGGTCCGCTCCAGGCTTGACGGGGCACCGCCCGCGCTCCCGTTTTCGCTTGCGGGCCTGCCGTTCGATCCTGGGGGGAGAAGTCGCCCGGCAGGCCCTGGCCGTCAGCGTAGGGATGTGGCTCGGGAGGGGTCCCGGGCCGCGCGTTCGGCCTGGAACCGGTTCCTCATTGGCGATTGATCCTCGCCGAGACGGGCATTCGGTTGTCGGCCGATCCGCCCGGGACGCGCGGCGTTCGCGGGACAATGGGCCGGAAAGCGCCCGGTCGGATTCACAGGACAGGGCTGAAGGAGCTGGAGGCGCTCATGAGCCATGCACCGTTCGTCATCGTCGGGGGCGGCCTCGCCGCCGCCAAGGCCGCCCAGACCCTCCGCGACGAGGGCTTCGAAGACGACCTGGTGGTCGTCACCGGCGAGGCGCACCGCCCGTACGAGCGGCCGCCGTTGTCGAAGGACTACCTGCGCGGCGAGGCCGACCGCTCGGCCGTGTTCACCGTCGACGAGACCTGGTACGCCCAGAACACCGAGCTGCGAACCGGCGAGCCCGCCACCGGCCTCGATCCGGCCGCACGGAAACTCACACTGGCCGACGGCTCCACCGTGCACTACAAGAAGCTCCTGCTCGCCACCGGTTCGAACCCGCGCCCGCTGCCCATCCCGGGCGCGGACTTTCAGGGCGTGCACCTGCTCCGCACCGTCGAGCAGTCCGACCTCCTCGCCGCCGCGCTCAAGGACGCCGAGAAGGTCGCGATCGTCGGCGACGGCTGGATCGGCATGGAGGTCGCCGCCGTCGCCCGCCAACTCGGCCGCGAGGTCACCGTCTTCGGGCACGGCGCTTACCCGCTCGAACGCGTCCTCGGGCCCGAGATGGGGCTGGTCTTCGCCAAGCTGCACACCGATCGCGGCGTCGACCTGCGGCCGCGCACCCAGGTCGCCCGCATTCTCGGCGAGGACGGCAAGGCCACCGGCGTCGAGACCGAGGAGGGCTGGCGCGCCCCGGCCGACGCCGTCCTCATCGCCGTCGGCGCGACGCCGAACACGGGGCTCGCGGTCGAAGCCGGCATCAACCTGCGCGCCAAGGAACTCGGCGGCGGCATCGCCGTGGACGGCACGCTGCGCACGAGCGGCCCGGACATCTGGGCCGCCGGGGACATCGCGAGCATCCCGTCCATCCACTACGGACGTCCGATCCGGGTGGAGCACTGGCAGACCGCGCTCGACACCGGCCCACACGCCGCGAAGGCGATGCTGGGGGCCGAGGACCCGTACGACAAGCTGCCTTACTTCTTCACCGACCAGTTCGACTTGGGCATGGAGTACCTGGGTTTCGTGCCGGGCCCGGACGCCTACGACGAGGTGGTGGTCTCCGGTTCGATCGAATCCCTCGAATTCGTGGTGTTCTGGACGAAGACGGGTCGCGTGCTCGCGGCGATGGCCGTGAACTCCTGGGACCGCATGGCCGAAGTCGAGGAGCTCATCCGGGCGAAAGAGGCCCCGAGCACCGAAGCGCTGCAGTCATTCCGGTGAATTCTTGACGAGGAAGGGCCGCAGTAGCTCGGGCACTGCCTCATCGGCGAAGTCGAGGATCTCGTGCTCGTCGGCGTCGATCACCGCGTAGTGGCCCTTCCCGGCGGCGGTGGTCGCGTCGAGGGTCATGAGGCCCATGCGCTTCTGGAACACCGACTGCGTGATGCGCCAGCCGATGATCCCGGACCGGTCGAGATGGACGGTCGCGCGCCGGGTGCTGCCGCGCCGCGAGACGAGATAGCCGCGATTGGCGCTGTGGCCGAGCGACTTGTACGAGTCGAAGGCCGTCCACCCGGCGAACGCGGATCCGAGCACGGCGGCGAGGAGGACCCCCGCGCTGAGCAGCGCCGGAAGCGACCACAGCAGGTGCACGGCCACCGCGGTCCCGACAAGGACCAGCACGGTGATCGCGGCCCAGCGGAGGCGCCGGGTCCGGGCGGTCTTCGGGTGCGGGGTCAGATCCGTCTCGACCGGCCCGATCACGGCTTCGGCCGCGGCGAGGGTGTGGTCGAGGGGCGCGGCGGGCACGAGGGTGCTCAGGTCCGAGCCGTCCTGGTCGGTCTTCAGTCCGATCGCGACGACGTCGAGCCGGCCGGCCCCGGCCGTGCGCACGCCGAGCGGTTCGACGATTTCGATGCCGCGGATGCGCTCCTCTTCGAGGCTGAGCGAGCGGGCGACCATGAGGCCGCGTCGCACCCGCAGCGTGCCGCCGAGTTCGCGGTCGAGGCGGTGGCCCCACCAGGCTTCGCCTTGGATCGCGAGGCTGGCGATCGCGCCGATGAGCAGGAGTCCGACGAGGCCGAGACCGAGCACGGTCCAGGCGCCGTGCGCCTCGACGAGGTCGGCGGTGATCTCGACGGGTAGGCCGCCCTTGCCGAACCAGTCGGCGACCTGGAAGACGACGCCGACCGCGGCGCCGGCGAGCGTCGGGGTGAGGAACGACAGCGGCGCGTACCCCAGCCAGCCCGGTTCCCAAGTGGCGAGCCGCTGCTCGCCGTCGGGTCCGATTTCGGCGGTGCCGCGCCGCAGCAGTTCGCCGCGAAGCCGGTCGGCTTCGGTGCGGTGCACGGAGTCGAGCGTCAGCGTCTGCTCGTTGGCGGAGCCGGATCCGCTGCCGGTCTCGCCGGTGCCGACTTTGACCTTCGTGAGGCGGAACATTCGCTCCAGCGGGTTGGCGGCGAGGTCGACGGAGCGGATGCGTTCGCGCGCGAGTGAGCGGCGGCGTTTGAACAGGATGCCCGAGACCATCTCGACGCGGGTGTCGGTGACGCGGTAGCGGGTGACGCGCAGGCGGATCGCCTCCATGACGACGACGAAGCCGATGACGACGGCCATCCCCGGTACGACGAAGGCCAGCGCGATGGGCCAGGAGGTGCCCGAGGCGACGCCGATCGCGGTGGGCACGGCGACCGCGGCCGAGGCGCCGAACATGAACAGGGCGGTGGCTTTGAGCCCGTCGCGGTGGAGGCGCAGCCAGGGCACTTCGGGGGCCTCAGCGGCCTCGGGGGTCTCGTCGCGACTGGTCATGTCGCATCCCCGGGGGTGGCGTCGGTGAGCTCGGTGAGGCGCTCGGCCAGCGCCGCGGCTTGCTCCTGGTCGAGCCCTTCGAGTTTGATCGCGCCCGCCGAGGACGCGGTCGTCACGATCACTGTGGACAGACCGAAGGAGCGCTGGAGCGGGCCCTGCGTGGTGTCGACGGTCTGGATGCGGGACATCGGCGCGATGCGCCAGGTGCGCCAGAAGTATCCGGTGAGCGAGTAGACGGCGGTGTCGGTGACTTCCCAGCGGTGCACGTGGTGCCACCAGACCGGCAAGGCCAGTGTGGAGGCCAGGCCGATCACGAGGAAGAGGGCCGCCGGGCCGAGGAGCCACAGGCGGGCCGGGGGGATGAGGAGGCCGAGCACGCCGAGCGGGACGACGAACACGGCGGTGATGATGACGAATTGGACGCGCCACCAGGGCAGGACGCGGGGATCGAACTGGTGCTGGGGCGGACGCAGCGTCGTCCGTGAGGCAGTCATGCCCGAAATGCTAGCGATCGTCGCACCCCGATGCGTCCGTCCGGGGGAGGAGCTTCGGGTCCTACCTGGGTATGCACGAGCCGCCCCGTGAAAGGCGGGGCGGCTCGAAGGCGTTGACGCTAGCCGAGTGTCAGCTTGTCGATGGCGGTGAGTTCGGCGTCGTCGAAGCCGAGGCCCGCGATCGCGCCCACGTTGTTCTCGAGCTGCTCGACGCTGCTCGCACCGATGATGACGCTGGTCATGCGCGAGTCGCGCAGGGCCCAGGCGAGCGCGGTCTGCGCGAGCGTCTGGCCGCGTTCGGCGGCGATCGCGTTCAGGCCCTTGATGCGGTCGAGCGTGGCCTGGTCGAGGCGTTCCTCGTTGAGGAAGTGGCTGGTGGCCATCCGCGAGTCCTCGGGGATGCCGCCGAGGTACCGGTCGGAGAGCAGGCCCTGCTCCAGGGGGCTGAAGACGATGCAGCCCGCGCCGACTTCCTCGAGCGTGTCCAGCAGGTTGTCGTCTTCGATGCGGCGGTCGAACATCGAGTACCGCGGCTGGTCGATGAGCAGCGGCGTGCCGAGGTCCTTCAAGATCGCCGCGGCGGCCGTGACCTGATCGGACGTATAGTTCGAGACGCCCACGTAGAGGGCCTTGCCCGAGCGCACGATGGCGTCGAGCGCGCCCATGGTCTCCTCGAGCGGCGTGTCCGGGTCGGGCCGGTGGTGGTAGAACACGTCCACGTAGTCCAGACCCAGGCGACCCAGCGACTGGTCGAGCGAGGCGATGAGGTTCTTGCGCGAGCCCCATTCGCCGTACGGGCCGGGCCACATGTAGTACCCGGCCTTGGAGGAGACGACGACCTCGTCGCGGTAGGCCTTGAAGTCCTGGTCGAAGATGCGGCCGAAGTTCTCTTCGGCGCTGCCGGCGGGCGGGCCGTAGTTGTTGGCGAGGTCGAAGTGGGTGACACCGAGGTCGAAAGCGCGGCGCAGGATCGCCCGCTGCGTCTCGATCGGCCGGGTGTGGCCGAAGTTGTGCCAGAGGCCGAGCGAGATCGCGGGCAGCTTCAGGCCGCTGCGCCCCGGTCGGCGGTAAGGCATGGTGTCGTAGCGGTCGTCCGCGGCAAGGTAAGTCACGAAAGCAGCCTAACCCGTGTGGAAAGCGCCGTCATGCGGGTGAACCGCAGGTGACGCAGGCGAAGATGAACGCGAAGTGTTGAGTGGCGGGTCAGGCGTGGGGGTCGAACTTGTAGCCGAGACCGCGCACGGTGACGAGGTGGCGCGGCTTGCCCGGCTCGGGCTCGATCTTGGAGCGCAGGCGCTTGACGTGCACATCGAGGGTCTTGGTGTCGCCCACGTAGTTCGCTCCCCAGACGCGGTCGATGAGCTGGCCGCGGGTGAGGACCCGTCCGGCGTTGCGCAGCAGCATCTCCAGCAGCTCGAACTCCTTGAGCGGCAACTGCACGTCGCCGCCGTTCACCGTGACGGTGTGGCGGTCCACGTCCATGCGCACCGGCCCGGCCTCGAGCACGGTGACGATCGGGTCGTCCGGCTCGGCCGAGCGGCGAAGCACCGCGCGGATGCGGGCGACCAGCTCGCGGGAGGAGTAGGGCTTGGTGATGTAGTCGTCGGCGCCCAGCTCCAGACCCACCACCTTGTCCACTTCGGAATCCCTGGCGGTGACCATGATGATCGGCACATTCGAGTTCGACCGCAGCTCGCGGCACACCTCGGTGCCCGACTTCTCGGGCAGCATCAAATCGAGCAGGACCACGTCGGCACCGGCGCGCTCGTACTCCTTGATGGCGGCGTCGCCGTCGGCCGCGACGGCCACCTCGAAGCCCTCCTTGCGGAGCATGTAGGAGAGGGCATCGGAGAACGATTCCTCGTCTTCAACTACGAGCACGCTGGTCACGAGTGAACCTTTCTGACGGGCGGCTTGCTGACTATGTTCCGATTCCATCCGAGTCCGGTGCCGTGGCGTCGGACGGAAGGGAACGCGCAGGCAACATCAAGGTAAACACTGATCCAGCTTCAGGCATACTGGACACTTCGACCCTACCCCCGTGATTGACCGCCACGTGCTTGACGATCGCCAGGCCGAGACCGGTGCCGCCGGTGGCGCGCGAGCGGGCCGCGTCCACCCGGTAGAACCGCTCGAAGATCCGGTCTAGTTCCTCCGCCGGAATGCCGATGCCCTGGTCGCGCACCGCGATGCACACCATCTTCACCCCTGCCAGATGACCCGTCGGCGATGTTACCGAGGTGGAGACCTCGACGGTGGTGTCCTCAGGTGAATAGGAGATGGCGTTGCCCACGAGATTCTTCACCGCGGTCACCAGCTGCGGCTCCGAGCCGAGCACTTCGGCGCCGCTGACGCCGAAATGCTTGAGCTCGATGCCCTTCTCCTCGGCGGCTATGCGGGTCTGGTCGAAGGCCTCGGCGACGATCCGGTCCACCTCGACCGGCTCGGGGTCGGGCAGCTTCTCCGCGCCCTGGAGCCGCGAGAGCTCCAACAGGTCAGTGACCAGGTGGTTCATGCGCTTCGACTCCGATTGGATGCGGGAGGCGAAGCGCGCGGACGCGTCCGGATCCTCGGCGGCGTCCTTGAGCGCTTCGGCGAGGATCTGCATCGCCCCGACCGGGGTCTTCAGCTCGTGGCTGATGTTCGCCACGAAGTCGCGGCGCACCCGCTCGACACGGTGCAGTTCGGAGATGTCCTGGAACTCGGCCACCGACACCCCGTCGGGCAGCGGGGTGATGCGCACGCTCACCGCGCTGGGCTCGCCCATGACCTGCTTGGGGACCTCGATCTCGGCGTCCCGGAAGCGGCCGGAGCGCCGTGCCTGCGCGAGCAGGGCCCGCAACGTCAGCGAGACGATCTCGTGGTCGTCGACCAAGCCGAGGTCGCGGGCGGCGCGGTTGGTGTAGAGGACGCGGTTGTGGTCGTCGACCAGGCACACGCCGGTGCGCAGCAGGTCGGTCGCGGCCTCCCACGGGCGGGAGTCGGCGACGGGAGTCGGGCGGATCTCGGGGCGGGGCGTGCCGCGGTGCCGGGTGCGCATGAACGCGGCCGCGGCGGCGCCGAAAGCGGCTCCCGCGGCCAGACCGGTGAGGACGCGACCGGCGCTTTTGCGCAGGTTCGCGAGCGGCGGCGACGATTCATTGTGGGCCACGACCCCAGCCTAAGCGCGAAACGGCCCGGCGTCGAACGCCTGGCCGTAACGGGGGTCACTTGCTGTTAACGCAAAGTGTTCATCGGGGGTTATTTCTTGCCCTGCGCGGCGACCGCGGCAGCGGCTTCGGCGGCGGCCTCGGGGTCGAGGTACTTGCCGCCGGTGACGACAGGCTTGAGGGTCGTCTCGTCGAGCTCGTAGAGCAGCGGCATCCCGGTGGGGATGTTCAGCTTCACGATCGCCTCGTCGGTCACCCCGTCGAGGTGCTTCACGAGCGCCCGCAGCGAGTTGCCGTGCGCGGCGACGAGCACCGTCTTGTTCGCCTTGAGGTCGGGGACGATGCCGTCGTACCAGTAGGGGAGCATCCGCTCGAGGACGTCCTTGAGGCATTCGGTGCCGGGGAGGATCTCGGGGGCGAGGTCGGCGTAGCGCGCGTCGCCGTCCTGCGAGAACTCGGAGCCGGGCTCGATCACCGGCGGCGGGGTGTCGTAGGAGCGGCGCCAGGTCATGAACTGCTCCTCGCCGTATTCGGCGAGCGTCTCGGCCTTGTTCTTGCCCTGCAGCGCGCCGTAGTGGCGCTCGTTCAGGCGCCAGTGGCGCTTGACGGGGACCCAGGCCCGGCCGGCCTCGTTGAGCGCGAGCTCGCCAGAGGTGATGGCGCGGCGCAGCAGCGAGGTGTGCACGACGTCCGGGAGCAGGTCGGCCTCGGCCAGCAGTTGCCCGCCGCGGCGGGCCTCGTCCTCACCGGCGGCGGTGAGCTTGACGTCGACCCAGCCGGTGAACAGGTTCTTGGCGTTCCATTCGCTTTCGCCGTGGCGAAGCAGCACGAGCGTGTAAGTCATGCCCCCATCCTGCCGCCTCCCCGACTCCCCTGCCGCCCGGTCAACCGGTAGGTGTGGCGGGCGTCGCCCTTGCCGGGTCACTTGAGAGCGGCGATGAACGCGGCCCAGCTGGAGCGGGACACGATCAGGTGCTCGTAGCTGCCGTCGGCGGTCGGGAGCTACCTCGGGTCGCTGCCGGGGGTGACTCAAGCAGCGCTCCCGGCATCGGCCCTCATGGTGATCGTGCCGACGATCGCCGCACTCGCCGCGACTGCGCGGTACGGCACATGGCCGGATCTGAAGCGTCGCTTGCGGCTACGACCTACGCCGCTTCGCTCCTGGCTCCTCGCGATCGTGGCGATGGCACCGATCGTGTTCGCCGCGTCCGCAGGTGGCGAATTCGTTGTCCAGGCGCTTGGGGACAACCATCAGTCGCATTTGAGGTGTTCGAAGGTTTCGAGAACCTTGGTAGTCTCAATCTTGGTAGATTCGATCTACCAAGATTCAGCCTAGTGAGGTGAGCGCCGCAGTGAGTGATGACTTTATCGGCAGGTCTCGTGAGCTTGCCCAGTTGGCGAACCGTGTGGACATGATTCGCGAGCGAGGCAAGGGCATTGCGGTGACCGTGCGAGGACGGCGGCAGGTCGGCAAGTCGCGCCTGGTGCAGGAACTCTGCGATCGCTCCGGTCTGCCGTTCGTGTACTTGACCGCGCAGAAGGGCACCTCGTCGGTGGAATCGATTCAGCGGTTCTTCGACGAGCTCGAGCAGTCCAGCCTTCGCCGCCTGAGCGAGGGCGCCGCTCCGGTCTCGACCGACAACTGGCTCAGCCTGTTCCGGGCCATCGACGACCTGGTGTCGACCTCGCCGGTCATCGTGGTGGTCGATGAAGTTCCCTGGCTCGCGGAGCAGGACGACACCTTTGACGGCGCGCTCCAACTCTCCTGGGACCGCTACCTGTCCCGCAAGCCCATCCTGCTGTGCCTGCTCGGCAGCGACCTGCACATGATGGAGCGCCTCACCTCCTACGACCGGCCATTCTACGGTCGATCCGACAATATGGAACTGCGTCCGCTCAACCCGGCGGAGACCGCTGATCACAGGTCTTGAAGGCGCCGACGGCATTGAGGCACAGCTGCTTTCGGGAGGCCTGCCGGGGATCGTCTCTCGTTGGCCGAGCGGCGTGCCGCCGCTTGAACACCTGCGCGACCAGGCGGCCGACCCGTTCTCTCCGCTGGTCAGCATTCCTGAATCCGCACTGCTGGCGGAGTTTCCCTCGCCCGACGCCAAACGGCGCGTGCTGGAAGCGATCGGCGCGGGGGACCGGACCCAGGCGAACATCGCAGCGACTGCCGGAAACCTCCCCAGCGGCACGCTCGCACCGGTCCTGGAGCAGCTTCGGACCGTGAAACGCGTAGTCGGCCGAGAACAGCCGCTCTCGACCCGGGCCGGCAAACCCGCGCTGTTCCACATCGCGGACACGAACCTGCGTTGGTTCTTGGCGATCGGGCACAGCGTGCAGGAGTACGCCAGACGAGGGCAGACCGAACTGGGACACCGCATCATCGAACGCCGATGGTCGGCCTGGTGCGGCAAAGCGGTCGAACCCTTGGTGAGTGAATCTCTGGAGATGGCCGCCATTGGGGGTCGATTGCCTTGGAGCGAAGTCGAAGCGGTGGGAGGGTGGT
>DATABR010000183.1:0-5091 GCA_036259435.1 Glycomyces sp.
CCGCCGTCACGGCATTTCGAGCGATCGGGTGGTCAGCGGACCAGGCGCAGGCCGGCCATGCCGCCGTCCACCGCCAGGCTGGTGCCGGTGATCGCCCGGTTGACCGGGTCGGCCAGGTAGACGATCGCCGCGGCGACCTCCTCGGCGCTCACCAGTTGCCCCGTCGGTTGCCGCGCTTCGAGTTTCGCGCGCTCGGCGGCCGGGTCCTCGGCCTGCTCCAGCAGCCGGGCCACCCACGGCGTGTCCACGGTGCCCGGCGCGACGCAGTTGACCCGGATGCCCTCGGCCACATGGTCGGCGGCCATCGCGAGCGTCAGCGAATGCACCGCGCCCTTCGACGCTGAATACAGCGCGCGCTTCACGAGTCCGGCCCCGGCCGCGATCGAGGAGGTGTTCACGATCGCCGCGTGCGTCGACTCGCGCAGATGCGGCAGGCATGCGCGCGCGAGCCGCACCATGCCGAGCAGGTTCACGTCGAGCACCCGGAACCACTGCTTGTCCGAGTTCTCCTCGACCGTGCCGACCGCGCCGATCCCGGCGTTGTTCACCACGATGTCGATGCCGCCGAAGTGTGCCACGGTCGCGGCGACCGACAGGCGCACCTGGTTGTCGTCCGACACGTCGCACTTGTGGGACCAGTGCTCGCCACTCGTGTTGAGGTCGAGCACCGCCACGTTCGCGCCGCGTGCCGCGAACGCGTCGGCCGCCGCCGCGCCGATGCCGGAGGAACCCCCGGAGATCACGACGGTGAGGCCTTCGAAGCCGTTGGGGCCGTTCATCAGTTGCTCCTCCATTCAGGACCATGCGGATAGGAGTACCGGATCAGGCTGTCGCGCTTCATCTCGGCGGAGAAGCCCGGTGCGGTCGGGGCCTGGTAGCGGCCGCCCTTGATCACCGTCGGCGCGGTGAAATGCTCGTGCAGGTGGTCCACGTACTCGATCACGCGGTCGTCCATGGACGCGCTCACCGACGTGTAGTCGAACATGGACAGATGGCAGACCAGCTCGCACAGCCCCACTCCGCCCGCGTGCGGACACACCGGCACGCCGAACTTCGCGGCCAGCAGCAGGATCGCGAGGTTCTCGTTCACCCCGGCGACGCGGGCGGCGTCGATCTGAAGGAAGTCGATGGCCTCGGCCTGCAAGAGCTGCTTGAACATCACCCGGTTGTGCACGTGCTCGCCGGTGGCGACCTTGATGGGCGCCAGACGCTTCCGGATCGCGGCGTGGCCGAGCACGTCGTCGGGGCTCGTGGGCTCCTCGATCCACCACGGGTCGAACTCGGCGAGCGCCTTGGTCCACTCCACGGCCTCGTCGACGTCCCAGCGCTGGTTGGCGTCCACCGCGATCCGGACGCCGGGGCCGACGGCCGATCGGGCGGCGGCGAAGCGCCGCCGGTCGTCCTCGAGGTCCGCGCCCACTTTGAGTTTGATCTGCCGGTAGCCGTCCGCCACGGCTTCGCGGGCGAGGCGCACGACCTTCTCGTCCGAGTACCCGAGCCAGCCGGGGGAGGTGGTGTAGGCCGGGTAGCCCTCGCGTTCGATCTTTTCGATCCGCTCGGCCTTGCCGGGCGCGGCCGCGTGCAGGATCTCCAGCGCCTCTTCGGGAGTGAGTGCGTCGCTGAGGTAGCGCCAGTCGACGCATTCGACGATCTGCTCCGGGGTGAGCAGGGAGAGGTACTTCCACAGCGGGTGCCCAAAGCGGCGCGCGGCCAGGTCCCAGGCGGCGTTCATCAGGGCCGCGGCCGCCAGGTGCATGACGCCCTTCTCGGGGCCGAGCCAGCGGATCTGCGAGTCGTGGGTGAGCCGCCTGTACAGGTCGGCGAGATCGGCGGTGCCGTATACGTCGGCACCGATCACGTACTCGCTGAGGGTCTCGATAGCGGCGCAGCACAGGTCGTTGCCGCGGCCGATGGTGAAGGTGAACCCGTGTCCCTCGTGCCCGCTGTCGGTGTGGAGCACCACATACGCGGCCGAGTAGTCGGGGTCGGGATTCATCGCGTCCGAGCCGTCGAGGCTGCGCGAGGTGGGGAAGCGGACGTCGAGCACGTCCACGGCCGTGATAGTCAGCGTTCGCTCCTGTTCGGGGAGAGGCGCGCGAAGCGTGCCGGCTTGGAACAGCGGGCGCGAAGCGCCCTCGTCGTCGGGTGGAGGTGGGTGACGGGTGGGCGTGTAAGGGTATGGGCCGTCATGCCTGAACCGTCGGGTTCGCGGTATTGCCCAAGCCCTCGATGCCGACCTCGACCACGTCCCCGGCTGCGAGGTACGGGAAGCGCCCGGAGAGCGCGACGCCCTCGGGGGTGCCGGTGAGCAGCAGGTCGCCCGGGTCGAAGGCCATGAACTGGGACATGTGGTGGATGATGCGCGCGACCGAGAAGATCATGTCCTTCGAGTTCGAGTCCTGCCGGATCGCGCCGTTCACCTTGGACCACATGCGCAGGTCCTGCGGGTCGGCGATCTCGTCCGGCGTCACGAGCCAGGGGCCGAGCGGCGTGAACGTCGGGCAGGCCTTGCCCTTGGAGAACTGGCCGCCGGAGCGCTCGATCTGGAACTCGCGCTCGGAGAGGTCGTTCGCGACGACGAACCCGGCGATGCAGTCGAGCGCCTCCTCCTCCGACTCCAGATAGGACGCCCGCTTGGCGAAGACCACACCGAGCTCGACCTCCCAGTCGGTCCTGGTCGAGCCCCGAGGGATCTCCACGTCGTCGCCGGCGCCGACGATCGTATTGGGGTGCTTGTAGAACACGACCGGCTCGGCGGGCGGCTCGGCGCCGGACTCGGCGCAGTGGGCGGCGTAGTTCATGCCGATGCACACGATCGCGCCGGGCCTCGCGATCGGCGGGGCGACGCGCTGGCCCTCGACGTCGATCTCGGGGAAGCCCGCGGTGGTGGCGATGCCGCCGCCCTCCAAGAACGTCGCGTCGATGTCAGCGATGGATCCTGAGAGGTCGTAGTACTTGCCGTCTGTGAGCGCGACGGGAGTCTCGTAGCCGGCCTGGCCGATGCGCAGGTACTTCATTGCTCTCCTAGCTGGTAGGTGCGGGCGGCGGTGCCGCCGAAGACGTCGGGGTCGGGGCGGCCGAGGACCTCGGTGAGGGCGTCCTTGACGCGGGTGTAGGTGGCGGCCAGTTCGCAGACGGGCCAGTCGGAGCCGAACATGAGGCGGTCGGGACCGAAGAGTTCGAGGGCGGTCTGGACGAAGGGCCGCAGGTCGGCGAGGGTCCAGCGCTGCCAGTCGGCTTCGGTGACGAGGCCGGAGAGTTTGGCGGTGACATTGGGCTGCTTGGCGAGCGGGGTCACCGCTTCACGCCAGGCGCGCCAGCCCGCGTCCCCTTCGCGGATCGGGGGTTTGCCGAGGTGGTCGAGCACGAACTTGAGTTCGGGCACGGCTGCGGCGGCTTTCGCGGCGGCCGGGATCTGATCGGAGCGTACGACGAGGTCGAAGGTCGGCACGTGGGAAGCGACGGTCTTGAGGGCGGTGACGACCTCGGGCCTGGCGAGGAAGTCGGCCTGGGGCCTCCCCTGGATCTGGTCGCGTAGGCCCACGAGGTACCGGGAGCGCGGGTGGTTCGCATAGCGGTCCAGGGTGCTCACGAGCCCGGGGGCCAAGAGGTCGACGAAGCCGACGACCCCGGCGATCTCGTCGACGGCTCCGGCCAGATGCAGGAACTCGATGGTCTCGGAAGGGTGGCCCCAGCCGGCCTCGACGAGCACGGTGCGGTCGACCCCGGCGGCCTTCAGGTTGGCCCGCAGGTCGGCGACGCCGTAGTCGCGGCGGATCGGAGCGAACTCAGGGGCGCTGGCGAGCCAGGGGTAGTCGGCGGTCCAGACGTGGTGGTGCGCGTCGATCACGAGTGAGCTGCTCAAACGGGTGCCTCCTCGGTCAGGAGCCCGGCCCGCTTGAGGTCGTGCCACAGCGCGTCGGGGATCGGGTGGGCGTGCATCGCGAGGGCGTCGTCGACCTCTTCGGGGGTGCGCGCGCCGACGAGTATCGACGCGACGGCGGGGTGGGCGGCGGGGAACTGGAGCGCGGCCGCACGCAGGGGCACGTGATGCCGGTCGCAGATTTCGGCGATGGCCTGGGCTCGGGCCAGGAGTTGTCGGTCGGCGGCCGCATAGTTGAAGCGCGCTCCGGGGCGGGGGTCGGCGAGGATCCCGGAGTTGAACACGCCGGCGGCGATCACCGAGACGCCGCGCGAGACGCAGAGGGGGTAGAGCCGGTCCAGCGCGGACTGGTCGAGGAGGGTGTAGCGCCCGGCGATCAGAGCCACGTCGAAGTCGGCGCGCGAGAGCAGGTCCGCGGCCGCTTCGGTGGAGTTCATGCCGATGCCGATCGCGCCGATGCGTCCTGCGGCCTTGAGTTCGGTGAGGGCCCGGTGGGTCCCGGCGAGGGCTTCGGCCCGGTGGTCGTCGGGGTCGTGGATGAGGCCGATCTCGACGCGGTCGGTGCCGAGGCGTTCGAGGCTGCCGAGGTGGGCGTCGAAGGCGCCGCGGTAGGAGAAGTCGAAGGCGGAGGCCTTGCCGTTCGGTTCGCCCCAGATGTCCCAGGGGCCTTCGTGGTCGACCAGGACGCGGCCCATCTTGGTGGACAGGGTGAACTCGTCGCGCGGGTGCTCGGCGAGGGCGGTGCCGAGACGTTGCTCGGAGAGGCCGGAGCCGTAGTGGGGGGCGGTGTCGAAGTGCCGGATGCCGCCGGCCCAGGCGGCTGCCACGGTCGCGGTGGCGACGGCCGGGTCGACGGGCGTGAAGAGCCCGGCGAGCGGCGCGCAGCCGAGCCCGACGGCGGTCACGGGGACGTTGGTGTCGCCGAGCGTGCGAAGCGGGAGCCGGTCTGCGGCCATTGGATTCTCCAATGCGGGCATATGGGGTGATATGACGGCTGGATTGATGCGCAGCCGCCCTGTCGCGACACTATCCTATAGGATATTGCGCATGACTGCGACATCACCGAGCGGGGAGAAGCGCACGCTCGCGGACGAGGCCTACAGTCGGCTGAAGTCCCGGATCATGCGCTCCGAGCTCGCCCCGGGCGCGAAGCTGAGCATCGACGGGCTCGCCAAGCAGCTCGCGTTCTCGCACACGCCGATCCGGGA
>DATABR010000184.1:0-2880 GCA_036259435.1 Glycomyces sp.
GGAGCCCAGCTCCTCCCCGGCTTTTCTGTGCCCTGCGGTGATTGAGTGTGATTCGCGTGGGTCATCGGGGGGTGGGTTGGCATATGCCGTCGGCTTGGGACAGGATGGGCGGGTGCGTTCGCCGAAGCTTTCCCGCAAGACCGTGCTCGCCTCCAGCGTGGCCGGGGCCTTCGTGGTCGTCGGCGGCGGCGTCGTGATCGCTGAGGCGAGGTCCCGGAAGGGCGATGATTCCGGTGACGTCCAGGAGAATCCCGCCCCGGACCCGGGCCAGGAATCGGACGCGGCCTACGCGGCATCGGTGCTCGAATCGATGTCGCTGGAGGACAAGGTCGGGCAGCTGTTCATGGTGTACGTGAGCGGCGAGACGGCCGAAACCGACCATGGTGACTCGGTCGCCTCGAACCAGGAGCGGCTCGGCGCCGACAACGGCGCTGCGTTCGTGGCCGATTTCAAGCCCGGTGGGATCATCTACTTCGACTGGGCCAACGGCCTGACCGATCCTGAGCAGATCGCCGCACTCTCGAACGGCTTGCAGGAAGCTGCGGCGGTGCCGCTGCTCATCGCGGTCGACCAGGAATACGGCCCGGTGACTCGCATCGCCGAGCCTGCCACGCAGTTCCCCGGGGCGATGCCGCTCGGGGCGACCCGCGACACCGCGGCGGCGCAGCGCGCCGCCGAGGCCGCGGGAGAGGAGCTGCGGGCGATGGGGCTCAACCAGAACTTCGCGCCGGACGCCGACGTGAACGTGGACCCGGCGAACCCCGTGATCGGCGTCCGCTCCTTCGGTTCGGACGCGGACCTCGTGGCCGAGTTCACGACCGCGCAGATCACCGGCTACCAGGCCAAGGGCGTCGCGGCCTCCGCGAAGCACTTCCCAGGCCACGGGGACACGGGGACCGACAGCCACGTGGGCCTGCCGGTCATCACCCACACCGCCGAGGAGTGGGAGCGGATCGACGCGCCGCCGTTCAAGGCGGCTATCGAGGCGGGCGCGGCCATGGTCATGACCGCGCACCTGCAGTTCCCGGCGCTCGACGACTCGCTCAAGCCCGCGACGCTGTCGGAGCCGATCCTCACCGGGCTGCTGCGCGAGCGGCTCGGCTACGAAGGTGTGATCGTCACCGATTCCCTCGAGATGGAAGGCGTTCGCACCGAATACGGCGACGACCGCGTACCGGTGATGGCGATCCAGGCCGGGGCCGACCTATTGCTCATGCCGCCGGACTTCCCGCTCGCATACGAGGCGCTGCTCGGCGCCGTCGAGGCGGGGGAGCTGACCGAGGAACGCATCGACGCCTCCGTGGAGCGCCTGCTCAAGCTCAAGTACTCGCTGGGCCTCGCCGACGACCCGAGGGTCGACGCATCCGCCGCGACCGACGTGGTCGGCTCGGACGAGCACCGCGAAGTGGCCGCCGGCATCGCCGACCACTCGATCACCCTCCTCGCCAACGACGGCACGCTCCCGCTCGCGGGCGGGAACGCGCTGGTGACCGGCTGGGGCGAGAACACCACGGCGCGCCTCTCCGAAGCGCTCACCAGTCAAGGGCTGCAAGTCGAAACGCTGGTCACCGGCGAGGAGCCGGACGCGGCCGCGATCGCCTCCGCGGTGGCCGCCGCCGAAGGCCGCGACCTCGTGGTGGCCGCGACGTACAACGTCAAAGCCGGTTCCCAGCAAACGAAGCTGATCGCCGAACTTTTGAAGACCGGCGTTCCCGTCGTGGCCGCCGCCGTCGGCACGCCGTACGACGCCGCGCACCTCGGCGCGGTCAACGCGAGCCTGGCGTCCTACTCGTACTCGGCCGTGTCTCTCGCGTCCCTGGCGAAAGTGATCACCGGGGCGCTCGGCCCCAGCGGCACGCTCCCGGTCGACGTCCCCGCCGCTTCGGGCGAAGTCCTGTACGCCCTCGGGCACGGCCTCAACTACGCGTAGTCGTTCACTCGCCCGTAGTAGAAAGTTATTTTCATACGCTTGACTCTTTGTGGAGATTGTCTTCATACTGGGGTCCTGGTGCCAAACCAGGCACTTCCCCCAAATGGCAGATCTCCTGACAACCAGGGAGTCGCGTGTGAACCTCTTCCCCACCCATCGAAACCGGCCGCTCCGATCCGGACGCCGCGGCCTTCGCACCGCCGTCGTGATGCTCGCGGCGGCCGTCCTCACCGCCGCCGGACTCGCCGTCGCAAGCCCGGCCCAGGCGCAGACCCGCATCGCCGGAATCGACGTCTCGAACTACCAGGGCTCGATCAACTGGACCTCCGTCAAGAACTCCGGGATCCAGTGGGCCTACATCAAGGCCACCGAGGGCACCACCTACAAGGACCCGCGGTTCAACTCCAACTACCCGGCCGCGCACGCCGCGGGCGTCATCCGCGGCGCTTACCACTTCGCCCGGCCCAACTCCTCGAGCGGTTCGGCGCAGGCGAACTACTTCGCCAGCAACGGCGGCGCCTGGTCGGCCGACAACCTGACCCTGCCCGGCGCGGTCGACCTGGAGGCCCCGCCCTCGGGCGCGGCCTGCTACGGCCTGTCGACCACCGGGATGCGCAACTGGATCACCGACTTCTACAACACGTACAAGGCGAAGACCGGGCGCGACGTGGTCATCTACACGACGGCCTCATGGTGGAACTCCTGCACCGGGTCGTGGACGGGCATGGCCTCCAAGAGCCCCTTGTGGATCGCGCACTGGGGCGTCTCCTCCCCGAGGCTCCCGGCGGGCTGGAACAACACGACCTGGACGTTCTGGCAGTACACCGCGACCGGATCGGTCTCCGGCATCTCCGGCGACGTCGACCGCGACCACTTCAACGGTTCCCGCAGTCGACTCCTGGCGCTCGCGAACAACACCTGATGTCCCACCGACTGCGGGGGGGGGGGGG
>DATABR010000185.1:0-12668 GCA_036259435.1 Glycomyces sp.
TCATGTAGGCGACCAGGCTCGCCGTTTCGCCGTCGAGGTGGCAGGCGGCGAACCGGGCGTACATCGGGCCGTCGGAGATGTAGTCGGTCGGCACCTTCGCCGAGTCGCGCAACGCGCCGGTCTGTCCGTCGAGGATGGCGATGAACTGCTCGGTGTCGTTGGAGTGGTTGAACCTGGTGCCGTCGCCGAAGGTCACGCCGTTGGCGATCCTGACCGCGACTTCGGATCGGCCGTCGCTGTCGAAGTCGTAGACGGTGACGCCGTCGTTGTGGCCGACGTCGATGGTGGACGAGCCGCCTTCGATGTTGTTCTGGTTGGTGCTGTTGTGTCCCATGTCGACTTCCCAGAGGAAGTCGCCGTCGCTGGAGTAGGCCTCGATCGACTGCGGGGAGGTCTGGCGGTCGACCACGTAGTCGTAGGCGCCGTCGCCGTCGAGGTCACCGACCCAGGTGAAATTGATCTGGCCGCCGTTGCGCAGCGGGATGCGGACGGCCGGTTCGTCGGCGTGGTTGGCCGTCAGCGTGAATCCGGGGCTTCGCTCCTGCTCGACGCCGCCGACGACCGGGGCGACCCGGTAGGTGTTCGACTGGGACAGGTTCGCGGTGCGGTCGAGGTAGTTGGTACCGCCCGTGAGGGTGCTCGAGTTGAGCTTCACCTCGCTGCCGCCGCCCGCCGACCGGTAGACGTTGAAGCCGACGCCGGTCGGGTCGAGGCCGAGCAGTCGCCAGCTGACGAGCACGCTCGAGCCGTTGCGCACCGCGACGACGCCGCGGTCGAGGTCCTCCATCGGCCGGGAGCCCTGCTGCGGGCCACCGCCGATGGAGAAGTCGAGATAGTCGATGTTGGCGAGGCCGGACGAGCTGGTGGCGACGAGGCGGACCGTGTTGGCGCCCGCCTTCACCGGCACCGTCACGCTTCTGGTGGACCAGGCGTTCCAGGCGCCGGTGACCGCGAATCCGACCGCAGCGCGTTCGGTCGAGCCGTTGACTTGGACGTCGGCCGGACGGGAGTCCCCCGCGCCATTGGCGTAGCCGACCTCGATGGTCGCGGTGCCCGCCTCCGGCGCGTCGAGGGTGAACGCAACCGCGGCGCCGGCGACGTTGGGCGTGTTGCAGAAGCCGGATCCGGAGAACCCGGAGTGGTTCGTGTCGACCGTTCCCTCGCAGACGGCCGGCGAGTCCTCCGCCTCGTACCTGCCGTCCTGGGCGTGCGAGACCGAGGTGCTCACGGCGAAGGCGGCGCCGCCGGCCAGTAGGCCGATCACCGCCCCTATCACCGGGAATCGCGTAAACGTTTTCATAATCGCTCCAAGTATGCCGGTTGGACCGGGAGCACTGTCACGCCGGTCCTGGCCCTCTGACAAGCGGTCCGACCTCAGGTCTCCCCTTGGCGGTTGACTATACATCGACGCATGACTATATTGGAACCCTCGAAGTTAAAACGCTTTAATAGCGAAGCCCCCCAACCCCTTGGAGGAACCTTGTCCAGCCCTTCACCCGAACTACAAGCACCGACTGCGGAGGCACTGCCTGGTGGCGTGAGCCGCCGGGGCGTCCTCGCCACCACTGCCGGGGTCGCCGCCGCAGCGGCGTTCGCAGGCGGCTCCCCCGCTCACGCCCAAGGCGATGCGACGGCAGACGCCGGGCCCGACTCAGTGAGATTGAGCTGGCTCGAAGGCGCCCCGGCCGAATCCCCCGGATCGACCTGGGGCGTCCCCTGGGGACCCGGCCGGTTCCCCGAGGACCAGCAGTTCCAGCTCACTGCCGACGGCGGCGTCACCGTGCCCGTACAGTCCTGGCCCCTCGCGTACTGGCCGGACGGCTCTCTCAAGTGGACCGGCCACGCCGTCGGGCCCGCCGCCACCGCCGAGCACTTCACCCTCAGCGCCGGAGCACCGACCGCCCCAGCGTTCGCGGTCACCGTCTCGGACACCAAGAGGCACATCGACGTCAAGACCGGCGTCATCACCGCCCGCATCAATAAGAGCGGCACTGACCTGATCAAGCACATCAAGCGCGGCGACCGCACCATCGTCAAGAACGGCCACTTGGTGAACATCACCCAGGACGAGGCCCCCGACCCCGAGTCCGGCAAAGTCACCCGCGACCGCTACACCAGCGACATCGATGAAGTGACCGTGGAGCAGGACGGCCCCGTGCGCGCGGTCGTCCGCGTCACCGGCCACCACCGCAAGACCGGCGGCCGCGGCCGCTCCTGGCTGCCGTTCACCGTCCGCCTCTACTTCTACGCGGGCGGCGAGTCCTTCCGCATGGTGCACAACTTCGTCTACGACTCCGACGGCCACGACGCCTTCATCGCCGGGCTCGGCGTGCGCTTCAAGGTCGCACTCACCGACGAGCTCTACGACCGGCACGTGCGCTTCGTGGGCGAGGGCCACGGCCAGCTCACCGAGGCCGTCAAGGGCATCACCGGCCTGCGCCGCGATCCCGGCGCGGCCGTACGCGCCGCGCAGGTCGCGGGCGAGCCGCTACCCGACCCCGCCACGTGGGACCAGCGGGTGACGACCCGCCTGCACTGGATCCCCGCCTGGGGCGACTACTCGCTCTCCCAGCTCACCAGCGAGGGCTACGCGATCCGCAAGCGCACCAAGGCGGGACACGCCTGGGTGCCCGCCGATCAGGGCCGCCGCGCCTCCGGATTCGCCTACCTCGGCGGGCCGTCGGGCGGTTTCGGCTTCGGCATGAAGGACTTCTGGCAGCGCCATCCGACCGGGCTCGACATCCGCGACGCCCACGAAGACGAGGCCACCGTGACCGTCTGGATGTGGTCGCCCGAAGCCCAGCCGATGGACACGCGGTTCTACCACGACGGCCTCGGACAGGACACCTACGCGAAGCAGCTCGACGCGCTCGAGGCGACCTACGAGGACTACGAGCCCGGCTTCGGCACACCGTACGGCGTCGCCCGCACCACCGAGCTCCAGTTCTGGGTCACCGAATCCACGCCGACGCGGGAGCGTTTGGGGCGCATGGCCGACGTCGTCCGAGCGCAACCGCAGGTGATCGCGCCGACCGAGCACATGGCCGCCGCCGGGGCCTTCGGCGGGCTCTTCGGCCCGGTCGACCGCTCGCACCCGGTCTTGGCCGAGGTCGAGGACTCGCTCGACTTCTTCTTCGACTACTACCGTGCGCAACAGGACGAAAGGCACTGGTACGGATTCTGGGACTACGGCGATGTCATGCACTCCCAGGACGGCGACCGTAAGGCCTGGCGCTACGACGTCGGCGGCTACGCCTGGGACAATTCCGAGATTTCGCCGGACATGTGGCTGTGGCAGGCCTACCTCCACAACAACCGGGCTGACGTCTTCCGCTTCGCCGAGGCCATGACCCGCAAGACCAGCGAGGTGAACGTCTACCACCTCGGCGAATGGGCCGGCCTCGGCACCCGCCACGGCGTCCAACACTGGGGCGACTCGGCCAAGCAGGTCCGCATCTCCAACGCGAACTACCGGCGGTACTACTACTACCTGACCGCGGATGAGCGGACCGGGGACCTGCTGCACGCACTCTCGAGCAGCGAGGAGACCTTCCTGGTGCTCGACCCGATCAGGAAGATTCGCGACCCCGAGGACGAATACGTACCGGACCGGAACGCGCTCAGCATCGGCTTCGGCACCGACTGGTCGGGCCTGGTGGCGGCGTGGTTGGCCGAGTGGGAGCGGCGCGGACCCGACTGGGAATTCTGCCGCGACAAGGTCCTGGGCACCATGGAGACGATCGCCGCTCAGCCCAATGGCTTCGCCCAGGGCGGGGCGCTGTACGACATGGACACCGGCAGGTACGCGATCGAAACCAGGCCGGTGGTCTCGCGCAGCAACCTCAGCAACGCGTTCGGCCGCATCGAGATCTGCGCGGAGCTGATCCAGCAGGTCGACATGCCCGCGTTCGAGGAGGACTGGCTCAGATATTCCCGCTTCTACACCGCCACGAGAGAAGAGCAGGAGGAGGAGTACGGCGGCAGGTTCGCCGACCTGTTCCTGTACGCCTACGCCCGCGCCAACGCGTTCGTCTACAAGCGCACAGGGGACGAATCGCAGGCCGAGCACGCCTGGCACCGCTTCAGGAACCCGATCAAGTCCTGGGAGATCCGCCCCGACGCGAACCGGGAGTCCGAGGAGGTGGACGAGACGCTCAACCCGACTACGTGGTACCCGATCGCGACCAACGAGATCGCCCAGTGGGGCCAGGCGGCGGTCCAGATCATCGGCATGGCCGCCGACTTCGTGCCCGACGAGTGATCGAATGAGAAGGGGCGGGCCGGTTTCCGGCTCGCCCCTTTCGTCGTCCTCAGTGCATCATCGACTCGACCAGGCTGTCCTGCAAGGCGGTCAGCCAGCCGTAGGTCATCGCCAGCGGGCTGCGCGGATCGGTCTCGGGCAATTCGAGCAGCACCTCGAAATCCTCGTCGACGGTGATCTCCAGCCGGGAGGCGATGATGAGCCGCAGGTCGTTGAGGGCGCCGAGCCACTGCCGGCACTCGTCGGGCTTGAGGTGGAGCACTGCGCGCTGCTCCCCCGGGCCGAGCGCGTCGAGCGACCGGATCACCGCGCGGGCGTCGTCGCGCTTGCGGGCGCGCAGGTCGTTCTCGGTGTAGCGGCGGAACTCGGCCGAGGCGGCGGTTGCATCCCCGTCAGGGCCGAGGTCGGTGTAGGCGTCAGGGAAGAGGCGGGCCAGCGCGGGGTCTTCGGGCGGTTCGGTGGGACCGGAGTGGAAGGCCGAGGCGAGCAGGTCGTCCGCTGGGGCGTCGGGCTCGTCGCGGGTGCCGAGGAGCTCCAGCATCTGCTCGGCGTAGGCGCGGAGGAGGGCGGCCTCGAACTCGTCGAAGACCGCGATCGCGCCGCCGCCGGGCAGCGGCTCGAAGTAGTCGGTCATCAGCGGTCCTGCCGGAGGGTGGCCCAGAGGCCGTAGCCGTGCATGGCCTGCACGTCGCGTTCCATCTCTTCGCGGGAGCCGCTGGAGACGACCGCGCGGCCCTTGTGGTGCACGTCGAGCATGAGCTGGTTCGCCTTCGCTTCGGAGTAGCCGAAATACGACTGGAATACATAGGCTACATAGGACATCAAGTTCACTGGGTCGTTGTGCACCAAAGTGATCCACGGAATGTCGGGGTCGGCGACTACAGACGGGGTCGCTGTCGCCTGCGAACGCTCGGTCTCGACCGGCGAGGCGACGGCGCTGTGTGCCGACAGGACGGCGGTCGAGGACGACGGGCGGGCGATCACAAGCCCATGTTGCCATCACCGCGCTCCGCGACCCGACACGGCTTGTACCGCGCAGTGGCGCTCGTCGCTCACACATTGCGAGGGTGCGGGCCAGGGCGGCGGCACCGGTGTGTTCGGCATCACGTGCAATCGCGGCTTGAGATACCCCTGGGGGGTATGTTAGAAATAGCGGGCGACCTTCGGGCCGCCACCGCTCCAGCCTGGAGCGGTTCGCCCCAAGGGGTCAGCGCGATCGCGCTATACCCCCCACCGGTATAGGAGCAAGTGACATGTCACGGACATCGACGCCACCGGCCTCCAGGCGCTGGGTCGCGCTCGCGCTCATCGCCCTGGCCCAGTTCATGGTCATCATGGACACTTCGATCATCGGCGTCGCCCTGCCGAAGATGCAGGCCGACCTCGGCTTCACGCAAGAAAACCTCTCCTGGGTCTTCAACGCCTACGTCGTCGTCTTCGGCGGCCTGCTGCTACTCGGCGGGCGACTGTCGGACCTGCTCGGCGCACGGCGCGTCTTCAGCCTCGGCTGGATCGTCCTCGGCGCCGGGTCCCTCCTGGCGGGACTCGCGGGGAATGTGGCGACCGAACTCGCCGGACGCGCGGTCCAGGGCATCGGCGCGGCACTCATTGCGCCTGCGGCCTTGACCCTGCTCATGATGCTGTTCGGCGCCAACCCGAAGGAGCTCATGAAAGCCTTCGCGGTCTACGGCGCGGCGGCCCCCGCGGGCGGCACCGCCGGAGTCTTCCTCGGCGGCGTCTTCACCGAATACGCCTCGTGGCCTTGGGTCTTCTACTTCAACATCCCGATCGCCGTGGTCGCGGTGGCGGCGGCTCCAGCGCTGCTGCCGGGCGGCGCGGGCAGCCGCGGCTCGATCGACGTGCTCGGCGCGATCCTCGCGACCTTCGGCCTGGGCGGCGCGGTGTACGCGGTCGTGCGGGCCCCCGAGGTCGGCTGGGCCTCGGCCGAGACCTGGGGCGTCCTCGTCGGCGCCGCGGTCCTGCTCGCCGCGTTCCTTGCGGTGCAGGCCAAGCGCCGCGAGCCGCTGGTGCCGCTGGCGATCTTCCGGGCCCCGAACCTCGGGGCTGCCAACCTCGCGCAGGCGCTGCTCGGCGCGGCGTGGATCCCCATGTGGTTCTTCTTGAACCTGTACCTGCAGCAGGTGCTCGGGTACTCGGCGTTCCCGTCCGGGGCGGCGCTGCTGCCGATGACCGCGCTCATCATGGTCGGCATGGTGGTCGTGGCCCCGCGCCTGACGGCCCGGTTCGGCCCCAAGGCGATGATCGTCACCGGCTTGGTGCTGCTCGCCGCGGGTCTGGGCTGGCTCGCCCTCGTCCGTCCTGACGGGACGTACGCGGCCGACGTGCTCCCCGCGTCCCTCGTGGCCGCGCTCGGCATGTCGCTGGCGTTCATCCCCTCGCTCCAGATGGCGATCTCCAGCGCCCGCCCCGAGCAGGGCGGTCTGGCCTCGGGGATCGTGAACACGAGCTACCAGATCGGCTCGGCGCTCGGCCTCGCCGTCGTCACCGCGATCGCGGTCCCGTTCGGGGCCGACGAACTCGGCGACCCCGCCGCGCTCACCGATGGGTTCTCCGCGGCGTTCATCGCCGCCGCGGCGATCAGTCTGGCCGCGGTCATCGTGACCGGCGCGACGGTCCGCTCGCGGAAGTCGGCGCTGGTCAAGGCTGCTTGAAAGCGAGCAAAAAGGCCGGTGCGCCGATTCGCCGCACCGGCCCCTTTCGTGTTGTGTCAGACCATGCCCCCGTTGGCGCGCACGGTCTGGCCGTTGACCCAGGTGGCCCTGCGGCGAAGCCAGGAATGCGGTGACCTCGGCGATGTCGCGCGGTTCTCCGAGGCGCTCGAGCGGGTTGGCTCCGGCGAGCTGGTCGACCTGCTCCTCGGTCTTGCCGTCGAGGAACATGTCGGTCGCCGTGGGGCCCGGCGCGACCGTGTTGACGGTGACGTCCCGACCGCGCATCTCCCTCGCGAGGACCATGGTCATCGCCTCGACGGCTCCCTTACTCGCGGCGTAGGCGCCGTAGGTCGAGAAATAGGTGCCGATCACCGAAGCCCGGGGTGCGCGGCGGCCGCGAAGATCGCGATCGCGTCATCGGAACCCGTGTCGCAATCGAGGATGAACCTAGCGGGCGACGGCTGCTCCCTTCGACGGTGCCGTCCACCCTAAGCCGGGGCCACGGACGACGCGAGGCGGATTCGGTGCGGTGCCGATACCTTGGCCGCCTTCGCCCTGTGCCCCTTGACGACCATGCCGCATTGACGATCGGCGATAAACTCGGCGTATGCCCCTCCTCGCCCCCTGGGTGATCATCACGATCGTCGCGATCGGATGCGCGCTGGCCGTCAGCGCCGCAAAACTCCTTACCACGCGCCTGATGCTGCGCCACCGCTCCGCCAACGCCTCACGCCTCATCGGCAAGGCCCTGCGCCCCGCCCAGCTCATGGCCGTCACCGGCGGCCTCCAGATCCTCCTCTCGGCCCAGCATGACAAGCCGGGCTGGGGCGGGGAGTGGAACGAGGTGCTGTCGCAGTCGCTCCTGTTCGGGACCGCCGCCTCGGGCGCGTGGCTGCTCTCGAACCTACTCGCGGTCGCGAAGGATCCGATCCACCGGCGCTGGGACGGCCTGGAGCAGAACGACGTGGAGGGGCGCCGCCGCCGCACGCAGGCGGTGATCCTCTACCGGCTGGCCTCGGTCATCGTCTGGACCGTCGCGATCGGACTGGTGCTGTTCAACATCCCGGCGCTGCGCGAGGTCGGCGTCTCGATGCTCGGCGCGGCCGGGGTCGCGGGCATCATCGCGGGGCTCGCCGCCCAGACCATGCTGCAGAACCTGTTCGCGGGCATGACGCTCGCCTTCGGCGACGCGGTGCGGCTCGACGACGTGGTGGTGATCGAGAACGAGCTCGGCACCATCGAGGAGATCACCCTGACCTACCTGGTGGTGCGGATCTGGGACGATCGGCGGATGGTGCTACCCACCTCGTACTTCATGCAGAACACCTACGTCAACTGGACCCGCGACACCCCCGAGGTGCTCGGCACGGTGCAGTTCGACGCGACCCTGTCCCTGCCGGTGGACGAGGTCCGTTTCGAGGTGACCCGGTTCCTGGCCGACCATCCTCTGTGGGACGGGCGCAAGGGCAGCGTGGCCGTCCTGGACGCGACCGGCGGGCTCTTGCGGGTGCGGATCCTGATCTCGGCCAAGAGCCCCGGCGACCAGTGGGACCTCCGCTGTGAGATGCGCGAGCACATCGCCGCGTGGCTGGTCAAAGAGCACCCCGACTGCATTCCGAACGTGGGCTAACGCGCCGGACTGCTGCGCCAGCACGTCCTCGACGAGCGCGACGGCGTCCTCGGGGCGCTCCTCGGATGCGAGGTGGCCGACGCCGGGCAGGACACGCAGGTCGCAGCCGAGCTTTTCCTTCGCTGCGGGGCCGAGGCGGTCGGGCGGCAGGAAGCGGTCGTGCTCGCCGGTGGCGACGACGAGCGGCGTTCCCTTCCAGCGTTCGAGTTCGGCTTCCGCCAGTGGGGCCGGTGCGAGCGTCGAGCGGCAGAAGCGGGCCACCAGGTCCATCCAGGTCACGACCGCTTCGGGCGGTTCGGTGCCGGGCGCGACGAACAGCTCCAGCAGCCTGCGGGACCGCTCGTGCGAGGGATTGAGGAGCCAGGACGTGGATCGTCGCAAAAGGACCGGGTCGGTCTGCAGCGGCGCGATGCCCCCGGGCGAGTAGAGCACGCGGCCCGCGATCCGGTCCGAAGTGCACGAGAGCGCGATGGCCGCGCCCAGCGAGTTGCCGACGACGACCGCGTCGCGCGCATCGATCACGTCGAGTACCCCCGCGAGGATGCCGCCGTACCAGGACCGCAGCGGCGATCGAGGCCGCTCGCCGCTGGCGAGGCCGGGCTGCCCGGGCGTGTCGAGCACGACCGTGGGCCAGCGTCTGCCGAGAGCACCCGCGACGGCGAGGCAGGTGGCGGCGTTGAAGTTCGTGCCGGGCACGAAGACCACTTCGGGGCGGCCCTCGCCGACGAACGTCAGATGGGCGCTCGCACCGCCGACCGTCATGGACTCGCGGCGATGCGGCTCGGCCCAGGTGTCGAGGCGAGCACGGCACCAGTGGGCGATGATCCGCCGGCCGGACTCCGATTTGTACAGGCTCCGCATGGGGCTCCGATCAGGACGCAGAAACAACTCCGCCGACCAGACTTCCCGGCACACCGATTCCCACCCTAGTGCATCCAGTGCACTTCGCGGCGTGCCGCGCGGGCAGCCGCGAAGTCCTCTCGCCGACCCGACGGAACCGGGTTCGGCAGGGGCGGGTTGAAGCAGGAGGAATCCGGAGTGGTTTCCCGCACCCAGCCCAAGTCGCCATCCGTCAGCTCCACATCCGCTTTCCAGCGGGTTCCATGTCGTCGGTGTCGCCCATGATCGGCTCTGCGGCCGGGGCTCTCTCCAGTATCTGACGTTGACCTCAGCGGCGTCGTTGAACCCAAGCCCAGTCCGAGACTTGATGACGCGCGCCTTGTTGCCGCCGACCGGGTGCTCGGGATTCAGGGCGTACTCGGTGAGTTTCCGATCATCGAATTCGGCTCGGGCGAGGTTTGGGCCGGGCCGATTCGGCCCGGGCTGCGGCACTGTCGGACGCAGGTCGTCGATCCTCCAGGTGTGCCGAGGAAGGGAGTCAGTGCTCGCCGAAATTCAGCCCTCGCCGAGCGCGCGCAGGCGGGTGCTGGAGCCGCGGGGGCGCGGCGGGCGGGTGCTACCGCGGACCACGAGGTCGGGCCGCACGATCTCGTGCCGCGGCTCGGTGCGCCCCTTGATGCGGTCGAGCAGCAACTCGACCGCGAGGCGGCCCATCCGCTCGCCGTCCTGATTCACCGTGGTGAGCGAGACACCGGGATGCCGGGCGATCTCGATGTCGTCGTATCCAGCCACGGACACGTCCGCAGAGGTCAGTCCCGCGTCCGCGACGGCGCGCTGGACGCCCAGGGCCGTTTCGTCGTGGCAGGCGAAAATCGCCGTCGGCCGCTCGAGGCCGCTCAGCAGTTGCAGCGCGGCGCGGTGGACGGCGGCCTCGCTCATCGGGGTGCGCACGACCTGGATATGGCTCGCGAGCCCCGCCTCCTTCATGACCTTGCGGTACGTCTCGAGGCGGATGGCCTGCGGCACAACGGAACCGGGAACGGTCTTCTCCTCCTCGTAGGTGAGATGGGCGATGTCGCGGTGGCCGAGCTCGATGAGGTGGCGCATCACCTGGCCGGTCCCGGCTTCGTCGTCGTTCACGACCGTGTCGTAACCGGTGGAGCGGTCGTGCCGCCCCAGCATCACCACCGGCACGGTGGCGGCGAGGGTCTCGAGCCAGGCGGGCTCCACCAGGGGCGAGACCGCGATGACGCCGTCCACTTTGCGATCCACGAGTGCCTGGATGGCGCGGTGGCCCTCGCTGTGCGCTGGATCGGCCGGGGCGATGATGAGCTGGTAGGGCGAGCCGGACAGCGCCGTCGTCGCCCCGGTGAGCAGGCGCGGGAAGAACGGGTTCGCCAGGTCGGGGATCTCGATCCCGAGCGTGAAGGTCGCCCCGCGCATACCGCGGGCCGAGACGCTCGGGCGGTAGCCCAGCTGCTCGATCGCGGCCGTGACCCGCTCGCGCATCGCCGGGCTGACCCCGTATGCGTTCCGAATGACCTTGGAGACCGCTGCGCGCGACACGCCCGCCTCGCGCGCGACGTCCTGGATGGTGACCGATCCGGCCGGGGTGCGCGACGCTGGCACTGGAACCTCCTCGATGAGTGTTGGAGATCAATCTACACAGATTGTAGAGCGATCTTCAAGAAGATGCCCGCAACGCTCAGCGGCCGCGTCCAGATAGCGTTTTCTCGACGGTTCGCCTACGATGGCGAGGCCTCGTTCACCCCGACATGGAGGTTCCATGCCTGTCGATCCGATCGCAGCGCCCCTGCCCTACGACGAGAACCACTTCGACTTCTCGCCCTGGACCTTCTGGTCCCAGGCGCCGGAGGCCGAGCGCAAAGCCCAACGGCTGCTGCAGGAACGGCTCGCGTCGGAGCGTGGCTACGGTTTCGGGGGCGACTGCTTCGTGTCGCCGCGGGCGGCGATCCAGAACGACGCCCTGCGACTAGGCGACCGCAGCTATGTGGCGGCCGGGGCCTATCTCAGCGGCGACGTCACGCTGGGCGCGGACTGCTCGATCAATCCGTACACGGTCGTTCGCGGGGAGATCACGATCGGCAGCGGCGTCCGGATCGGCGCGCATACCTCGATCATCGCGTTCAATCACGTCATCAGCGATTACGACGCGCCCTTCGTGAGCCAGGGCCTGACGGCCCAGGGTGTGACGATCGGCGACGACGTGTGGATCGGTTCGCATGTGGTGGTGCTCGACGGCGTGCGCGTAGGGAGCAAGTCGGTGCTGGCTGCTGGAGCGGTGGTCACCAAGGACGTGCCCGAGGGCGCGATCGTCGGCGGCAACCCGGCCCGCGTCCTGAAGTGGCGCAAGCCCGAAGCCCACAAGACCGCGGGCGGCCTCGGCGACAGGGTCACCGCGTTCGCCGATCGCGCCCGCGCTGAGGCCGCGGCGCTGCTGGATCGGTGCTGGCACCCCGAAAGCGGCATGTTCATCGACCGGCCGGGTGCGGCTCCGACCGTGCGCGCGCAGTGCGACGCCATCGAGATCGCCGACCTGCTCCTCGGGACCGCGCCCGTGCAAGTGCCCGCCGATGACCAGATCGCCCGGCTCCGCTCGTGGCAGGAGCCGGTGTCCGGACTCGTGGGCCAGCTCGACGAGCACGGCGACTACCGGCCGCGCGGAAGGGATCTGGACGACGGGGAGGCCGCCTATCACGTGCTGAGCGTGGGTTACGCGCTCGACCTGCTCGGCAGCGCGTTCCCGCATCCGGTCACCCTGCGCCCGGCCGACTCGACCGCGGTGGTGGCCGCGTGGCTCGACGCGCTTCCCTGGCAGCGCGACCCGTGGAACGCCGGTTCGGAGACCGACGCGCTCGGCACGGCCATGGCCTGGAACCGCCTTGGCGGCCATGGCAATCCGACTGGAGCTGAGGAGGCCCTGTTCGGCTGGATGCTCACCCGTGTCGACCCGGGCACGGGCATGTGGGGCCGGGTCGACCATGCCGACCTCCTGCTCGCGGTCAACGGCTGGTACCGGGCGGTGCGCGGCACCTTCGGCCAGTTCGGCCTCCCGGTGCCGTACCCCGAACGGGTCATCGACACGGTCCTGCGACATCTGGACGACACGACCCGGTTCGCGCCTGACCGCCTCAACGCCTGCAACGTGCTGGACGTCGCCTATCCCCTGTGGCTCACGCGCAGAACCGGCTATCGCGCCGAAGAGGTCGCCGCGAAGGCCCGCACGCTCATCGGACACGTGCTG
>DATABR010000186.1:0-2381 GCA_036259435.1 Glycomyces sp.
GCAGCGAAAAGCCCGGCACCTCCCGGTGCCGGGCTTTTTCTCGGTCTGCGGCCTCGAAGGTCCTGCGCCGCCGGCGCTTCGCTCTGCGCCCGCGGTGGAACCGGTCGGTTATCCCGCCCGGGCGAAGGTCGCGCCCGTCGCTTCAGCTTCGCTCTGGAGTCCGGCCACGCACTGGAACGAGCCGTCGCCCGGGACGACGTGCACGTCCGTGACCCAGTCGATCTTGTCGGCGCCGACGAGCTGCGAGAGCGGGCCGTCGTCGCGTTGGCCGTCCACGCAGGCGTTCGCGACCGTCGCGTCCGCGCGGGCCCCTTCGGCGTCGGTGACGCCTTCAGGGAGCTGCCCGGTCGCGTAGGCCTCCCACTGGTGGGCGCCCTCGCAGCTCACGGAGGTGAACTCGGCGTCGAAGCAGGTCGGTTCGGTCACGCAGCCGACGCCGTCGACGTCGAGCGTGCATTTCTTCACGTACTCGTCCGCGATGGACTGTTCGGCGAGGTCGGATTGCTCTTCGCCGCCGAAGAGCCACACGCCGCCCACGATGAGGGCGCCGAGGACCAGCAGGCCCGCCAGGCCCATGCCGATGAGGCGGCCGATGCTGGAGCCGGTGTCGCCCTCCTTGAGGCGGCGCTCCCGTCGAGTCAGTCCGGACTCGTTGCGCGGCACGGGCACCGGGAGGCGCGCGTCGTGGTCGCTGTGGGAGCCGCCGGAGGCGAAGGACTTCCACTTGTCCTCGTCCTCGGGGGCCGCCGGATTGACGGCGGGGCTGATCGGTGGGCTCATGGGCGGGTTCGGAAGGCGCGAAGTCAGGTCGGGGGCGCCGGTGGCCGTGAACGCTTCGGTCGGTGCGGGTGCCGGTTCAGGGACGCGGCCCAGGCCGCGGCGCTTGCTCGGGGCGAGGCGCAGCGTCGAGGGCGCGTCGGGGAAGGAGCTCGGGTCGAGCTCGGCGTACCCGGGCGGGAACTGCGCCGGCATGCCCGCGCGGGCCTCCTCGCTCGGCGGCGAGGAGTAGGCCCCGTACACGCCGACGCCTTGGGGCGCAGGCGAAACGGGCGGTTCGTCCGTTACGCGCGAGATGAAGCCGGTGGAGGCCTCGGGGATGCTCGCGAGGAACTCGCGGAACTCGACCGCGGTCGGGCGCCCGTCGGGGTTGTTGATGAGCGCGGTGCGGAGCATCTCGAGCAGGAGTGGCGATATACCGGGAATCGCCGGGATCGGCTGGTCGAACAGGGCGGCGACCTCATTGATGTCGAGGGCCCCGTCCGTGGGGAATCGCGGTGGAGTGCCGCTGAGCATCGTGTAGAGCGTGGCCGCGAGCGAGTAGACGTCGGCGCTCGGGCCGACCTCGCGCATCTGGAAGACCTCCAGCGGCGCGTACGCGGGCGTCGCCATGGTCGAGACGGGCTCGCCGGGCCGGGGCGCGGCGATGAGGCTCGAGAGCCCGAAGTCGGCGAGCACGGCGTGGCCGTGGTGGTCGACGAGGAGGTTCGCGGGCTTGACGTCGCGGTGGACGATGCCGGCCTCGTGGGCGGCTGCGAGGGCGTCCGCGATGCGAATGCCGATCTCGATGGTCCGGTGCGGTGGGATCGTGGTGTGGCGGTCGAGGAGCTCGGCCACGGACCCGCGGCAGCGCTCCATGACGACGTAGGGGTTCGCCTGGTGGGTGAGGCCGGCGGAGAGCATCTTGACCACGCACGGGTGGTCGGAGAGGCGGCCGGCGGTCTGGACCTCGCGGCGGAAGCGCTCGCGGGCGGCGTCGTCGGTGAGCGGCCGGGCCTCAATCTTGACGGCCACTTCGGCGCCGTCGTCGAAGCGGCTGGCGCTGTATACGACGGAGTAGGCGCCTCGGTCGATCTCGCGGAAGCCCGTCAGCCGCTCGATGCCCTGAAGGAGTGCCTCGGGGTCGGCTTCGGCGCGCGGGCCCGGCGGGGAGAGGTGGGTGGTCGGGGCGATGTGCGGACCGGTTGGAGCACCGAAGGACGAGATGGTGTCCACTGGATACAGCCTCCTTCTCGGGGACGCCTGCGAGCCGAGCAAGTGCTCAGTCGGCGCAGCTTGCAAGCCATAAATGAGCCTAGTGTCGACCCTGTTGCAGGTCGGTGCGCGGGTCAGCGCGGGGGGACGTACCGAACCTCGGTCGCTGTGCTCGGGCCTGGGGGAACCGAGTCATGGGACCTTTGACGCATAACGTTACGCAACACGGCCACGATTCTGTATACCCCTGAACGAAGAGCCAGCGATAACTGTCCGAACGGCTGATATGTCGCTTCCTTAGGGCGAAGTGCCGGTAGCCCATAGTGAATGCATCCCCCGTTCGGCGCGCGGGAGGACGGGCGGCCCGACTGGAACGGGCCCCGTGCCGCAAGGCCGCGGTCCGAAAGGCC
>DATABR010000187.1:0-1662 GCA_036259435.1 Glycomyces sp.
GTGCCCTCGATCGCCGGGCCCAAGCGCCCGCAGGACCGCATCCAGCTCGACAACGCCGCCCACCAGTGGCGCCGCGACGTGGCGAACTACGTCACCGACGAGTCCGGTCTGGAGTCCTTCCCGGGCTCGGACGCCCCGGCCCAGTCGCCCAACGGGGACCGCCCGCACAACCCGCAGACGGTCAAGGCCGAGAACGGCGAGTTCGAGCTCGACCACGGCGCCGTCGTGATCGCCGCGATCACCTCGTGCACCAACACCTCCAACCCGTACGTCATGGTCGGCGCCGGGCTCCTCGCCAAGAACGCCGTCGAGGCCGGCCTGCTCACCAAGCCGTGGGTGAAAACCTCCCTCGCGCCGGGCTCGCAGGTCGTCACCGGCTACCTCACGCGCGCCGGGCTCTCGCCGTACCTCGACAAGCTCGGGTTCAACCTGGTCGGCTACGGCTGCACCACCTGCATCGGCAACTCCGGCCCGCTCCCCGAGGAGACCTCGGCGGCGGTCCAGGCCGGCGACCTCGCCGTGGCGGCGGTCCTGTCGGGCAACCGCAACTTCGAGGGCCGCATCAACCCCGACGTCAAGATGAACTACCTGGCGTCGCCGCCGCTGGTCGTCGCGTACGCCCTCGCCGGATCGATGGACGTGAACCTCACCGCCGACCCCATCGGCCAGAACAAGAACGGCCAGGACGTCTACCTGCGCGACATCTGGCCGACCGCCGAGGACATCCGCGAGGTCGTGGACGGCAACATCGGCCGCGACATGTTCCTCAAGGAGTACGCCTCCGTCTTCGACGGCGACGAGACCTGGCAGTCGCTGCCGATCCCGACCGGCAACACCTTCGAGTGGGACGACGCCTCGACCTACGTGCGCAAGGCCCCCTACTTCGACGGGATGCCGGCGAGCCCGGCCGCGATCGAGGACATCACGGGCGCGCGCGTCATGGCGAAGCTGGGCGACTCGGTCACGACCGACCACATCTCCCCCGCCGGCTCGATCAAGGCCGACTCTCCCGCGGGCGAGTACCTCAAGGGCGAGGGCGTGTCCCCGGCCGACTTCAACTCCTACGGCTCGCGCCGAGGCAACCACGAGGTCATGGTCCGCGGCACCTTCGCGAACATCCGCCTGCGCAACCAGCTCGCGCCGGGCACCGAGGGCGGCTGGACCCGAGACTTCACGCAGCCGGGCGGCCCGGTGTCGACCATCTACGACGCCTGCCAGAACTACGCCTCCGAGGGCACCCCGCTGGTGGTCTTCGCGGGCAAGGAGTACGGCACCGGCTCGAGCCGCGACTGGGCGGCCAAGGGCACGCGCCTGCTGGGCGTCAAGGCCGTCATCGCCGAGTCGTACGAGCGCATCCACCGCTCGAACCTCATCGGCATGGGCGTGCTGCCGCTCCAGTTCCCCGAGGGCGAGTCGCACCGGAGCCTCCGCCTGACCGGCGAGGAGACCGTCTCGATCACGGGCGTCACCGCGATCAACGAGACCATCCCGGCCACGGTCACCGTGACCGCCGTGAGCCCGGAGGGCGCCGAGACGACCTTCGAGGCCGTGGTCCGCCTGGACACCCCGGGCGAAGCCGAGTACTACCGCAACGGCGGCATCCTCCAGTACGTCCTGCGCGGTTTGCTGGCCAAGTAACGAAAGCGAACAATGGGGCGGGGC
>DATABR010000188.1:0-9977 GCA_036259435.1 Glycomyces sp.
GCCGCCCCGGACAATCTTTCGCCCAACCTCCGTACAGGGAAACCAGAGATGCTGCAACAGTTGGCGAACGGCGTGTTCGCCGGTTCGATCTACGCGCTCTTCGCGATCGGGTTCACGCTCGTGTTCGGAATCCTCCGGCACCTGAACCTCGCCCACCCCGCGATCTTCACCGCCGGCGCGTTCGTCGGCATCGAAGTGGCGACGCGGACCGACATCCCGCTGTGGATCCTCTTCCCGGTCGTGGCCGGGTTCGGGGCGCTCGCCGGAATCCTGGTGGAACGCATCGCGTTCCGACCCCTGCGCGGCCGGGACGACGAGCACTTCGCGGGGCTGATCTCCTCGGTCGCCCTCGGCGGCGTCGTCATCGCGCTCCTACAGGCGCGCTACGGCACTGAACCGAAGAGCTTCCCGCGCGAGTACTTCCCCAACCAGCTGTTCGAGTTCGGCGGGATCCGCGTGACCCTGACCCAACTGGTGACCCTCGGCCTCGCCCTGGTGCTCATGCTCGGCCTCGCCTGGCTCGTCTCGGCGACCTCGCTCGGCCGGGCCATGCGGGCCGTGGCGGAAAACCCCACGGCCGCAGCGGTGGTCGGCGTGAACGTCGGCCGTGTGACCGCCGGGACGTACGCGCTCTCATCGGCGCTCGGCACCGTCGCCGGGGCGCTGCTCGCGCTCAACCTCGGCCAGGCCGACCGCTCACTCGGCGCTTCGATCGAGCTCATCGGCTTCGCCGTGATCATCCTCGGCGGCCTCGGATCCCTCTGGGGCGCCATGGCGGCCGGAGTGATCCTCGGGCTCGCCGAAGCCCTCACCATCCACTACTTCGACTCCACCTGGAAGGGCCTGGTCGCCTTCGCGCTGCTGTTCGCGGTGCTGGTACTGCGCCCGAGGGGCCTCTTCGGCCACGTCAAGGTCAGGGAGGTCTGAGATGATCGACGGATACGACACCCTCATCACCACCATCGCGCTCGGAGCGATCCTGGCCTACTCGTTCCATGTGGTGCTCATGGCCGGGCAGCTCAGCCTCGGCCAGGCGGGCTTCGCCTCGCTCGCCGCTTACGTCTCCACCCTTGTGGTGCCGACCGAGCCGCTCTTCGGGTCGCTCTCACCGGTGATCGTGGGGCTGCCGGTGGGGGCGCTCGTCGGCGCCGCGGCCGCGTTCGTGGTCGGCCTGCCGGTACTGCGGCTGCGCGGGGTCTTCCTCGCCATCGCGACGATCGCGTTCGGCGAGATGGTGCGGGTCTTCATGACCAACGCCGAGTGGACGAACGGCGCGCTCGGCGTGCGCGTCGAGAAATGGGTCACCTTCGACTTCGCTTGGATCGTCGTGGCGATCCTGGCCTACCTGTTCTGGCGGCTCGGACCGTCGCGCACCGGGCGCGCCTTCGCGGCCGTGCGCGAGGACGAGCTGGCCGCGAGTTCCATGGGCGTGAACGTGATCCGCACCCGCATGGCCTCGTTCATCGCCTCCGGCGCGATCGCCGGGGTCTACGGGGTCATGTTCGCCTACTTCTTCGGGCGCATCACCCCCGCCACGTTCGACTTCGGGCTCACCGTGGACGGCCTCGTCACCGCCGTGCTCGGCGGCTACCTGGTGTTCTTCGGTCCCGTGCTCGGCGCGGGCTTCCTGACGGCCGTGCCCGAGATACAGTCGGCGGTCGGCCTCGAAGCCGGGTGGGTGCATCCGCTCGTCACCGGCCTGCTGCTGCTGGCCGTGATCCTCTTCCTGCCCGGTGGCCTGTCGACGTTGTTCGCTCGGTTCCGGCGCAAGCCCGCCGAGCCCGAGCCCGATGACGCTGCGTTGGAGGGGCTCGCTTCGCTGCCGGAGAAGGACACCGTGATCGCTCGGTTGAGCGGGCTCGGGAAGTCCTACGGCGCGGTCCAGGCCGTGCGCGAGGTCGACCTGGAGATCCGCTCGGGCGAAGTGCTCGGCGTGATCGGGCCCAACGGCGCGGGCAAGACCACGCTGGTCAACATGATCAGCGGCCTGGAGACGCCGACCTTTGGCGAGGGCGAAGTGCTCGGCGTCAAGCTCGGCACTCCCGGTGGGGCCCACCGCTTCGCGCAGGCGGGCGTGAGCCGCACCTTCCAGCACTCCAAGCTCTTCGACCGCCTCACCGTGCTCGACAACGTGCTCGTGGGCACGCACGCCGTGAGCAAGTCGACCTTTCTGCGCCGGCTCCTGTGGCTGCCTTCGGCCCGCCGCGACGAGCGCCGCGCGCTCGCCCTCGCCTGGGCGCAGCTGCGCCGCGTCGGCCTCGCCGACCGCGCGCACGTCCGACCCGGTGCGCTCTCGTACGGCGACCAGCGGCGGCTCGAGATCGCCAGAGCCCTTGCGGCGCACCCGACCCTGCTCATCCTCGACGAGCCCGCCGCGGGCATGAACCACGTCGAAGCCGAAGAGCTCGCCGACCTCATTCGGAGCTTGGCCGAAGACGGCATAACCGTCCTGTTCATCGAGCACAACGTGAAGATGGTCCTGAGCACCTGCACCCGCGTCGCGGTGCTCAACTTCGGCACCGTGATCGCCGCCGGACCACCGCGCGAGGTCGCCGCCGACCCGCAAGTCGTGGAGGCCTACCTGGGCACCGAAGAAGACGCCGAAGACGGGGAGCACGAACATGTCTGAGCCGATTCTCTCGGTCGAATCGATCCACGTCTCGTACGGGCGCGTACAGGCCGTGCGCGACGTCTCCTTCACCGTGCCCGAAGGGGGCCTGGTCGCACTCGTGGGCGCGAACGGCGCCGGCAAGAGCTCCGTGCTCGCGGCCGTCTCCGGCCTCGTGCGGCCCGGCTCCGGCCGAATCCGCCTGGAAGGCAAGGACATCACGCGCTGGCCCGCGCACCGCCGCGTCGGGGCCGGGCTCGTGCTCGTCCCCGAAGGCCGCCAGATCCTAGGCACGCTCACCGTCGCCGAGAACCTGCGCCTCGGAGCGCACCGGCGCCGCCGCCAGGCCGCGCCCGAATCCGAGATGTACGAGCTGTTCCCCGTCCTCGCCGAACGGCGGGCCCTGCCCGCCAGCGCGCTGTCGGGCGGCGAGCAGCAGATGCTGGCGATCGCACGCGCGATGATCGCCAGGCCGCGGGTCGTGCTACTTGACGAGCCGTCGATGGGGTTGGCGCCGAAGATGTGCGACGAGGTCTTCGCCGTCATCGAGACGATCCGCGCCTCGGGCGTGACCGTGGTGCTGGTCGAGCAGAACGCCCGCCGGGCGCTGCGCGCGGCCGACACCGGGCATGTCCTGGAGACCGGGGCGATCACCCACGGCGGCCCCGCTTCCGAACTGCTGCAAGATCCTCGAGTCGTGAAAGCTTATTTGGGCGTCGAGTGACCCTCGCGCCTGCCGAAGGAACCCCCTGAGATGAACGAAGAGCGAGCCGATCCCCCGCCGCCGGCCAAGGAGCGGCGGCAGCGTCGCCGCATGTGGTCGGGCGTCAAGATCCGGACCAAGCTGACGATCATGCTGCTCGTCCCGGCGCTCACGCTGGCCGGGATGGTGGCCCTGCGGCTCGTTGAGTCGGCGAGCGAGGCCCGGGAGGTCGGGGCCACCGCGGACGCGGTGGAGCTCGCGCGTGACGTGAACGAGGTGATCGGCGCGCTGCAGGCCGAGCGGATGGACGCGGCGATGCTGGTGTACCAGGAGGACACGCAGCTCGCGGATTCGGAGACGCTCGTGGCCTCGTTCGAGGACCGCGAGACGGCCACCGGTGAGGCGTTGGGGTTGCTGGCGGCCACGCGCGGGGAGTTGCACCTGGGCCCTGAGTCGCTGGAGCTGCTGGAGCGGGCCGATGTGCCGCTGGGACGGCTCGAGGTGGCGCGCAGTGCGGTCCTGGAGGGGACCGTGGACGCCGTGCACCTCACGGTGTACAACTCGGCCGTGGCCCGTTTGACGGCCGTGCTCGACCACGCGGTGGACCTCGCGGGGACCGCGGAGCTGACGCGGATCGTGCGCACGGCGAGTCTGTTGGCGGGCATCGACGAGTACTCCGAGCAACTGCGGCTGCTGGTGCTGTCCCTTGAGGACGGCAAGCCGCTGGCGGGGAAGCACCGCACGTTCATGCGGCTGGTCGCGGCTCGTGAGGAGTCGCTGAACGAGTACCGGCGGATCGTGGCGCAGACCGATCCGGATGCGGCCGTGTTCAAGGTGGGCGGCATCGGTGCGGCCGAGGCGCGGCCGGCGAACGGTTTCGAGAGTGCCGTGGCCGGTTCGCGGTCGGATGACGAGCAGACGGTGGACCACGCGGCGTTGATGGGCGCGTACGACGCCCGGCACGGGGCCACGGCCGCCCTCGTCGGCGAATCGCTCGACGAGGCGACGGACCTGGCCGGCGCGATCAGCGCTGCGGCGCTTCGGCGTCTGGGCGTCGAGAGCGTCATCGCCATCGTGGCGCTGGCGTTGTCGGTCCTCATCGCGTACGGTATCGGCCGTTCGGTGACGCGCGGTCTGCGCGATCTGTCGGGCTCGGCCCGGCAGATCGCCATGGTGGACCTGCCGCTCGCCGTCAAGCGCGTGGATCAGCAGCAGGGCCTGGGCGGTTTGAGTCCGTTCGAGTACGCGGCGCAGACGACGCCGCCGCTGCGGGTGCATGGCGAGGACGAGCTCAGCGAGGTGGGCGAGGCGTTCAACATCGTGCACCGCGAGGCGATTCGCGTCTCGGCGCAGCAGGCGCTGCTGCGCTTCCACGTCGGCGCGATCTTCGTGCGGCTGGCCCGCCGCGGCCACTCGCTCACCGGTCGGCTGACGGCCGAACTCGATGCGGCCGAACGCGACGAGCAGGACCCCGAGCGCCTCAACCGGCTCTTCCGGCTCGACCACTTGGCGTCGCTCATCGGGCGCGCCAACGACTCCCTGCTCGTGCTCGGCGGCTCCTCGGCCGCGAAGGTGCGAACGACCGACGCTTCGCTGGACGAGGTGCTGCAGGCGGCGCAGAGCCGCATCGAGTACTACACGCGCATCGAGGCCGGGGCCGACGACGGGGCCTGGGTGAAGGCCGACGTCGTCGACGACGTGGTGCAGCTCCTCACCGAGCTGATGGACAACGCGACCCGCTATTCGGAGTCGGCCGCGGAGATCACCGCGCGGGTGCTCATCGGGAAGGTGATCATCCAGGTGCGCGACCACGGCATCGGGATCGAACCCGAGCGCCTGGAGCGCTTCAACGAGCGGCTGCGGCGCGAGAGCCCGGTGGACTTGGAAGCGATGCAGGCCATGGGCCTCACGGTGGTGGGGTTCCTGGCCGCGCGGCACGGCATCGAGGTGGAGTTGCGGCCGTCCATCGGCGGCGGCGTCGTCGCCGAAGTGGCTTTGCCCGGCGACATGCTCTCGTTCACCGCGCCGCCCAAAGTCGAACGGCCGCAGGCGAAGCCGTCTGCGATCGCCTCCCCGCCGCCCGCGCCGCCGAAGCCCGCGCCGATGCCGGCGCCGCGCCAGAGGGAGAACGCGCCGCTGTTCAACCAGTCCGCCGCTCCCCCGCCGGCGCCGATGCCGCCGGGCCCGGGACCGCGTGCGCCGCAACCGGTCCCGCAGCAGCGTCCGCCCGCCCCGCCGGGTCCTCGGGCGCTCCCGCCCGGGCCGTCTCGCGGGATGGCCGCCATCGAGTCGGACACACGGCCGCTGCCGGTGCTCTCCTCGTCGGCGTCCACGGTCCTCTCCGAGATCCCAGAAATCAATTTCGAGATGACCGTCGTCCACGCGGCCCCGGGCCTGCGGGCGGGGCAGCCGCTGCCGCGCGCGGAACCGGCGGCCCCGGCGGCCGGGCCGAACGGCCTGCCGCAGCGACGGCCGATGTCCAACCTGGTGCCGGGTGCGATCGCGCCGTCGCCGGGCCAGGACGGCAAGCCGATCGAGCGAAATCCGCGCAGTATCGGGGCCACGTACTCCGCGTACGCTCGCGGCCTCTCCGGCAGCAGAACGCCCACACCACATGACCAATGACCCGAGGATCGACCATGACCACTAGCGCCCAACTGGACTTCCTTCTCAACGACTTCGTCGGCCGGGTGCCGCACGTGACGCACGTGCTCGCGGTGGCCGCCGACGGGCTGCTCATCGCCTCGAACAACACGCTCCCACGCGACGAGGCGGAGCGGCTGTCGGCCATCGCCTCCGGTCTGACGAGCCTGTTGGCCGGGGCCGCGCGCTCGCTGCAGGCCGATCCGGTCATCAGCAACCTGACGGAGATGAACGGCGGCTTCATGTTCTCGATGTCCGTCTCCAGCGGCGCGAGCCTCCTCGCGCTCGCCGGTCTGCACTGCGACATCGGCCAAGTGGGCCACGAATTGGCGAACCTCATCAACCAGGTGGGCCCGGCGCTGACCCCCGCGGCCCGCCAGGTGGCGGCGACGCAGTACATGCAGCAGTAGGCAAACCGAAAGGCCGGGAACCGATTCGGTTCCCGGCCTTTGAAGCGCTTGTGACTTAAGCGGTCTCGGTGAGCCGAAGCGGTTCCCGGCCCCTCAAGGCTCAAAACTTGTCCTATTTAGGCAGTTTCGGTAATGGCCCTCTGGACCCAGGGCATGAGGTCGCGCATCTTCTTGCCGGTTTCTTCGATCTTGTGGTCGGCCTGCTCCTGCTGGAGCTTCTTGTAGTTCTCGCGCTTCTCGGACTCCGCGACCCATTCCTTCGCGAAGGTGCCGTCCTGGATCTCGCCCAGGATGCGCTTCATCTCGGCCTTGGTGTCGGCGTTGACCACGCGCGGGCCGCGGGTCAGGCCGCCGTACTCGGCGGTGTCCGACACGGAATACCACATGTTGGCGATGCCGCCCTCGTAGATCATGTCCACGATCAGCTTGAGCTCGTGGAGGCACTCGAAGTACGCGGCCTCGGGGGCGTAGCCCGCCTCGACCAGCGTCTCGAAGCCGGCCTTGATGAGCTCGGCGGCGCCGCCGCACAGCACGGCCTGCTCGCCGAACAGGTCGGTCTCGGTCTCCTCCTTGAAGGTGGTCTTCAGGACGCCCGCGCGGGTGCCGCCGATCGCCTTCGCGTAGGAGAGCGCCACCGCCTGGGTGTCGCCGGACGGGTCCTGCTCCACCGCGACGAGCGCGGGAACGCCCTTGCCGTCCACGAACTGGCGGCGGACCATGTGGCCCGGGCCCTTCGGGGCGACCATGGCGACGTTCACGTCGGCCGGGGGCTGGATCAGGTCGTAGCGGATGTTGAAGCCGTGACCGAAGAGCAGGGTCTTGCCCGAGCTCAGGTTCGGCGCGATCTCACCGGCGTACAACTTGGCCTGCACGGTGTCCGGGACCAGGATCATGATGACGTCGGCCCACGCGGCGGCCTCGGCCGGGGTGAGCACCTTCAGGCCCGCCTCCTCGGCCTTCGGGCGCGACTTGGAGCCCTCCTGCAGGCCGATGACGACCTCGACCCCGGAGTCACGGAGGCTCAGCGAGTGGGCGTGGCCCTGCGAGCCGTAGCCGAGGACGGCGACCTTCTTGCCCTGGATCAGGGCGAGGTCGGCGTCGTCGTCGTAGAACACTTCAGCGGACATGCGTTGCTTCTTCCTTTACTGGCTATTCGGTAAGTCGGTGCGGACCGGGCCGTCGGTTCAGCTCGGTGAGACGTAGCGGGACAGCGAGGCCATGGACTTGGCGCCCCGCCCGAGCGCGACCGTCCCCGACTGGACGAGCTCCTTGATCCCGAACGGTTCCAGGACTTCCAGGAACGCCTCGATCTTGTCGGAGTTCCCGGTGACCTCGAAGGTGACCGTGTCGGGTGTGACGTCGACCGAGCGGGCCTTGAACAGCTCGGCGGCGGCGATCACCTGGCCGCGGGTGGCGGCGTCGGCGCGGACCTTCACCAGCAGCAGTTCACGCTGCACGGAGGAGCCCGCTTCCAGTTCCACGATCTTCAGGACGTGGATGAGCTTGTTGAGCTGCTTGGTGACCTGCTCCAGCGAGCCCGCCTCGACGTCCACCACGATGGTGATGCGGCTGACGCCGGGGTGCTCGGTCTCGCCGACGGCGAGGGAGTCGATGTTGAAGCCGCGCCTGGCGAACAGGGCGGCCACGCGGGCGAGGACGCCCGCCTTGTTCTCGACGAGCACCGAGAGCGTGTGCACACTCATCAGATCTCCCCTTCGTCGTCGAAGTTCGGGCGCACGTCGCGCGCGTACAGGATCTCGTCGTTCGAGACCCCGGCCGGGACCATCGGCCAGACCATGGCGTCGGCGCCGACGGTGAAGTCCACGACCACCGGGCGATCGTTGATCGCGTTGGCCTGCTCGATGATCGCGTCCACCTCTTCGTGCGTCTCGGCCCGCAGGCCGACGCAGCCGAGGGCTTCGGCGAGCTTCACGAAGTCGGGCACGCGCGGCGACGCCTCGGAGTGGTGCGTGGACAGGTTCGTGTTCGAGTAGCGCTTGTCGTAGAACAGCGTCTGCCACTGGCGCACCATGCCCAGGTTGCCGTTGTTGATGACCGCGACCTTGATCGGGATGCCCTCGATCGAGCAGGTCGCCAGCTCCTGGTTGGTCATCTGGAAGCAGCCGTCGCCGTCGATGGCCCACACGGTGCGGTCCATCTGGCCCAGCTTGGCCCCCATGGCCGCCGGGACGGCGAAGCCCATGGTGCCCAGGCCGCCCGAGTTGAGGAACGTGCCCGGCTTCTCGTACTTGACGAACTGGCTGGCCCACATCTGGTGCTGGCCCACGCCGGTGGTCCAGATCGTGTCCTCGGGCGCCAGGGCCCCGAGCCGCTCGATCACGAACTGCGGGGCAGGCAGGCCGTCGTCGAGGTCGGTGTAGCCGAGCGGGTAGCGGCCCCTCAGGTCGTCGAGTGTCTCCCACCAGGTCTTCAGGCGCTCCTTGCCCGGGTCGCCGTAAGCCTCGATCATCGCGCCGATGGCGGCCTTGCAGTCGCCCACGATCGGCACGTCCGCTTCACGGTTCTTGCCGATCTCGGCCGGGTCGATGTCGACGTGGACGATCTTGGCCTCGGGCGCGAAGCTCGAGAGCTTGCCGGTGACGCGGTCGTCGAAGCGCGCGCCCAAGGCCACCAGGAGGTCGGACTTCTGGAGCGCGTGGACGGCCGGCACCGTGCCGTGCATGCCGGGCATGCCCAGGTGCTGCGGGTGCGAGTCGGGGAAGGCCCCGCGCGCCATCAGGGTCGTCACGACGGGCGCGCCTGTCAGTTCGGCCAGCTCCAGCAGCTCGGCGTGCGCGCCGGATTTGAACACGCCGCCGCCGACGTACAGCACCGGACGCTTGGCCTCGGCGATGAGCGCCGCGGCCTCGCGGATCTGCTTGCCGTGCGGCTGCGTGGTGGGCCGGTAGCCCGGCAGGTCCATCCTGGGCGGCCACACGAACGGGGCCCGCGCATTCAGGATGTCCTTGGGGATGTCGACCAGGACCGGTCCGGGGCGGCCGGTCGCCGCCACATGGAAGGCCTCGGCGAACACGCGCGGGATGTCGCCCGCGTCGGTCACCAGATACGAGTGCTTGGTGATCGGCATGGTGATGCCGCAGATGTCGGCTTCCTGGAATGCATCGGTCCCTATGGCGGACGAGGCCACCTGGCCGGTGATCGCCACGATCGGCACGGAGTCCATGTGGGCGTCGGCCAGCGGTGTCACCAGGTTGGTCGCGCCGGGGCCGGAAGTCGCCATGCAAACGCCCACCTTGCCGGTCGCGAGGGCGTAGCCCTGGGCCGCGTGGCCGGCGCCCTGCTCGTGGCGGACGAGGACGTGGCGCACCTGCTCGGAGTCCAGGAGGGGGTCGTAGGCGGGGAGGATCGCGCCGCCGGGAATGCCGAAGACGGCCTCGACCTCGAGCTCCTCGAGCGCGCGGACGACGGCCTGCGCGCCGGTGAGGACGGGCGCTGCGGCGGGGGCGCCGAGCGGGGGCGCCGGCTTGGGTGCCTTCGGCCTGGCGGGCTGAGCTATGGCAGCCTGCGGCCCTGGCTTCGGTGCCTTCACTGGTGTGCTCATGTCCTTTGTCCAATAGGGAGTATGCGGCTGGTTCGACGGATATCGCCGTTC
>DATABR010000189.1:0-6781 GCA_036259435.1 Glycomyces sp.
ATCCGGGAGCCCGACATCAGCCGCGAAGAATACGAGCAGCTGAAAGAAGCCAACCGAGCGAACCCGAACTTCTGCATCGACACCCGCACCGCAGCGGTGGTCGCCTCCGACACGGTCTCCGGCCAGGTGCTGTATCAGAACTGGCTGCGGACCATGCTCGGTCAGAGCGAAGAGGTCACCTTCCAGGAGCGCAACGGCGAGATCGTCGAAGACGCCGAAGGCAACCCGGTGGTGATCGCGTTGTTCATGTCGGCCTGCCTTGAACGCCAAAGCAGGTAGAGGCCGATGAGACCGACCGTGACCGCGCCGAAGACGGTGAAGATCTGGCGGTACAGGACCTCAGTGCCCTGTTCCATGAAGCCGTTCGACCAGCCCCACATGGTGTCCGGTTCCCACGCGGCCTGGCGCATCGAATTCGCCGCGCCGACCGTGGCGACTGACAGGTTGAACTCCATGTTCGCCAAGGCGTTAGCGGTGTCGGCCCCGTTCGGGATCGAAACCGAGTCCGTGCACTGGCCGCCAATGCTCATCTGCTGGGAGCCGTACATCGGGAGCTGATAGCCGGCGTAGCCGTAAGCGCTGTAGGTACCGATGCCCTCGCTCTTGTCGAGGCGGCTCGGTTCGGCGAACCAGCCCGCCATGCCGGAGTCGGGCGAGGCCGGTTGGGGTGCGGCCTCGCACTGCAGCTCTTGGCCTTCGGGCAGTTCGTCGACGCAGCTCGACCACTCGGTGTGCCACTCGTAGTCGCTGCACTCGTCGCCCTGCGCGCCGGCCATGCCGGGCGTGAACACGAGCGCGCCGGCCGCCGCGGTCAGGGCGATGAGCGCTCGCCCGAGGCGTCCGGCTGCGCGTTTGGCGAGGCCACTGCGTCGTTGTGCGGTTGGGGGAGGAGCAAGGTCGTGATCGGTGGAGGGGTCGGTCACTTTTCCTCCCCGGGCGTGGTGTTCAGGTAGTCGAGCAGGCCGCGCACCCAGCCGAAGTCGGCGCGAATGCGCTGCACGCGGCCGTCCACGTCGCGCATGACGAACTCGCGGTAGGGCAGTTTCCGCGTCTCGGTGGCGTCCACTTCGGACAGGGAGGCGAGGACGCTCTCATAGCCCACGCCCGTGGGCACGCGCAGGAGCTTGAGCGCCTCTTCGGCGACCTCGGTGTCTTCGGCGATGCGGCCGACGAAGACCGTGGAGACGAGGTTCTGCACGTCCAGGCCCAGGATGTCCTTGGGGTTCTGGCTCGCCACCAGCGCCGCGAGGTTCCACTTCCGCGAGTCGCGGGCCAGGCGCACCAGGAACGAGCGGCCGGACTTCCAGCCCTCCATGAAGTGCGCTTCGTCGAGGCCGACGAGCTTGCGGCGGTGCATGTCGCCGCCGTAAGCGCGGCGCACCGCGAGCCGGTGCGCGGTGTGCAGCATCGGCAGTGCGAGGGATTCTTCCGCGCTCCAGTACTCGCGCTCGATCCCGAGGTCGGGCAGGCGCAGGCCGGACATGGTGATCACGGTGAGCGCGGTGTCGTCCTCCAAGACCCCCTTGTCGGGGGAGCCGAAGAACAGCTTCGCCAGCGGCATCTCGGCCGTGTCCAGCAGGAGCGCCGCGAGTTCGGCGCCGTCGCCGGTGATGTGGTCCTCGGCGTCCTGCAGGGTCTCGATGATGTCCTCGAGCGCCGAGTCCTCCTCGGCCGGGACGTGGCGGGCCGCGTGGCGCAGGAGTCGCGCGGTGCTCGCCTCGCGCTGGACCTGCGGCGGCAGCAGCATCGCGCAGATGTCCTGCACGAGCATGCGTCTTTCGCTGCGGGCGTTGGAGATGGCGATGTCGTAATCGCGCTGGCCGTCGGGCGAGTCCTCATAGTGCTCGCGCCTGGGGGAGGGGATGAGCGCGTACGGCGCGAGCGTGCCGTACTCCGAACCCGTGAGGTTCAAGACGCGCGAGAACGGCTTGAGCTCGGGCATCTCGCAGAGCTTCGCGAGCGGGCCCGACGGGTCGAGCAGGGTGACCTGGACGCCGCGGCGGGCCGCGAGGTAGCCGATCGCGCCCATGAGCGTCGATTTGCCGCCGCCGGGCTCGGCGACGAAGACGCTCAGCCCCGATTTCTCGCGGACCTCGGTGGCGAAGTGCATGTCGAGGAACACCGGCCTGCGGCAGGTGCCCGCGGTGCGGCCGATGAGGTCGCCGCGCTGGTCGCCCACAGTGGATGCCGCCTGCGGCAGGGCCGCGGCGAAGAGCTTCACCGGCATGCGCCGCACGTACCCGGTCTGCGCGACCGGTTCGCCCGGGATGAACTCGCGGGCGAGCCAGTCCTGGTTCTTCGGGTGCTGGAGGCTGATGCGCATGTCCCGCTGGTACATCTGCATCAGCGTGCGGGCGCGCTCCAGGCACTCCTCCTTCGTGTCGGCGGTGACGGCGAGGCGGTGCCAGCCGTGGGCGCGCGCGGCGTCGATCGGCAGGCCCGTGGTCATCTCGTCGCCGACGCCCAGGGCGCGCTCGGCGAGGCGTTGGAGTTCCGGCGGGGCGTCCATCGCGTGCTCGTCGTAGTCGCGCTGCTGTGAACGGATGAGGCGCAGGCGGTGGTCGAGGTCGCGGAAGGCCTCGCCGGGGCCGAGGATGTCGATGCGGCTCGAGAGCTCGACCGGCCACGGACAGCGCTCGTGGAAGTGCAGCCACGGCTCGTGGCGCTGGGGGATCTCGAGCTCTTCCATGCGGCCCACGGTGAGGACCGCGGTGTGCTTCTCCTCGCCGGTGAGGCGGTTGACGAGCTTCACCGTGGACCCGTAGGGGCTGCGGTAGCGCTCGATCGACTCGGTGAGGGCGAGCACGTCGCCCGATTCCCACTCACCGTTCGAGCCCGAGAGCAGGCGCGGCGTTTCCATGCCGAGGGCCACGGACCGGTAGACGAGCCATTCGAGCTCTTCGGTGGTGGCACGGCGGGCGCGCACGCCGAACGAGCCGAGCACCTCGTCGAACTGGAGGCTGCGCTTCTCGATCTTCTCGCGTTCGGAGAGCTTGGTGCCGCGACCGAACATGCGGCCGACCTTCTCGCCCAACGTGTCGAACGCGCCACGGCGGCTGAAGGTGATGCCGAGGAACGTCTCGCCCTCGGCGTGCGAGAGCTGCTGGAGGTGGCGCTGGGCGGCCACGAGGTGGTCGGCCCAGCTGGTGCCGCCGGGGACGGTGCGCAGCGGGCGAGCCGTATAGCGGTCGACGGTGCGGGCCCACTGGTCGGCCGGGAACGGCCGGGTGGTGCGGCGCAGGTGGACGCGCATGCCCGCGAGGCCGGCGAACTGCTCGGCGATCGCGACGATGAGCGCCTCGCGCTCGAGGTCGGGCCGGAAGGACCAGCGCACTCCGGGCAGCTTGTACCAGGCGGTGACCGAGGCGGGCGTGAACGTCACGTGTCCGGCGATTTCGGTGAGGCTCAGCTCGCGGAGCGGCTGCTTCTCCTTGTGGGCGCCGACGGGCTTGACGCGGGTCGGTCTCGGGTCCGTGGTCTGCAGCTGCTGCGCCTCGGCGCGGGCCTGCTTGATCGGGACGAGGTCCTGGCCGGGCACCCGTTGTGCACCCTTTTTCGCCGCCGGGGGACGACCTGTCGCGGTGCCCGCACCACCTGCGGAGGAACTCCCGCGCCCCTGGTCAACAGCCTGTGGATAACTTTGGCTCGCCTGTGGATAACTACCGTTGCGTTGTGGATAACCCTGTGGATTTCCGCTGGTAGGCGCCTGTGGGTAATGCTGTGGATACCCCTGTGGATAACTTCCCTGATTCTGTGGATAACTCTGTGGATAACCCTGTGGACGAGACTCCGACGGCGGGGTCATCGACGCAGGTGGCGACGCATGTCGGAGGGAGTCCGAAGAGGAGGCGGAGTGGACGGAGTTTGAAGCGGGGGTGGAGTGGAGGGGCTTCGAAGACGAAGCAGAGCGGGCCGGGGCCGCCGGAGACGGCTGGGCGGTCGGGCTCGGCTGGGTCGGGCCCGGAGTCGACGGTGCGGGCGGGCTCGCCGTCGGTTCGCCTCTGCCATTCCTCTTGACCGGCTCCGCCCGAAACACCGCGTCGGCGAGCGCCGTGGCGTCGTCGCCGAGATCGTCGCCGGAGTGGCGCTCCCTGTCCCGCACCGGCGCGGGCGGCCGGGGGGCGGAGAACTTGGCGACGGGCTGTCGGCGATCCTCGCCGCTCATAGGCGCTCCTCAGTTCGGACGGGCTCCACGAGTGTGGGCCGCAAGCGGATCGAACGGGTCGTGAACGCCGGTATGCGCGTCTCCTGGCCGGCGCCGCGCGTGTGCTTCCAGTCGGTGAGCAGCGTGCGCAGAACGGTGGACGCGGGGCGGTCGGAGTCGACGTAGCGGAAGATCAGCGAGGTCGCGACGAGGGCGAGGGAGATCTCGATGGCGGGGAAGAGGTCGACGTCGCCGGTGAAGGTCCACCGCAGCAACATGAACAGCGCCAGTATGCCGGCGAACGCGCCGTACTGCCCGTAAGGGAGGTGGACGGGCAGGGTGTAGCCGGGAGGGCCGAGGTACAGCAGGCGGGCACGGTAGATGTCGTCGTCGGTGCGCAAGCGCATGGGTGTCCTCCGTCCGGCCTCTCAATGCTGGGGCAATGTGGGGTTCGCTAGTCCTCTTGGCTGAAGAGGACGTCGACCAGGCCGCCGCCGACGGCCACCAGGACCACGGCCCCGGCGATGAAGGCGATGCCGATGATGGCGATGGTCGAGGAGGTCAGCACGCGGCTGACCTCGCCTTTGTTGGCGCGGGCGATGAAGATGAGCCCCAGGATTGCCAGCAGGATCGGGGCGATCTTGGACAGGAAGAAGCCGATGATGCCCTGTGTGTTGATCTCGGCGCCGGCCTGGGCATGCGCGGCCACCGTCCAGAGTGTCTCTCTCATCATCGTCAGTCCCAATCCTTCCGTCACATGAGTCCCTACAGTCTCACGTAACGCAATTTTCACTCATGATTCTTGTCTCCCAACCCATTGCGGGGTCTGCCACTCATCATATGCCGCGACCCTGACGGAACGCACCTTCGTCCACTCGAAGAGCGACCGTAAGGACGGACACGAGACAGTGAAACCGATTCGCCTCGCGTTGGCAATCCGATGGGCGCGATCACTCCGTGTCGACAATCCGACACTAAACTCGGCAGGGCCGGTGTCCTACGCTCGAAACCTGTAGAGCCCCGCACAATAGAGCCCGACGACGACGTACCAAGGCCACAACCGAATCCAGCCCGTACCGCCGGCCACCAGGCCGAGCGCCAACCTCGCGGAGACCATCATGGACTATATCGACGACATCGCCGGGCGGCTGACCGTCGCCGCGATCGCCTTCGCCGTCGCCGGTCTCGTGGTCGCCGCGCTCTCGGCCGCCGCTCTCGGCGGGGTGCGGGCCGCCGAGAAGTGGCCCTCTGCACCGCTGCCGCGCCTGGGCCGACCCGCCGTCATGACCGGTGCGCTCGTCGGGCTCGTGCTGTTCGCCCTTGCCATGGGGCTGTTCTCGTTGGCGCGGTTCGGGACCGGGCTGAACGCGAACATGCGCGTGCTCCTCGCCGTGGGCGTCGACCTACTCGCCCTCGCCGCCGGACTGTGGCTGGTGAGCTACGTTGCGGGCAAGGTGGAGATGCGCACCCTCATCTCGGTGCCGGACCAGCCGATGACCCCGCCGCCGATCCCGGTCTCGGGGGACCCCACCCGCTACCAGATGCCGGACTACACGGAGACCCCCATGGAACCCGACCCGCAGGACTACCCGAACCGCTTCGCACCGGAGCCGCGCCAACCACTGCCGCCGTATGCAGCGGACACGGCCGCGACCGGCAGTCTGCCCGCGTCCCGTTCGAACGTCCCGACGATCCCCACCGACACGAGGCCCGGCTGGGTCTTCCAGGACAAGGGCACGGGCGCGTACTACGCGGCAGTGGCCCAAAGCCGAGGAGGCATCAGCCTGCTGGCCCTGGACGACTTCACCGTGGCCCGGACGGCCTCGCTGGTAGGACCACTCGAACTGGTCGGATCGGTGGAAGCGACGGTGTGGCCCTTGGAAAACGGAGAAACCGACCGCGCCGACTCGCCTCTAGAGAACAACGGCTGAAAGCGAACAACGGCTGAACTCTTCAGGTCAGTGGCGTGAAGGGCCGCGCGAGCCGCAGAAGGGCGAGGTCAATCGGTGCCGGGTGCGCTCACGATTCGCAGCAGGTAGGGATCGAAGTCGTTCTCCGCGTCGACGGCTTCTATGTCCGCTCGCCGCAGGACTTCCCGCAAACGCTCGTTGGCGGCCATCTGCTCGTCGTCGGAGGCGAGAATGCGCGGATCTCCCCCTGCGCTTTCGCGGCTGATCCGCAACAGTTCCTCATGGTCTGCGAGGCCGAGTTCCCAGGTGACGAAGACGCCGCGTCCGGAGTCGTGCCCGTAGTCGACGGTGATCTGCGCGACCGCGTGGTTCTGCAGTTTCTCCCCGAGCTGCCACGGAGTTCCGGCGGCCTCCAACGCGGCCCCCACCAGGTCGCGGACCCGCTCCAATTCCTCGGCGGATGCTTGATCAAGACTCACGTTCGGCCTCTTCTCACTGCTTAAATCCCGATGCCATGGTACTGGTACGCGACGCGCTTCAATTCGGTCTGCTCAAGCTTCTTCAAGGCCCTGAGCTCCTTGATCTCCGCCGGTGAGAGGTTCGTTCCCTGCGGGACGTCGAAGTGCTCGACGGTCCAGTCGACGTCGGCGCCGGGGTGCTTGTTCTTCATGAGCCCTTCGCAGTTGCAGCAGGGTTGGCGTTCGGTGTAGAGCTCGGTGATCTTCAG
>DATABR010000190.1:0-2455 GCA_036259435.1 Glycomyces sp.
CGGGCATCTCCCGCACGTACCAGCCGAAGGACGAGGAGGGCGAGCAGCTGCCGCCCGAATCGACGAAGGTGCAGCGGCGGGTCGAGGCGCAACTGCGCGAGGTCTCGGCGGCGATGACGCGCCTGTTCGACGTCACGGCCACCAAGGATCGCACCAACGCCCACGCGAGCGCGGACATCGTCATCGACGGAGAGGTGCTCGTCGCCGACGTCCCGGTCACCTACCTCTTGTTCCTGGAGAAGCAGCTCGGAGAACTGCAGGCGTTCGTGAAGGCCCTGCCGGTGCTGGACGCGGGCGAGTCGTGGACGTTCAACGACGCCGCCGACTGCTTCGCGACCGACGCGGTGAAGACGATGCGCACCAAGAAGGTCCCGCGCAACCACGTCAAGGCCGAGGCGACGGAGGAGCACCCGGCGCAGGTCGAGGTGTACTACGAGGACATTCCAGTGGGCTACTGGACCACCGTGAAATTCTCGGGTGCTGCCCCCGCCAAGCGGGTCGCGCAGCTCTCCGAGCGGCTCGAGAAGCTCCAGATCGCCGTCAAGTTCGCGCGCGAGGAGGCCAACGGGACCGAAGTCGTCGACGAGAAGATCGGCGACAAGGTCTTCGGCTACCTGCTCGGCGAATAGACCCGTAGACCCCCCTGTTTTGAGCGACAGGGGTGGCGCGCAAGCGCCGACCACGCTGAAATTGAAGTTCAGTCCGAGTACACCGCGGTAGAGGTGGGGGTTCGAGTCCCTCCCCCGGCACCACACGTCGGGGTGGCCCAACTGGTAGAGGCAAGCCGCGAAACCTGAGACTCTCGCTCCAACTTCAGCATTCGCCACGCCGCGCGTATCCGCGAGCAGTCCCCTTGGACATCGAGATTGGGGGTTCGAATCCCTCCCGCCGCACCACATGCGGCGGTGGCTTAAAGGTAGAGCACGATGCTAGCAGCAGACTCAACGGCTGCCGCAAGGATCGCAGCGGTGACTATGTGGCACATGGCGGCCCGGGATCGAGGTCAACGACCCGGGCCGCACCTCTCCCTTGGCGCCGGTGGCGGCGGGGCCGCATAATGAGCACGTGAGCGACAACAGAAAGGGCGATGCCGCGTAGGCCGCCCGCGCGAGTACGCGCAACACAACGCCGCAGCCCGCGTTCCGAGCGAACGAGGCCGGTCGCCCGAATTCCCCACGCGTCGAGCACCCTCCACGCCGCGGTCACGATCCTCGAGCGGCAGAGCGACGACTTCGGTCGCGGCGACATCGCCGAGGCCTACCGGACCTGGCGCCGCAAGGCCGACCGGCCCATACCGAGTCCCATCGGGAGCGGCTTCGACGGCGAATGCGGCATCTGGGGTTGCTGCCCGCCCTCCAGGAACGCACTCGAACTCGCGATGCGCCGGCTCCCCAAACGCCCAGCGCGAGAATTGCGCCGCCTCGTGGCCGTCCTCGACGACCGCTTCCTGAAACGCACCTTCCCCGACCCGACCGCCCCACCGGGCCCCTGGTGGCATCGGCGATGCTGAGCCCGCCGACGCGGTCGGCGCCGCTATTCGAGGGAGCGGGAGAAAGCCTCGATCCCGGGTGGTGCGACCGCGCCGTTCAAGGCAGGCCCAAGGTGGCCGGTAGGGCTGGCCCTACGGGCGAAATGCCTGCTCGCAGGCTCGTCCCGAAGTACTCGGCGGCCGAGAATTGAAGGCATGAACAAGATCTTCAAGCAGCTCGGCGCCGACAGTGCGTACCTGCTCTCCTCGTTCCCGATCGCCCTGCCCGCCTTCGTCATCACCGTCGCCGGCTTCGCCGCCGGGCTCGGGACCGCCGTCGTCTGGGTCGGCGTGCCGATCCTCGCCGCGACCCTGTTCGCCATGCGCGGCCTCGCCGCCGCCGGGCGCAGCCAGCTCGGGGCCGTACTCGGGACCCCGATCGACGCGCCCCGCTACAAGCAGGCGGGCGAGAGCGCCTCGGCCCTGCGCCGGTTCCTGACCCCGCTCACCGACGGCCAGTCCTGGCTGAACCTCCTGTGGGGCCTGGTGAACTTCCCGCTCGCGGTGCTCGGCTTCTGCGTGGCCCTGTCCTGGTGGGTCGCCACGGTCGCTTCCCTCACCTATCCCCTGTACGCCTGGGTGATCCGCCGCGCGACCGGCGAAGGCGACGGCCTGGAATACGCGACCAGGTGGCTCGGCTGGGGCGACTCGTACCTGGCGCTGTCGGCCCTCTCAGTGCTCGGCGGCCTGGTCATGGCCCTGCTGCTGCCGCTCATTCTCCGCGGCCTGGCGCTGACGCAGGCCGGGCTCGGCCGAGGCCTGCTCGCCTCGCTCGCCGAATCCGACGCCCCGCACGGCCCCTTCGGACCAGTGCGCACCAACGCCATCGACACTGAGGTCACCCGCGTCCAGGAGCGCCTCAAGGCCGCATAGCCACGCCTCCTCGGCGGGCCACGACCACACCGAGGAAACCCCGGCCCGGGGGGG
>DATABR010000191.1:0-4691 GCA_036259435.1 Glycomyces sp.
GTCTTCGACCGCGACTACGGGCCACTCAACGCGATCCTCAACGGGGTCGGGCTCCCGGACGCCGGCTGGCTGACCACCAGCACCGGCGCCCGGGTCACGCTGGCTCTGCTGTTCCTGTGGAAGACCACCGGCTTCATCGTGATCATCCTGCTCTCGGGGCTCCAGTCGATCAACGGCTCGATCTACGAGGCCGCGGAGATCGACGGCGCCTCCAAGCCACGGCAGCTGTGGAGCATCACCGTGCCCCTGCTGCGGCGCACCATCATGTTCGCCGTCGTGCTCCAGACCCTCGCGGTGTTCCAGATGTTCGCCGAGCCGTTCGTGGTCACCCAGGGCGGCCCCTACAACTCCACCACCACGGCCGGCTACCACCTCTACAACCACATAACCCGGGCGGACCTGGGCACCGGCGCGGCGAACTCCTTCCTCCTCGTGATCCTCGTGATGGTGCTGTCGCTGATGTTCGTCCGCATGCTGCGAGCGAAGGACTGACGATGACCGCGACGACCGCCGAATCCGAGCGCCGCTCCCGGCCGCGCATCGGCTCCCACCTGTTCCTCATGCTCCTGCTCGTGGCCTTCCTGGCCCCCGTGGCGTGGGCCCTCGTCTCGGCGTTCAAACCCGCCGGCGACATCGTCTCCTCGCCGCTCGCCTTCGACCCCGGCGAGTTCACCCTCGACAACTACCGGGCGATGTTCCAGGACGTGCCCATCGGCCAGGGCTTCCTCAACACCGCCGTCGTGCTCGTGTTCAAGGGCGCCATCACGATGTTCTTCGCCCCGCTCGCGGCCTACGCCTTCGCGAAATACCGCTTCGCCGGCCAGAACCTCATCTTCGGCGCCGTCCTCATCACCCTCATGCTGCCCACGATCGTGCTCATCATCCCGCTCCTGCTGGAGATGAAGGCGCTCGGCTGGGTCAACACCTACCAGGCGCTCATCCTGCCCGGCGCGGTGGACGCGTTCGCGATCTTCTGGATGCGGCAGGTCATCAGCGCCGTCCCCGACGAGCTGCTCGACGCCGCCCGCGTCGACGGCTGCGGCGAGTTCGGCATCTTCCGCCGCGTCATCGTGCCCGTCATCCGGCCCGGCCTGGCCGGACTCGGCGTGCTCACGATCATGAACATCTACAACGACTTCGTCTGGCCCGTGGTGGTGGCGAGCGACGAGCGCATGGCGACCCTCCAGGTCGTGCTCTCCACGCTCGCGCAGAACATCACCGGCAACCGGATCGGCGCCGACTACGCCACCGTCACAGGCGAACTGCTCGCGGCGAGCTCCGTCGCACTCATCCCGCTGCTGGTGCTGTTCATCCTGCTCCAGCGGCATTTCATCAACGGCATCCTGGCCGGCAGCGTGAAGGGCTGACGCATGACACTGATCCGACCCGAGACCGCGGCGACGCCCCCCGAGGCCGACGCGGCCCCGACTCCCCGCCCCGAGTACCCCCGGCCCGACCGCGACCGGTCCGAGCGCTGGGTGAACCTCAACGGCCGCTGGGCCTTCGAGGCCGACGGCCACGACGGCCCGATCACGGTGCCGTTCGCGTGGGAGAGCGAGGCCTCAGGGGTGCACCGCACGTGGCTCGAGCGGGGCGTCTACCGGCGGACGGTCACCGCGCCCGCCGACTGGGCCGGATCACGCGTCGTCCTCTCCTTCGGCGCGGTCCACCACCGGGCGGTGGTCCGCCTCGACGGCGCGTTCGTCGGCGAACACGTGGGCGGCTACGAGTCCTTCGAGTTCGACGTGACCGGCGCGCTCGAACCCGGCGTCCCCGCCGAACTCGAAGTGTCCGTCACCGCCCCGGCCGACAAGCGCGCCATCGCGCACGGCAAGCAGCGGTCCCTGCCCAGGGACGACTACGACGGGGTCTCCTTCACACCGACTTCGGGCATCTGGCAGACCGTGTGGCTCGAGGCCCGCGGGCGCACCTACGCCCGCTCGGTGGCCCTGCGCGGCGACAGCCTCACCGGCATCGACATCACTGCGGACCTCGCTGGCGACGCCCCGGCGGGCGCGAGCGTCACCGCGACCGTGCTCGGCACCGGCGAGACGCTCAAGCTCACCGCCGACGGTGCCGGGCACGCCGCAGGGCGCATCGACATCGCCGAACCGCTCCTGTGGTCGCCCGAGCGGCCGCATCTGTACCGCGTCGAGGTCCGCACCGGCGACGATGCGGTCATCGCCACGACCGGCCTGCGCCGCTTCGAGACCCGAGGTGAAGCGCTCTACCTCAACGGCGAGCGGATCTACATGCGCGGCGTCCTCGACCAGGGCTACTGGCCCGACACCGGGCTCACCGCGCCCGACGCCGCCTCGCTGCTGCGCGAACTCGAACTCGCCCGCGGCCTCGGCTACAACCTGGTGCGCAAACACCTCAAGTTCGAAGAGCCGCTGTGGCTGCACGAGGCCGACCGCACCGGCATGCTCGTGTGGGCCGAGCCGGCCTGCCCGAGCCGCTTCTCACCGGAGGCCGTGGCCGCGTTCGAGGCGCAGCTGCCCGCCATGGTCGAACGCGACGGCAACCACCCGAGCATCGTCATCTGGGGCCTCTACAACGAGGAATGGGGCCTCGATTGGGACATCCCCGGCAGCGCCGCGCGCGCCGAGGCCGCCGTCCGCGCCTACGAGCGGCTGCGCGAACTCGACGACACGCGGCCGATCGTGGAGAACTCCGGCTGGTCCCACGTGCGCACCGACCTGGTCGACTGGCACTACTACGAGCCGCACCTGGCCGTGTGGAAGGACGCCGTCGCGCGCCTGGCGGCGGGGGAGCGGGACGGCTTCCCCGTCCGGCTCGCGCCCGACTTCGTCGTCGACAAGTCCCTGTACGGCTCGGCCGAGGTGCCCAGGAGCGGCCTGCCGATCGTCAACAGCGAGTACGGCGAAGGCTTCACCAGCCTGGAGCGGGCCTGGCACCTGCGCTGGGAGACACAGGAACTGCGGCGCCACGACCGCTTCGCCGGGTACGTGTACACCGAGTTCGCGGACGTGGAGCACGAGGCCGCGGGCCTGCTCGACACCGATAGGCGGCCGAAGGACTGGGGCGGGGCCGTCCCGGCGGACGTCAACGCGGACACCGTGCTCGTGCTCGACCTCGTGCCGCTCGCCGCGGGCGCCGACATCGAGTCGCCGAGCGGGCCGTTCACGCTCGACGTGCACGTCTCGCACCACGGCCGGGGCTCGGTTTCGGGTGCCGTCCATGCCGCGTGGGTCGCTTCCGGCACGCCCGCCGAGCTGCCGCTCCCGAAGCCGGAGGTGAGCAGCGGTCCCCTGACGGCCGAGCCGTTCCGGCTCTCGCCCGCGGTCACCCTCACGGTCCCGCCGCCTGCGGGCCCGGCGCGGCTGCTGCTGTGGCTCACCGATGAGCGGACCGGCGAGGACGGCCGCGTCGTCGCCCGGGCGTTCCTCGACGCCGCCGAAGTCGAGCCGCCGAACCGCAGGGGCGCACGCCCCGGCGAGTTCGAAGGCGCGCCCACCCCGGGCCTCGCCTGAGCGATACGCCGCCCGACCGGTGAGAACCCGGCCGGGCGGCTGCGGCCGCGCCCGAAACATGCTGCATGCGATAATGCAAGCTATAATGATTGCATGCCGAACGTGTTGATCCGCTCAGTATCGGAAGAGGAGCTCGCCCAGTTGAGGGCGATGGCCGAGGCGCGTCAGATGTCCCTCCAGGCGTTCATGCACGACTTGGTCCGCCAGACGCTCTCAGCCGACCACAACCGGAAGAAGCTCGACCAGATCGCCGATCGCCTGAAACACCTACCCTCCGCCACTTACACCACGGAGGACATGCTTGCCGCCAAGGACGCCCCACGGCACGGAGCGGCATGATCGTCGTCGACTCCAGCGCGATGATCCGCGCGCTCACCGACGATCGCGAGCTCGGCGACCAGGCCCGCGCCGTGCTGTCCATGCATGAGCAGTGGGTGGCCCCCGCGCACCTGACTTCCGAATTCGCGCACGGCCTGCGAGGCATGGTCATGGGCGGCAAACTCGATCAGGATCGCGCGGAGTGGGCCCTTCGTGAATACTTCGATCTCGATCTGCGGCTCGTCGCCCCCGACACCGCCGCGGTCGACCGGGCCTGGAAGCTCCGCCACAACCTAAGCGCATATGACGCGCTGTATGTCGCGCTGGCGGAGCAGCTCGGTCTCCCGTTCCTGACCGCCGATGCCCGCATCGAGGCGGCCGGGGTGGCGCATTGCGAGATCACGACGATCCGTCCAGGCGAATGAGCGCCGCGCACCGTCGGTTGTGACGGATATCGACATTGCGGGCTTTGCCCGCAACCGTCGTCGCAGGGCCGCGCGCCCAGAGGCGGGTGGACCGCTTGGAGGATCCCGAGAAAAACTTCCCTACAAATCCGACATACGGCCGCCCGCGGTCGTGCGAGGCCGACAACGATGGCACGAAGCGGGTAGTTTGCCGGTGGCGGCAGTGGCACAGTCTCTCCACATGTTCAATTTCGACGCACTCTCCGGCGCGGATTTCCTCCAGCCGATCTTCGCCCTGGCCTGCATCGGCGCCGTCGTCTACGCGCTCACCGCCAAGAACGTCACACTCCGCGCCGTCGCCTGGGGCGTCATGTACGCCTGCTGGTTCACCGCGCTGTGCTCGGGCGGCGAGGCCGCCCTCGCAGGGGCCGTCTCCTTGGCGCTGCTCCTCGTCCCGCCCGTCGCGCTCGCCCTG
>DATABR010000192.1:0-18523 GCA_036259435.1 Glycomyces sp.
CCCGCGGCCGGACCGGCCGCGGGCGCTTCACGCTTGTCGCTCAGTCGCGCTCGGCAAGGGTGAGCTCAACGCCGCCGACCAGGTCGGCGCACACGTTGTAGATGAACGAGCCCAGTGTCGCCAGCGCCGTGAACAGGACCATGTTCACCACGCCCAGCAGGGCTGCGGCCCCGATGACGCCCTTGGCGGTGATCCGGAAGTTCTCCGTCGGCGCCCCGGTGTCGGCGTTGGTGCCCATGAGCATCTGCAGCATGTCGTTCACGGTGTCGAACACGCCCATCGCGTCGAGCGCGATGTACAGGACCGTGGTCGCCACCACCATCACGATGAACAGCACGATCGAGACGGCGAACGAGAACTTCATCACCGACCACGGGTCGATCCGCTTGAGCCGCAGGCGGGCCCGGCGCGGGCCCCGCGCCGTCGCCTGGCTCACAGCGGCGCGGGCCGCACGGACCGCGTCCGCCACCCGCGCGGAGGAGGCCACGCCCGCGGCCTGGTTCGCCGCGGTGTTCCCCGTTGACATCGGCCCGACCGCATTCGGTGACACCGGCGGCGGGGTCATACCCGGCGGCCGGCGCAGCGTCAGCGTCTGGTCCTGCGCAGCAGCGGCGAACGGCGGCGCGGTGACCGACTTCGACGCTTCCTCATCGGACTTCGGCTGCTCGTCCGCCTCCAGCGTCTCGGAGAACTCCGGGACGTCGTCATCGCGCTCGGTCTCCGAAGCGGTAGCCTTCGCGTCGGTCATCTACTCGTCCTGCCCCTCATCGGGTTCCGGTTCCTCGGCGCTCTGGGTGATAGCGAGCAGCGAAACCTCATCGGGCAGGTCGATCAGCTTGACGCCCATGGTGTTGCGGTCCGAAGTCTTGCGGACCGGCTGCACCGGTGTCCTGATGACGCCTCCCTCCGAGGTGATCGCGAACAGCTCGTCGTCCGGCTTGACCGACAGCGCCCCGACCAAGTCGCCGCGCCGTTCCGTGATCTTCGCGGTCAGGACGCCCTTGCCACCGCGGCCCTGCTGCGGATACGCGTCGACCGGAGTGCGCTTCGCGTAGCCGCGGCTGGTGGCCACGAGGATGTCCATATTATCGCGCAGCACGATCATGGTCAGCAGTTCATCGTCGCCGACGAACCGCATGCCGATCACACCGCTGGTCGCCCGGCCCATCGACCGCAGCGCCTCATCGGTGGCCTCGAACCGGATCGACTGGGCCTTGCGCGACACCAAGAGCAGGTCGTCGGTCGGCTCGATGAGCGCCGCGCCCACCAGCTCGTCGCCGTCGCGCAGGTTGATGCCGACGATGCCGCCCGTGCGCGGGGAGTCGAAGTCGGTGAGCTTCGACTTCTTCACCAGGCCATTGCGAGTCGCCAGCACCAGGTACGGCGTGACCTCGTAGTTGGCCAACTGGATGACCTGCGCGATGTGCTCGTCCGGGCCGAACGCCAGGATGTTCGCCACATGCTGGCCGCGCGCCGTGCGGTTCGCCTCGGGCAGCTCGTAGGCCTTCGCCCGGTAGACGCGGCCCTTGTTGGTGAAGAACAGGATCCAGTCGTGCGTGGTGCACACGAAGAAGTGGCTGACGATGTCGTCCTGCTTCAACTGCGCGCCCTGGACGCCCTTCCCGCCGCGCTTCTGCGAGCGGAACGAGTCGGTCTTGGTGCGCTTGACATAGCCGCCGCGGGTGATCGTGACCACTACGTCCTCGCGGGCGATGAGGTCCTCCATGGACACTTCGCCGGCGTCGGGCAGGATCTGCGTGCGCCGCTCGTCGCCCCAGCGGTCGACCACAGTGGTGAGCTCGTCGCGGACGATCGAGCGCTGGCGCTCGGGCTTGGCGAGGATGTCGGCCAGATCGGCGATCTTGGTCTCGATCTCGATCAACTCGTCGATGATCCGCTGCCGCTCCAAGGCGGCGAGGCGGCGCAGCTGCATGTCGAGGATCGCCGTCGCCTGGATCTCGTCGACGTCGAGCAGGCTCATCAGGCCCTGCTTCGACTCCTCGGCCGAAGGCGAGCGGCGGATGAGCGCGATGGTCTCGTCGAGCAGGTCGAGGGCCTTGCCGAGACCGCGCAGGATGTGGGCGCGCTCCTCGGCCTTGCGCATCCGGTACCGGGTGCGCCGCTGGATCACGTCGAGCTGGTGCGCCACGTAGTAGCGGACCATCTGCGCGATGTTCAGCGTGCGCGGCACCCCGTCGACCAGCGAGAGCATGTTCGCGCCGAACGTGTCCTGCAGCTGCGTGTGCTTGAAGAGGTTGTTGAGCACGACCTTCGGCACCGCGTCGCGCTTGAGCACCACGACGATCCGCATGCCGGTGCGCCCCGAGGACTCGTCGCGGATGTCGGCGATGCCGCCGAGCTTGCCCTCCTTGACGAGGTCGGCGATGCGCTCGGCCAGGTTGTCGGGGTTGACCTGGTACGGCAGTTCGGTGACGACCAGGCAGGCGCGGCCCTTCGAGTCCTCCTCGACCTCGACGACGGCCCGCATCTTGATCGAGCCGCGGCCCGTGCGGTAGGCGTCCTCGATCGCGGCGCGCCCCAGGACGGTGGCGCCGGTCGGGAAGTCGGGCCCGGTGATGATCCCGAGGATCGCCTCCAAAGCCTCCTCGTCGGTGGCCTCGGGGTGATCCAGGCACCAGAAGACGGCCGCGGCGACCTCACGCAGGTTGTGCGGCGGGATCTTGGTGGCCATGCCGACCGCGATGCCCTCGGAGCCGTTGACGAGCAGGTTGGGGATCCGCGAGGGCAGGATCGTCGGCTCGGTGGTCTTGCCGTCGTAGTTCGGCTCGAAGTCGACCGACTCCTCGTCGATGTCGCGCAGCATCTCCATCGCGAGCGGCTCGAGGCGCGACTCGGTGTAGCGGTGCGCGGCGGCCGGGTCGTTGCCCGGGGAACCGAAGTTGCCCTGGCCGTCGATGAGCGGGTACCGCAGGCTCCACGGCTGGGCCATGCGCACCAGCGAGTCGTAGATCGCGGAGTCGCCGTGCGGGTGGAACTGGCCCATGACGTCGCCGATGACGCGCGAGCACTTCACGTACCCGCGGTCGGGCCGGTAGCCGCCGTCGTACATCGCGTAGAGGATCTTGCGGTGGACCGGTTTGAGGCCGTCGCGCACGTCGGGCAGCGCGCGCCCGACGATGACGCTCATGGCGTAGTCGAGGTAGGAGCGCGACATCTCCACTTCGATGCCGACCGGTTCGATGCGGCCGTGGCCCTCCGGGATCTCCAGCTGGACTTGGTTGTTCTCAGGCACCAGTGCTTCCTTGCTTAAGTCAGACGGATCATGGTCGGCGGGCCGCTAAATGTCCAAGAAGCGAACGTCCTTGGCGTTCTCCTGGATGAAGCGGCGGCGGCTCTCCACGTCCTCACCCATCAGGACGCTGAAGAGCTCGTCGGCGGTTGCCGCATCGTCGAGCTGAACCTGGAGCAGATTGCGCTGCGAGGGGTCCATGGTCGTCTCCCACAGCTCGGTGTAGTTCATCTCACCGAGACCCTTGTAGCGCTGGACGCCGTCGGAGCGGCGCGGGTCGGATTTGCCGGAGGCGACGCCCGCTTCGATGATGCGGTCCCGCTCGGCGTCCGAGTAGGCGTAGTCGACCAGGTCGCCCTTCTTGTTCCACTTGATCTTGTACAGCGGCGGCTGGCTCATGTAGACGTGGCCCATCTCGATGAGCGGGCGCATGAACCGGAACAGCAGCGTGAGCAGCAGCGTGTTGATGTGGTGGCCGTCGACGTCGGCGTCGGACATCAGGATCACCTTGTGGTAGCGCAGCTTCTCGACGTCGAACTCCTCGTGGATCCCGGTGCCCAGGGCGGTGATCATGCCCTGGACCTCGTTGTTCTTGAGGATCTTGTCGAGGCGGGCCTTCTCCACGTTGAGGATCTTGCCGCGGATGGGCATGATCGCCTGCGTGCGCGGGTTGCGGCCCTGCTTGGCCGAGCCGCCGGCCGAGTCGCCCTCGACCACGAAGATCTCGCACTCCTCGGGGCTGGTCGACTGGCAGTCGGCCAGCTTGCCGGGCATCGAGGAGGTCTCCAGCAGGCTCTTGCGGCGCGCGAGCTTGCGGGCCTGCGCGGCGGCCTTGCGGGCGTTCGCGGCGCTGGAGGCCTTCTGGACGATGATGCGGGCTTCCTTGGGGTGGCGGTCGAGCCAGTCGGGCAGCCACTCGTTGCACACCCGCTGCACGAAGCCCTTGATCTCGGTGTTGCCGAGCTTGGTCTTCGTCTGGCCCTCGAACTGCGGCTCGCGCAGCTTCACCGAGATGATCGCGGCCAGGCCCTCGCGGATGTCGTCGCCCGAAAGGCGGTCCTTCTCGGACTTGATGATCTTCTTCTCGAGCCCGTACTTGTTGACCGCGTTCGTCAGCGCCGAGCGAAAGCCCTCCTCGTGGGTGCCGCCCTCGTGGGTGTTGATGGTGTTCGCGAAGGTGTAGACCGACTCGCCGTAGGACTCGTTCCACTGCATCGCGACTTCGAGGGCCTGCTCGGACTCCTCGGCGGTGAAACTGACCACCGTGGGGTGGATGGCGGTCTTGGAGGCGTTGAGGTGGCGCACGAAGTCGGCGATGCCCTCGTCGTACTTGAAGGTGACCTCGCGGACGTTGCCCTCGTCGTCGAGGTGCTCGGGCCGCTCGTCGCGCAGCTGGATCGACAGGCCCTTGTTGAGGAACGCCATCTCCTGGAGGCGGCGGTAGATCGTCTTGTAGTCGAAGACGAGGGTCTCGAAGATGTCCGGGTCCGGCCAGAAGCTGACGATCGTGCCGGTCTCATCGGTCGGGTCGCCCTTTTCGAGGGGCCCCGGCTGGGCGTGCTTGTAATCCTGGCGCCAGAAGTACCCGTCGCGGCGGATCTCGACCGAGACCCGGGTCGACAGGGCGTTCACCACGGAGACGCCGACGCCGTGCAGACCGCCGGAGACCGCGTAGGACTGCGAGTCGAACTTGCCGCCCGCGTGGAGGACCGTGAGGGCCACTTCGACGCCGGGCTTCTTCAGCTTGGGGTGGAGGTCGACCGGGAAACCGCGGCCGTTGTCCTCGACGCTGACTCCGCCGTCCTCGGTGAGGGTCGCCACGATGTGGGTGCAGTAGCCCGCCATGGCCTCGTCGACCGCGTTGTCGACGACCTCCTGGATCAGGTGGTGCAGGCCCCGCTCGCCGGTCGAGCCGATGTACATGCCCGGCCGCTTCCTGACGGCCTCGAGGCCTTCGAGGACCTGCAGCGAACTGGCGCTGTACTGGTCCTGCTGCTTCGCCGCCACCGGCAACTCCTTCTGTCGTCCTACACGGTCAGTAGTGAGAAAGCTAGTCCATGACTGTGACACTTTCAGCCGTCTGGCCGCGGATGGGCCTGATGTCCGGTGCCGTTTCGTGAGGGGGCCCTGCCGCCGCCGGTCCCCGCCATGGAGACGGCCCAGCCCCAGGGCCGGACCGCATTGCTCAAGCTTACTTCGACTCGGCTCCCGGTTCCGCATCTGTGCGCTTTGTTGTCGTCACAGTCGCATCGGGAGCCGGGGACATGAACCCCCCTACGGACTTAGGGGTACGCGGCTTCAGAACGTGTCACGGGAGCCATTAAACCGTACTCGCCTCGGGCCGTAGGAACGTGTCGGCTGCTTCGGTCCGACGATCCTCAGGCGCTTGACCACGCTCGGGCCCAGGGCCGCGGCGAGCTTGGCGTGGATCTGGCGGGAGAACAACCGCAGCTGGGTGGCCCAGGCGGTGGACTCGGCGACGACGAGGAGCTCGCCGTTCTCCAGCTGCTGGGGACGGCAGTGGCTCGCGATCTCGGGGCCGACGATGGCTTCCCAGCGGCCGAACACCGAGGCGTCGGCCACTTTGCGGGTCCAGCCGTTCTTGCGCACGACTTGGGGAAGCAGGTTCCCGAGCGTCTCGGGGTCGCGCTTGTCGGGGCCGGGACCGGACCACTCCTTGCGGAAGCGCGGGTCGTCGGACTTGCCCCGCCGCTTGGGCCGGGGCCGGTAGTTGTAACCGCCGTTGGAAGCCGAGCCGTTATAGGACACGTTTGATCTCCCCTTCCCACACGTCGAAGCGGGCGCCGGTGAGCCGGTCGGGCACGTCCCCGGCGACCGCGCAGGTGATGAGCGTCTGCGGGGCGGCCTCGGCGTATTCGGCGAGGCGCTCGCGCCGCGTGGCGTCGAGCTCGGCGAACACGTCGTCGAGGATGAGGATCGGGGCGGTGCCGTCGGACCGCAGGAGTTCGAAGGCGCCCAAGCGGAGCGCGAGGGCCACCGACCAGGTCTCGCCGTGGGAGGCGTAACCGCGGACCGGCAGCGAGCCGAGCACCAGGTCGAGATCATCGCGGTGGGGGCCGACGAGCGTGGTGCCCCGCTCGACCTCCTTGGAGCGGGCTCCGGCGAGCGCGGCGCCCAGTCGCGCGGCGAGCACGTCCTGGTCGGCGGTGAGATCGGTGCCGAGTTCGGATTCGTAGGCGAGCGTCACCTCGGAACGGCCGTCGGCGATGCGCGAATGGGCCTTGGCGACCGGTTCGGCCAGGTCTTCGAGGAGCGCGAGGCGTCCGGCGAGGAGTTCGGCGCCGTGCTTCGCGAGGTGGGCGTCCCAGGCGTCGAGGGTGGCCATCTCGGCCCCGCCGGGGCCGCGGCCGCCGGTCTTCTTCGCGAGGTAGGCGGTGCGCAGGAGGGTGTTGCGCTGCTTGAGGACCCGCTCGTAGTCGGCGCGGACCCCGGCGAAGCGGGGGAAGCGCGCGCACAGGAGCTCGTCGAGGTAGCGACGGCGGGCGGAGGGTTCGCCGCGGACGAGCGCGAGGTCTTCGGGGGCGAATGCGATGGCCTTGAGCGCGCCGATGATCTCGCGGGGGCGGGCCAGCGCGGTCTTGTTCAACCGCGCCCGGTTCGACTTGCCGGGGACGATCGCCAGCTCGGCCAGGAGGCGGCGGGAGTCGTGGACGATCTCGGCGCGGATGACGGCCTGCTCGCAGCCCTGGCGGACCAGGGGGGTGTCGGTGGAGACCCGGTGGGAGCGGAGGTTCGCCAGGTAGACCAGGGCCTCGACCAGGTTGGTCTTGCCGTGCCCGTTGGGGCCCACCAGGATCGACGGGCCCTCGTCGAACAGGATTTGGGCGTGCGCGTAGGACCTGAAGTCCGTAAGTTGCAGCTGTCGTACACGCACGCCTCTATTGTGCCGTCCTCGCGTTATTCGGGTTTCACCGCGTGGCCGCCGAACTGATTGCGCAGCGCGGCGACGGCCTTCATGGCCGGGGAGTCGTCCTGGCGGGAGCCGAAGCGGGCGAAGAGCGATTCGGTGATGGCCGGGAGCGGCACGCGCAGGCGAATGGCCTCCTCCACGGTCCATCGGCCCTCGCCGGAGTCTTCGACCCAGCCCTTGATCTTGTCGAGCTCGGGGTCCTCGTCGAGGGCCCGGTCGAGCAGGTCGAGCAGCCAGGAGCGGATGACCGTGCCCGAGCGCCAGGACTTGAAGACCTCGGGGACGTTGTCGACGTGCTCGGAGGCCTCCAGCAGCTCGTAGCCCTCGGCGTAGGCCTGCATCATGGCGTACTCGATGCCGTTGTGGACCATCTTGGCGTAGTGGCCCGCACCGACCCCGCCGGCGTGCACGAAGCCGAACTCGCCGTCGGGCTTGAGGGCGCCGAAGATCGGCATGAGGCGTTCGACGTCGGCCTGGGAGCCGCCGACCATGAGCGCGTAGCCCTCGGTGATGCCCCAGACGCCGCCGGAGACGCCCGCGTCGACGTAGCCGATGCCGCGCTCGGCCAGGAGCGCGGCGTTGACCTCGTCGTCGGAGAAGCGCGAGTTGCCGCCGTCGACCACGACGTCGCCCTCGGCCAGCAGCCCGGCCAGCTCGGTCACAGTGGACCTGGTGGCCTCCCCGGCGGGGACCATGACCCAGATGGCCCGAGGGCCCTCGAGGGCGGCGACGAGCTCGCTCAGCGAGTCGACGTCCGCCACGTCCGGGTTGCGGTCGTAACCGACGACCCGGTGTCCCGCCTTCTCGAGCCGCAACTTCATGTTGCCGCCCATCTTGCCGAGCCCGATCATGCCGATTTGCATGTCGCGCCCCCTCTCAAAACCGAGTCCAGCACATCAGCGTTCCGCGATGTCCGGCGCCAGGGTCACTCACGTCGTTGTGGGGTCAGGCGTCCCACCGCAATGGTTGCAGCATGTACAGGTAGACGTCGTGGTTTGTGTCAGATTCCTCATCTTCGGGCGCGGGCTGCCCGGTCATCACGACCGGCTTCCCCAGCTCGTTCATCTTGAACGCGGTGTAGGGAGCGTCCACAGCCGACAGGCCGTCGAGCAGGTACGTCGGGTTGAACGCGATCTTGCCCGGCTCGCCCTCCAGCGCGCAGTCCATCGCCTCGGAGGCCTTGGCGTCCTCATGGCCGCCGGCTTCGACGACGAGGCCGTCCTCGTCGAACGAGAGGCGGATCGGCGAGTTGCGGTCGCCCACCAGAGCGACGCGGCGCGCCACCTCGATGAGCTCGCTCGTCTTGACTCGCAACATGGTCGAGTACGAAGTCGCCAGCAGGCTGCGCAGCGGCGGCAACTGGCCGTCGAGCACGCGCGAGGTGGTCTGGCGGCCGCCGGCGATGAAGCCGATCATGCCGGGCGCGCCTTCGGTGCCCGAGGGGACGGCGATGGTCACCGGACCCGACTGCGATCCGAAGGTGCGGGCGGTGTCGGCGAGGGCCTTGGCGGGCACCAGCACCGTGACGGCCACGTCCGAAGTGCCCGGCTCCCAGGAGGAGTCGCGGATCGCCATGCGGTAGCGGTCGGTGGCGAGCATGCCGATGCCGCCGCCTGTCATCTCGACCTGCACGCCGGTCATCGTCGGCAGGGTCTCGTCCTTGCCCGCGGCGACGGCGGTCTGCGCGACGGCCCTGGCGAACTCGTCGGCGTCGATGGTGCCGATGGCCTCGGGCATCTGCGGCAGGCTCGGGTAGTCCTCCAGCGGCATGGTCGGCAAGGTGAAGCGCGCCGACCCGCAGGTGAGTTCGGCGTGCGGGCCGTCGACGACGAAGTCGACGGGCTTGTTGGGGAGGGCCTTGACGATCTCGGCCAGGAGCTTGCCCGAAACCAGGGCGGTTCCGGCGGACTCGCCGGTGACATCGACGGTGACCCGAGTGGAGATCTCGTAGTCGAAACCGGAGATCGTCAGCTTGCCCTCGTCGACCGACAGGCGGGCACCGGCGAGGACGGGCACCGACGGGCGGGCCGGGAGGCTCTTGGCGGTCCACGAGACCGCGTCGGCGAAGGTATCTCGGTCAACTTGGAACTTCATGGTCGCTCCTTCTGGATGAAGCTTGGTTGTTCACAGCGCTATTACTAATGAACTCTCTATAGATATAACTGTCGTCGTAGTAGTCGGTGCTGTGGAAACTGTGGAAAACCCGTCTTTTCGCAGCTCTTCCCAGGTTCGGGCTTGTGGACGGACTGTGGACAACCTGTGGATGAATCAGGAGCTTATCCACAGCCTCCGACACTCGCCGAGTTTTCCACATCTCATCCACAGCCTTGTCCACAGCTTTTCCACAGGTTATGCACAGGGCTGTGCACAGGTTCAACGCGAAAGAAAATCGGACTGCCGCCTGTTTTCCACACGCTGTCCACAGGCTTTCCACAGAAATACGAGGTTATCCACAGCTTTTCCACAGCGTTGTCCACAGGCTCGCTCAATCGTCCTTGTGTTTCAAACGATTCGTCAATTCCGCGATCTGGTTGTAAAGGGCCCGGCGCTCCGACATCTGCTTGCGGATCTTCTTGTTCGCATGCATGACGGTGGTGTGGTCCCTGCCGCCGAAAGCCTGACCGATCCGCGGCAGCGACATGTCCGTCATCTCCCGGCACAGGTACATCGCCACCTGGCGGGCGTTCACGAGCACGCGCGAGCGCGAGTTCCCCTTGAGATCGGCCGCCTGCACTCCGAAGTAGTCGGCGGTGGCCTGCATGATCTGGTCCACCGTGACCTCGGTGTTCTTGCCGGCCTCGGGGATGATGTCGTGCAGCACCTCCTCGGCCAGGCCCAGGTCCACCGGTTTGCGGTTCAGCGACGCGTAGGCGGTCACCCGGATGAGCGCGCCCTCGAGCTCGCGGATCGAGTGGTGGATCTGGGAGGCGATGAACTCCACCGCGTCCGTGGGAATGTTGAGTTCGTCCTGCACCGCCTTCTTGCGCAGGATCGCGATCCTCGTCTCCAGGTCCGGCGGCTGGATGTCCGCCAGCAGACCCCACTCGAAACGCGTGCGCAGGCGGTCTTCCAGCGTCTGGAGCTGCTTGGGGGAGCGGTCCGAGGAGATCACCAGTTGCTTGTTGGCGTTGTGGAGCGCGTTGAAGGTGTGGAAGAACTCCTCCTGCGTGCGCTCGCGGTCCATCAGGAACTGGATGTCGTCGATGAGGAGGATGTCGACGTCCCGGTAGCGTCGCTGGAAGGCCTGCTGGCGGCGGTCGGACAGGGAGTTGATGAAGTCGTTCGTGAACTCCTCGGTGGTCACGTACCGCACCGAATGCGCCGTGCCCAGGTCGTGGGCGTAATGGCCCACCGCGTGGAGCAGGTGCGTCTTGCCGAGTCCCGATCCGCCGTAGATGAAGAGCGGGTTGTACGCCTTCGCGGGCGCCTCGGCCACGGCGAACGCCGCCGCGTGCGCGAAGCGGTTGGAGGAGCCGATCACGAAGGTGTCGAAGTTGTAGCGGGGGTTCAGGCGGCCGACGCCGTCGATGGCCTTTACCGGCGCGGAGTCCCGGGGGGCCTTGGTGATGCCGCCTCGGCGTTGCGGATCGGGGTCGTCGGAGGGTGGCGGCGCGACCGGCGGTGCGGACCCGTGCTCCTTGGCTCCGTGGCGGGTCGCCGACTCCGAGAGCACCCGTTCGAGCTCGTCGGCCGGAGGTTCGGGCTCGTGTTCCTCCCAGCGGGGCCCCGGCTCCGGATCGGCCGGACGCGCGGGCTGGTGCGGGATAGGGGCGGAGCGCTCGGCCGGATCCGCAGGGGCCGGATGCTCGGCCCGCTCGGGGGGGCGCTGGGGCTCGGTCTCGCCGGGACGGAACGCCGCGGTGTCGAACAGGCTCGGCGGGTTCTGCGCCGGCACCGGCTTGCGCGGCGGCGTAGGAGCTTGGTGGGGCTGGTCGTTGGACGGCTCCGGTTGCGCCGGCGACGCCTGCTGCAAGGGCTGCGGTTCCCGCATCGGCTGCGCCTGCTGCACCGGCGGTGCTTGCTGCACCTGCTGGAAGGACTCTGCCTGCTGCAACGGCGGTGCTTGCTGGAAGGGCGGTGCCTGTTCGAACGACTCCGGCCGCTCGAAGACGATGGTCGCGTCGCCTTCGCCGGCCTCGGCGCCCGACCCGGGGGCCTCGGCAACGACAGGCGCTTCCTCTCGGACCGGAGCCGGGGGCTCGACCTGCTTCTCCTGCAAGGTGACCGCGATCTGCGTCGCCTGCCCCATCTGCCGCGAGATCGCCTCACTGATCGGCACGCGCAGCTTCGACTCGAACGCGGAGCGGGCGAACTTGTCGGGGGCGGCGATGATGAACGTCCCGGGCATCGACAGCATCGGCCGGGTCAGCCGCATCCACGCCTGCTGCTGGCGGGTCAGCTGCGACGTGTCAGCCAGCTCGGCGGTCACCGCCGACCAGACTGCCGACAGATCTCGGTCGGTCACGTTCGCCATCCCTTTGCGTTGGTCTTGTGTCCTTGAACGGCCTGTTTCGCGAAGTTCGGCAGCCGCACCGGGTAGGCTCCGATACAGGCGATCCGCACCGACGCACCCACTCACTCGCAGTGCGCTCCAGCAAGTTTTCCACAGGTTATCCACAGGCCTACAGTTGGCCTGTGCACATGCGCCCCTTGTGACAATGTTTCCTGAATCCCGGCCATGACCAGCATTTTTATGTGAGTCTGCCGACGAAGTCGTTCGGGCGCCGCCGAAGTCGTCCACCGATCGGGCGAAGTTATCCACAGGCTGCTCGCAAAGAGAGCGACGCTCCTGCACAGAGGGGCGGGGCCCCGCGTGAGCAGTTCTGAGAGGGACGCTCGACAAGGGCGCTCCCATCCCCCGCGAGCCGCCTCCGATCGGGCCCCGCGGTGGCAACCACGCCGACGCGGCGAGTAACATGAGCGAGTTGCCCGCTCGATCCAGAGGGGCATGCCACACCCGCCGTCCGCGGCGAGGCGCCGCGTGAATGCCCTGCTAGGCTGTTCTCCGCGTCCCCGTAGCCCCGATCCGGGGCTGGGCCCCAGGGCCCGGCGCACTGGCAATTTGATTCGTAATGGGAGACATCCGTCGTGAGCAAGCGCACCTACCAGCCGAACAACCGCCGTCGCAAGCGCACCCACGGCTTCCGGCTGCGCATGCGGACCCGTGCCGGCCGCGCCATCGTCAACGCGCGCCGCAACAAGGGTCGCAAGCAGCTGACCGTCTGAGCGCTTGCCTCCCGGTCCCTGCGGCCCGCTGAGGGCCTCGATGAGGACGTGATCCAGGTGCTTCCAGCCGACGCGCGCATTCGCAGCAGCCGGGACTTCGGTTCGGCGCTCAAGCGAGGCCGCCGCGCCGCCCGCGGCGGCGTCGTCGTGCACTGGGCACCCGCGACGCAACGGACCGAAGACTTCCCGGCTGCAGAGCCGGCACCGCCCGCCGCCGATGCGAACCGCGCGGCGCGGGCGGGTTTCGTCGTCTCCAAGGCCGTCGGCAACGCCGTCGTCCGCAACAAGGTCAAGCGCCGCCTGCGACACGCCGCCGCGGCCGAGCTCCCGCACTGGCCCGCCGGAACCGACGTCGTCGTGCGCGCCACCCCTCGCGCCGCCGAACGCGACTTCGAGCAGCTGCGCCGGGACCTCACCGAGGCCGTGCAGGCCGCCCGCAGCGGCAAGGGCGGCCGCCGCCCCAGTGAGCGCCGGGACTCGCCATGAACCACGCCGCGGCCGAGCCGACGCCCCGGCCGATCCCCTCCGCAACGGCCATTCCCTCCATAATGGAAGAGCCGAATACCCCCGCTCAAACCCCCGACAGCCCCATGGTCCGACTGGTCGCGGCCCCCGTGATCGCGTACCGTCGGTGGATAAGTCCGGCGCTGCCGGCCCGCTGCCGCTTCTACCCCAGTTGCAGCGCATATACCCTTGAGGCGCTGTCCCGGCACGGTGCCGTCCGTGGCATATGGTTGAGCCTGCGACGGCTGGGACGGTGCCATCCCTTTCATCCTGGGGGACACGACCCCGTACCCCCACGGCATGAGCACGTGAAATCGGAGACCGAGATGACTGGAGTCCGCAAGTGATGGAGTGGGCCTACAACGGCGTGTCGTGGGTACTGCTGTTTTGGCACGACCTGTGGGCGAAAGCCATCAATGGAAGCTTCCTGTCGACCGACTGGGCCTGGGTCCTGGCCATCGTCGGCGTCGTGCTGACGCTCCGGATCGTCCTCTTCCCCCTCTTCGTGAAGCAGATCCAGTCGCAGCGCGCGATGCAGAAGCTCGCCCCCGAGATCAAGGCGCTCCAGGAACGCTACAAGGGTGACCGCGAGACGCTCCAGAAAGAAATGATGGAGCTGTACCGCAAGGAGAAGGCGAACCCGCTCATGGGCTGCCTTCCCATCCTCATCCAGATGCCGGTCTTTCTGGCGCTGTTCCATGTGCTGCGCCGGCCCGACCCGGAACAGACGAAGTTCACCGACCTGTACGGCTGGACCGGCATCGGCGCTGGGGACAACGGGGACTGGCTTTCCTACGTCCACGCCACGCTCTTCGACGCGCCGTTCTGGAGCACGTTCCTGACGCCCGCCTCCCAGCTCGACGCGGTGGGCTCCTCCGCACTCGCGGTGAAGCTGGTCGCCGGCATCCTCGGCGCGGCGATGATCCTCACGACCTACCTGACCACGCGTCAGATGATCCTCAAGACCGGCTGGAACGAGGACCCGAACCAGCGCATGATCCAGAAGGTGATGCTCTACGGCATCCCGGTGATCATGATCTTCTCCGCCGGCGCCTTCCCCATCGGCGTTGTCATCTACTGGACCGTGAACAACCTGTTCTCGCTCGGGCAGCAGCAGTACGTGCTCCACAAGTACCCCCCGCCCGCGCAGAACTCGGCGACCAAGCCGCCCAAGCCCGGCTCCAAAGCACACGAGAAGATGCTCGAGGAGCAGCGCGAGGCCGAGCAGCGCCGCAAGGAACTGGCCCCCAAGCCGGGCAAGAAGCCGGTCCAGAAGCCGAAGTCGAAGCCGCTGAACGATGCGGCAACGACGCCGGCGGAGCCGGATGCTCCCGGGGCGAACGGCTCCGAGGCGCCGAAGCCCACGACCAAGGGCGGCCCCGGCGCGGGCAAGAACCTCTCACGGGCGGAGCGCATCGCCCGGGCCAAGAAGGTCAGCGGCGCGCAGCAGGCCTCCAAGAAGAAAAAAGGCTAGGGCGAGGATCCGGGCCGCGCAGGTGCCCCGGATCAGCCACAATGGTGCAAACTAGGCTTATAACTAGCGATAGGACGAGTTGGCAATTATGGGAGCAACGGTGCGGGAGGACGAGGTGGCCTCCGAAGACGACCTCTTCGAGCAGAGCGAAGTGGCGGCCGACTACATGGAAGGCCTCCTGGACATCCTCGACCTCGACGGGGACATCGACGAACTGGTGGTCGGCGACCGTCCTCAGGTCGAGATCGTCGGTGAGGACCTCGGCGGGTTGGTCGGCCCCAAGGGTCAGACACTCGAAGCCCTCCAGGAACTGTGCCGCCTGGCGGTGTACCGCAAGACCGGCGACCACTCACGCCTGATGCTCGACATCGGGGGCTATCGCGCCGGCCGCCGCAAGAAGCTCGCGGAGCTGGCCGAGCAGACCGCCAAGCGGGTCATCGAAGGCGGCAGCGTGGTCAAGCTCGACCCGATGAGCGCCTTCGAGCGCAAGTGCGTCCACGATGTCATCAACGCCACCGACGGCGTACAGAGCGAGTCGGAGGGCGCCGAGCCGCGCCGCCGAGTCGTCGTCAAGCCCGCCGAATAACGCAGCGAAGACGGAGTAGGTTCGCAGACATGACTGAGGAGCCGACGGGCTCCGAGACCGCCGAGGCCAATGTTTCACGTGAAACATTGGCCTCTGTGTTCGGAGCCGGAGACACCGCAACCGCCGACGATCGGATCGCCCTGGCCGAGGCTTACGTCGGGCTGCTCTCGACCATCGGGATCGAGCGCGGCATCATCGGACCGCGGGAGGTGCCGCGCCTGTGGGGACGGCACGTCCTGGGCAGCGCGGTGGTCGAGGAACTGATCCCCGAGAAGTCGGACGTCATCGACCTCGGCTCCGGCGGCGGATTGCCGGGCATCCCGCTGGCGATCGCGCGCCCCGACCTGTGGGTGACGCTGGTCGAGCCGATGCAGCGGCGGGTGGACTTCCTGCAGGAAGTGATCGAGGCACTCGGCGTTCCGAACGTGGAAGTGCTGCGAGCCCGCGCCGCTGAGGTCGATCCGCGGGGGAGGGCCGATGTGGTCGTCTCGAGAGCCGTTGCGCCGCTGGGCAAGCTCACGGGTTGGTGCCTCCCGCTGGCCCGCGTGGGCGGCGTGATGCTGGCGGTCAAGGGCCAGGGCGCGTCGCTGGAGGTCACGGAGAACGCCGGTCTCATCAAGCGGGCGGGCGGCGGCAAGGCCGAGATTCTCCTTTGTGGCGAGTCCAGACTGGTCGAGCCGGTGTTCACCGTCCCTGCAACGGTAGTGAAGATCGAACGGCTCAGATGACATAGCGCCCCACGCTTTACCGCATCAATTAATACGAAGAGCCTTGCACCGCAAAGCATGCCGCGATGAGATGATCATCGCGGCATGATGCGTTGTGCTTGAGTCATTCAGTGCGGTGCGGATGGCGCGAGCTTCGGATAGTGTATGGCTCGTAAGCTTCTCCGAGCAGGGTCATGTTTCACGTGAAACATTCGGCCCGTAGTCTGTGGCGGTGAATGTGCGCGACCCCCTTCCCTCCGAAGATCGTGAACACCCGGGTTCCCTTGGCGGCGACACCCCGGCCGAACGGCGCATCAAGAGCCTCCTCGATGCGGCCGTGAGCGAAGAGGCGCCCCCGACGCGGCGCTACCGCTATCGAGAAACTTCCCCGGAGCCGGGTGGCGCAGCCCCGGCCCCCTCCCAGGTTGGGCCAGAATCGGTGACGAGGGAGTCCGATGCGGACGGTGTCGAGCCGGACGAGCGGACTGACAACGGCGGGGAACGGGACGGGATGCGCAGATCCACATCGCAGCGAGGTAGGTCCGGGCGGCACTTGGCACCGGATGAGACGTCCACGAAAACGCCGCGACAGGCGACCGCGAGCGAGGCGACCGCGGCTCCAGCGTCCCCCGACGACGATTTGCCGCTTGCGCGCGAAGCGCAGCGGGCCGTGCGGGTACTCAACCCTTCGGGCTCGATCACGATGCCCAGGCCATCGCGCCGCAGGGTCATCGCCGTCGCCAACCAGAAGGGCGGCGTCGGCAAGACCACCAGCACCGTGAACCTCGCGGTCGCCCTGGCACTGCACGGGAACCGCGTGATGGTCGTCGATCTTGACCCGCAGGGGAACGCCTCCACCGGCCTCGGCGTCGAGCACGGTGCGGGCACGCCGAGCGTGTACGAAGGGGTCGTCGAGGGCATGTCGCTCGACGAGATCGCGACGCCGGTCGACGGGATCCCCTCGCTCTACTGCATCCCCGCCACGATTGACCTGGCCGGCGCCGAGGTCGAACTCGTCAACGTGGTGGCTCGGGAAGCCCGTCTCCAGAAGGCCATCGACACCTTCAGCGGGGAGCTCGACTACATCTTCATCGACTGCCCGCCGTCCCTCGGCCTGCTCACGGTGAACGCGCTCGTGGCCGCGGAGGAGGTGCTGATCCCGATCCAGTGCGAGTACTACGCGCTCGAAGGGCTGGGCCAGCTCCTGCGGAACATAGAACTCATCAAGGCGCACTTGAACGCCCGACTGAGGGTTTCGACGATACTGCTGACGATGTACGACAAGCGGACCAAGCTCGCCGATCAGGTGGAGCAGGAGGTGCGCGGGCACTTCAGCGAGATCGTGCTCGACGCGGTGGTCCCGCGCAGCGTCCGCGTCTCGGAGGCTCCCGGGTACGGGCAGTCGATCATGACGTACGACCCTGGCTCGCGCGGGGCGACGAGCTATTTCGAAGCGGCCGAGGAGATCGCGCGCCGCGGCGCGAAGCTCTCCTCGCGTCAAGGTGGCAAGAACCAGAAGGGCGGGAACTAGTCGATGGCGGCGGCGAAACGCGGAGGGCTCGGTCGTGGACTGGGCGCGCTCATCCCGACCAGTCTGGCCGAGGCCACGACGACCGAGAACGAGGAGGAGCCGGAACCGACTCCGCTTCCGGCTTCGGTTGCGGCACCGCGTCAAGCGGCCCCGGAGAAGCGCGATGTTTCACGTGAAACATCGGCGCCGGAATCTGAGCCGGTCGCCGTTTCACGTGAAACATCGGAGGGACCGGAGCTCGTGCCGGTGCCGGGGGCGAGCTTCCAACTGATCCCGATCGCGGACGTCGGCACGAACCCGAAGCAGCCCCGGCAGATTTTCGACGAGGACCACCTTCTCGAACTCGAGACCTCGCTGACCGAAGTCGGGATGCTGCAGCCGATCGCGGTGCGCGAGCGCGGCGCGGACGAGCCCCGCGAGGACGGCGCGCGGTTCGAACTCGTCATGGGTGAGCGCCGACTTCGGGCCGCGACGGCGCTCGGCTGGGAATCGGTCCCGGCGATCGTCCGGCGCACTGCTGATGAGGAACTGCTGCGGGAAGCGCTCCTGGAGAACATTCACCGCGTGCAGCTGAACCCGCTCGAAGAGGGCGCGGCGTATCAGCAACTGCTCGAAGAGTTCAACGTGACGCAGGAGGAGCTGGCCAAGAAGATCGGCCGCAGCCGCCCGCAGATCTCGAACTTGATCCGGCTCCTGAGTCTTCCGGCGACGGTCCAGACGAAGGTGGCCGCCGGGGTGCTGACGGCGGGGCACGCGCGGGCGCTGCTCGGCCTCGACAGTGCGGACACGCAGGAGCACATCGCCGAGCGGATCATCAGCGAGGGCCTGTCGGTGCGCAGCACCGAGGAACTCGTGACGGCCAACCGCCTGGAGGAGCGGCCGGAACTCGACGAGCCGCGTGGCGCCTCGCCGCGAGCCGGCAAGGACCGCATCAAGGCCCCGGGCTTGGAAGAGCTCAAGGAGCGCCTCTCGGACCACTTCGAGACGCAGGTGGCGATCTCCTGGGGCCGCAAGAAGGGCAAGATCACGATCGAATTCGGCTCCCTCGCCGACCTCGACCGCATCGTCGAACAAATCGGCGTGGACCAGCCCGCCGAAGCTTGACCCGCCGAAACTCGTCAAGCCGCAAAACATGAAAGCTGATATTCCCGATTTATCCCCCCTAAGGGACCCCTGGTATCAAAAATACCCGCGGGGTCTGACAAGAACCGGGCGTGTCGTTTCACTCGGACGAGTGAAAGTCTGCGGCGAGCGAACGGCATGGGGGAGCGGGCAAGAGCAAAGAGCCGGGGCGATGTTTCACGTGAAACATCG
>DATABR010000193.1:0-18419 GCA_036259435.1 Glycomyces sp.
CGAGGCACCGACGGGTCGATGGCGAGATCGCTGATGTACCCGTCACTGCCCACGGTCACTGTCACCATTCCCTCAGGGTCGGTGCGGGACACAGTGATCGCCGCGATCTGCTCCTTCATCGCTTCGAAGGCCGCGAGCTGCTGCTGGGCCTGCGCACGCATGGATTCGAGCCGCTGGATCATTTCCTCAGGGTTCATGTTCCCCAGCGCGCCAAAGTCGAAGGTCATGCCTGTCCACCTCCGAATTGCGTCATCGTCGCCGCGAGGTGCGACTGCACCCGCTCTTGGAGCTCCGCGTCCGCCTGCGCCTGCGCGGACCGGACGACCGCCAGGATCTCGGCCGCCGCCGTAGCTGTACCGAGGTCGTGCAAGGCCGGCTCGATCTGGAGTTCGGTGATCACCCCGTGCGGCTGGGCGGTCGCCTTCACCAGCGTCTCCTCATGGGCGGCCGTGGCGCTGACGCCTTCGGCCAGCGCGGCCATAGCGGCCGGGTCGAACGGATTGGCTGCCATAATCGCGACATCTCCTAGACGCTGATCGTGTGGTTGTAGCCGGAGAGCTTCTGGAGCACTTCCATCGCCTGGTCGAAGCAGCCTTTGATCGTGTTGAACAACTGCACCCCGGCAATGGCGAACCAGGCTACCTGGATCCCGATGCCGATGAGCCGCATGAGGTAGCGGGCCGCAAGGATCGCGAGGTCAATGGCGATCGGGATGGCCGCGAGCGGGCCTTTGGTCATGATGTCACCGATGGAGGTGATGATGACGCTGGTGAGGTCGGCGATCATCTGGCGGACCATGTCGTTGACCCGCTCTGCCATATCGCCGTAGATCTCCAGGAGCTCATAGAGGCCCTTGGCGCTCTGAGCGGCGAAGCCCACGGTGTTCAGCAGGTCCTCACTGCGCACCGCCGCGCCGCATCCGGCCTCGCCTTCCCAGCATTCGTTGAGGGTCGTGGCGAGGTCCTGCCCGATGGCTTCCTGCAGCGCGGTGAGGTTCTCGGAGACCGCATTCCACATGGCGCCGGAGTTCTTGATCTTGCCGGGGTTGCCCAGGAGCACGCCGGCGGCGTCCTGAACCGGCTGGAACGAGTTCCAGAGCCAGTCGAGGATGCCCTTACACACCGCCGCGATGACGGTTCCGAAGACATCCAGGAAGTTACCGGTGAAGGCGTTCCCGATGGCCTTGCCGTAGTCGAAGGCGTCGACGACCTGCAGCCCGATGTCCGCGGCGGCCTGCATCGCGTTCAGCAGCACTTCCCACGACTCCCCGTGGAAATAGGGCTGCGGGGGATTGAGACCACGCTCGACCGCGGTCTTGACTCCGTTGAACTGCGCGTAGAGCGGAGCGTTGCCCTTGACTGCGTTCCAGGCGTTCCCGCCGGGGTCGTTGACGAGGCCGCCGTCCGCGTTGCGGCCGAATGTCGATTTTTGGGGGTCGTCGGTGAAGTCGACGACGGTGCCCTTCTGGTTGTCAGACAAGGACGATCTCCCCGTCGAGGTCGTCGAATTCCTTGCCGCTTTCCTCGTCGGAGTCCGTGTAGTCGTTCGCGCAGTCGATGAACCGCTGGCCGAGGCCGGAGACGGCGGGGTCGAATTCCTTGAGGATCTGGTGGATCGCGTCGGCGCTCGCGAAGTAGACCTGCGCCAGTTGGACGCCGGGCACGCCCCACATGTGCCAGTCGGGGTCGGCGTCCTGGGCGTAGTCGGCCACGATGCTGAAGTCCCCGGCGAGGCCTTTCAGTCGTTCGCCTTCAGCTTTGATCGCTTCGGGGTCCACGGACAGGTCTGAGCTGGTCGCATACGAAGTCATACGATTCCTGACGTCGGGGGTGGCAGCATCGGGTGGCCTGCCGTCGTCGCCGATCGTAGTCAATGGGTGCAAACCGGCACATGGCAAAAGCCGCGGGGAGCTGGATGCTTCCCGCGGCTTTTGGCTGGGCTCGTTAGGTGTTAAGGAACGTGCTGGCCTGGTTGACGATGTCGAGGAGTTGGCCGGGGGCCACGCCCAGGAGGATCGTCGCCGCTACGCCGACGGCGACCACGGTGCCGGCCATGGGGCTCGGCAGGTTGACCGTGGGGGCGTCCGGTGCGGGCTCGTTGAGCCACAAGAGGACCACGACCTTCAGGTACGGGAAGGACAGGATCGCCGAGGAGACGACGCCGACGATCACGAGGCCGACCTCGCCGGCCTCGAGCGCGGCCGCGAAGAGACCGAACTTGGCGGTGAAGCCGCTGGTGAACGGCAGCCCCGCGAGTGCGAGCATGAGCACGGTGACGACCGCGGCGGTGCCCGCGGACTTCTTGCCGAGCCCGGCCCAGCGCGCGAGGTGGGTGGCCTCCTCGTCGCCGTCGCGCACGAGCGAGATGACGGCGAACGCGGCGATCACGGTGAAGCCGTATGCGGCCAGGTAGAACATGGTCTGGCCGACCGCCTCGCCGAGCGCGATCACGCCGATGAGCAGGTACCCGGCGTTCGCGATGGAGCTGTAGGCCAAGAGCCGCTTGATGTTCCGCTGCGTGACGGCGAAGATCGCGCCGCCGAGCATCGTGGCGACGGCGATGACGGTGAGGATCAGGTGCCAGTCCCATGCCGAAGACGCCAGGCCGACGTTGAAGACCCGCAGGAGGCCGCCGAAGGCCGCCACTTTCACGCAGGCGGCCATGAGCGCGGTGACCGGGGTCGGCGCGCCGGTGTAGACGTCCGGGGTCCACATGTGGAACGGCACGGCGGCCGCCTTGAACAGCAAGGCGACCGCGATCATCGCCACGCCGATGTACAGCAGCAGGCGCGGCTGGTTCGAGCTGATCCCGGCCTGGTTGATGCCGGCGAGGTCCACGGTCCCGGCGAAGCCGTAGAGCATGGCCATGCCGTAGACGTAGAACGCCGAAGCGAAGGCGCCCAATAGGAAGTACTTCAAAGCCGCTTCCTGGCTGATGAGGCGGCGGCGCTTGGCGAGGCCGCACAGCAGGTACAGCGGGAGGCTGAGCATTTCGAGGGCCACGAACATGGTGAGCAGGTCGCCCGAGGTCACGAACATCATCATGCCGCCGACGGCGAAGAGCGTCAGCGGGAAGATCTCGGTCGCGCCGTCCTCGCGCTGCCGGGCCTTGTCCGCGGCCGAGTCGGCGACCACGGCCGCTTCGGCGACGAAGTCGCCCCCGCGGGTGGTGCGGCGCTCGGCCAGGAGCAGGACCGCGATGATCGCGAGGATCGCCAGGGTCCCTTGGAGGAACAGGCCGGGCCCGTCGAGGACGATCGAGCCGAGGCCCGTGCCTTCGATCGAGAACGCGGCGGCACTCTTGCCGGCGTTGAGGACCACGGCCACGAACGCGGCGGCCAGCGCGGCCACGGCGAGCGCGACCTGGAGAACGAGCCGCCGGGCCCGGGGCACCGCGGCCTCCACGAGGAGACCGACGAAGGCCGCGACGAACACGATGATCATCGGGGCGAGGCCGGCCCAGTCGATCTGGAGCCCGGCTTGCTGGGCCTCATTCATTGCTGACTCCTTCGGCGGCGGGCAGGTCGGCTTGTTCACCGGTGATGAACAGGAGCGTGTTGTCGACGGATGGTTCGACGGCGTCGATGAGCGGCTGCGGGTAGAAGCCGAAGCCGAGGATCGCGATCACCAGCGGCGCGACGAGGGCCTTCTCACGCAAGGTGAGGTCGCGCTTCATCGCGGGCATCTCGTCGAGTTCGGGGTTCCGGTCGCCTTGCATGGTGCGCTGGTACATCCAGAGCACGTACGCGGCGGCGAGGATGATCCCGAGGGTCGCGACGACCACGACCGGTTCGTTGCCGGCGAAGGCGCCGAACAGGACCAGGAACTCGGAGATGAACGGCGCGGTGCCCGGCAGCGAGAGCGAGGCGAGCCCGGCGAACAGGAAGACCCCGGCGAGGACGGGCAGGGTCTTGGCGGCCCCGCCGTAGTCGTCGATGCGGGCCGAGCCGCGGCGGATCGCGAGGAAGCCGACGACGATGAACAGAAGGCCCGTGGCGAGGCCGTGGTTGAACATGTAGAGCACGGCGCCGGTGGCGGCCTCGGAGGTGAAGGCGAAGATCCCGAGGCCGATGAATCCGAAGTGGGCGATCGAGGTGTAGGCGACGAGTCGCTTGAGGTCGGTCTGCCCGATGGCGACGAACGCGGCGTAGATGACGCCGATGACGCTCATGCCGATGATCCACGGCGCGAACGTCCTTGTCGCTTCGGGGAACAGCGGGATGCAGTAGCGCAGGATCGCGAAGGTGCCGATCTTGTCCATGACGCCGACCAGGAGCGCGGCGACGGCCGCGGGTGCCGCGCCGCCCGCGTCCGGGAGCCACGTGTGGAACGGGAAGAACGGCGCCTTGATCGCGAAGGCGACGAAGAAGCCGAGGAACAGCCAGTTCTGCAGCGTGCCCGAGGCCATCGGCTCGGAGTCGACGAGGGTCTGCCAGTCGAAGACGCCGCCGCCCTGGACCCACAGGCCGATGACGGCGACGAGCATCAGCAGGCCGCCGAGCAGCGAGTACAGGAAGAACTTGACCGCCGCGTACTGCTTCTTCGGTCCGGTGCCGTAGGAGCCGATGAGGAAGTACATCGGCACGAGCATCGCTTCGAAGAAGAAGTAGAACAGGAGCACGTTGGAGGCCAGGAAGGACGCGAGCATCGCCGCTTGGAGCGCGAGGATCAGCGCGAAGAACGCCGGGACGGAGCGCTTCACCGCGTCGAGGTCGCGCCAGGAGGCGAGCATCGCGATCGGCGTGAGCCCGGCGGTCAAAGCGACCATGAGCAGCGCGATGCCGTCGACCCCCCACGACAGGTTGAGGTTCCAGGCCTCGATCCAGGTGTAGGACTCGGTGAACTGGAGCCACGGCGCGCCGGAGGAGTAGTCGAAGCCGACCGCCACGAGCGCGGTGATCACGGCTACGGCCCCGGCGAAGCCGAGTGCGGTCCAGCGGGCCGCGTTCGCGTTCTCGCGGCGGATCGACGCGACGATCACGGCCCCGATCAGGGGCACGGCGACCAGCGCCGACAGCAACGGGAGTTCGTTCATTGGACGACCACCACCATGAGCGCGGCCACCACGATGACGGCGCCGGACAGAATGGACAGGGCATAAGAGCGGACGAAGCCGGTCTGCAGCGTGAGCAGGCGCCTCGAGGTGCCGCCGATCAGCGCTGAGAGGCCGTTGACGATGCCGTCGACGCCGCGGGCGTCCACGGCGACAGAAGCGTTGGCGGCCAGGCGTCCCGGGCGTTCGAACAGGCCGCGGTTGACGACCTCGCCGCCGATGTCGGCGCGGGCGAGCCGCACCGGCCAGGCGGCGGCGCGCGGCACTTCGTCGGTGCCGCGGCGGAACAGGAGCCACGCGAGGGCCGCACCGAGGACCACCACGATGGTGGTGGCGATGGTGACCTGCATGTGGGTCAGGTGCCCGTGGGCCTCGTGGTGCTCGCCGAAGACCGGCGTGAGCCACTCGGTGACGGGCGAGACCATGAGGCCGCCCGCGCCGAGAGAGCCCAAGCCCAGCAAGACCAAAGGCCCGGTCATGATGGCCGGGGACTCGTGCGGGTGCACGTCGTCGGTCCAGCGCTTGGGGCCGTGGAAGGTGAGCACGAACAGCCGCGTCATGTAGAACGCGGTGAGCGCCGCGCCCAGGAGGGCCGCGCCTCCCGTGACCCAGCCCTGCCAGCCTTCGCGCGCGAACGCGGCGGCGATGATCGGGTCCTTCGTGAAGTAGCCGCTGAAGGGGAACAGGCCGATGATCGCGACCCAGCCGGCGGCGAAGGTCGCGTACGTCCACGGCATGACCCGCCACAGGCCGCCGAATCGGCGGATGTCGGTCTGGTCGTTCATGGCGTGCATGACCGAGCCGGAGCCGAGGAACAGCCCGGCCTTGAAGAAGCCGTGCGCGAGCAGGTGCAGGATGCCGAGCGCGAACGCCCCGCCGCCGAGGCCGACCGCGAGGAACATGTAGCCGATCTGGGAGACCGTGGACCAGGCGAGGACGCGTTTGATGTCGTCCTTGGCGCAGCCCACGATCGCGCCGAACAGCAGCGTCAGCGCACCGACGACCACGACCGCGGTCTGCACATCGGTGTTGAGGCTGAAGATGACGTTCGAGCGGGCGATCAGGTAGACGCCCGCGGTGACCATCGTGGCCGCGTGGATGAGCGCCGACACCGGGGTCGGGCCCTCCATCGCGTCCGGGAGCCAGGTCTGGAACGGCCACTGGCCGGACTTGCCGCAAGCGGCCGCGAGGAGCAGCAGCCCGATCGCGAGGCTCGTTCCCGTGGAAAGGGAGGTGGCCCCGTTGAAGACCTCGGCGAAGTCCACGGTGCCGAGCGCGCCGAGCATCGTGAACATCGCCAGCAGGAAGCCGACGTCGGCCACCCGGTTGGTCAGGAAGGCCTTCTTGCCGGCGGTCGCGGCGCTGGGCTTGAGCTGCCAGAACGCGATGAGGAGGTACGAGGCGAGACCCACGCCCTCCCAGCCGATGAAGGTCATGAAGTAGTTGCCGCCCAGCACGAGCACGAGCATCGCGGCGACGAACAGGTTGAAGTAGGCGAAGAACTTCCGGCGCCCCGCGTCGTGCTCCATGTAGCCGACCGCGTAGACGTGGATGAGGAAGCCGACACCGGTGATGAGCAGGCAGAACACCGCGCTCAACGGGTCGAAGAGCAAACTCGCCTCGATCTCGAGGTCCCCGACCGAGACGATCGTGAACAAGTCGAGTTCGGCGCTCTTGTTCCCCAGGCCCGCAAGGGAGGAGAACATACTGATCGCGAGCGCGAACGCCGCGCCGACGGTGGCGACGCCGAGCCAGTGGCCCCAGCGGTCGGCCCGGCGGCCCGCGAGCAGCAGGACCGCGGCCCCGAGCGCGGGCAGGGCGATGAGCGCCCACGACAAGGCGAGGAGCCCTGCCGCGGGTGCGTACGAGATTTCGTCCACTGTGTCCCCTCTAGGCCTTCAGGAGGTTGGCGTCGTCGACGGAGGCGGAGCGCCGGGACCGGTAGATCGACATGATGATCGCCAGGCCCACCACGACCTCGGCGGCGGCCACGGCCATCACGAAGAAGGCCATCACCTGCCCGTCGATGGTGCCGGTGGTGCGCGAGAACGTGACCAGCGTCAGGTTCCCGGCGTTGAGCATCAGCTCCACGCACATGAACACGACGATCGAGTTGCGCCGCACCAGGACGCCGACGGCGCCGATGGCGAACAGGGCGGCGGCCAGGATCAGGTAGTACTCGGGGCTCATGACTCCCGCCCTTCGGTGTGCTTCGGGGCCGATTCGGCAGCGGTGAGCTGGCGCGGCGGCACGTGCTCCGAGAGCGACGCGGGCTCGACCGAGCCGTCGGGCCGCAGCGCCGGCGTCGCGGTCGAGTCCGAGGTGGCGAAAACGCCCGGGCCTGGCTTCGGGCCCGGGTAGACGCCCGGCGCGAACCGCTCGCGGCTGTGCTCCTTCTGCCCGTGGGCGCCGCCCTTCTTGGCGACGTGCGCGAACATCAGAGCGCCGACCGCCGCAACGGTGAGCACGCCCGAGACGACCTCGAACGGGAACAGGTACCGCGAGAACAGCGCCTCGGCGATGGCCTCCACGTTGCCTTGAGCCCCAGTGACCCAAGCCGGTTCGGCCGCGATGGTGAGCCCTGAGACGGCACGGGCGAGGCCGGAGGACAGGAGCGCCGCCAGGCCGATGCCAAGGCACACCGCGAAGAAGCGCTGGCCCCTGAGCGTCTCGAACATCGAGTCCTTCGAATCGCGCCCGAAGAGCATGAGCACGAACAGGAACAGCATCATGATCGCGCCGGTGTAGACCATGATCTGCACGAACCCGAGGAACGGGGCCGACTGCATGATGTAGAAGACCGCCAGGCACATCATGGTCACCGCGAGCATGAGCGCGGCGTGGATCGCCGAGCGGGCCAGCACGAGGCCGATGGCTCCGCCGAGCGCGATCGGCGCGAGAATCCAGAAGAAGACCGCTTCCCCGGCGGAGGCGTTCTGGGCGACGGTCTGCGCGAGGTCGATCACTGCTCACCCCTCCGGTTCTGCGCGAGCATCTCCGTGAGGGAGAACTCCGCGCCCTCGCTGGCACCAGGATTGGCCGGGCCCGAGGCGTAGTAGTCCTTCTCGTTGTCCCCCAAACGCATCGGGTGCGGCGGCTGCTCCATGCCCTCGAGGAGCGGGGCGAGCAGCTCCTCCTTGGTGAAGATGAGGTCACGCCGGTCGTCGCGGGCCAGCTCGTACTCGTTGCTCATGGTGAGCGAACGAGTCGGGCAGGCCTCGATGCACAGGCCGCAGAAGATGCAGCGCGCGTAGTTGATCTGGTAGGTCTTGGCGTACCGCTCACCGGGCGAGTACCGCTCGGCCTCGGTGTTCTCCGCGCCTTCCACATAGATCGCGTCGGCCGGGCAGGCCCACGCGCACAGCTCGCAGCCGATGCACTTCTCGAGACCGTCGGGGTGACGGTTGAGCACGTGCCGGCCATGGGAGCGCGGTTGGAGTTTCGAAGGCTCCTCGGGGTAGTCGACCGTGACCTTCGGCTTGAACATGTGCGAGAAGGTGACACCGAAGCCTTTGGCGAAACCGGACATCACTCCTCCTCTCCATTCGGCGAAGCTTGCGAGCCCGAATCGGGCTCTGCGCTAGTGGCGCTTCGGGAGCCGTTGACGGGCGTCGCCGAAGTGTTGGCTGGTTCGAGTTCCTTGATGGCGCGCGGATTCGGCGGGACGACGAGGTCCATCGGCGGGACGGGGAAGCCGCCCATGCCGGTGTCCGCCTCGGCCGGGTCCTCGTACTGCTTGCGGCTGGGCCAGAAGAAGATCAGCGACATCACCACGATCGCCGCACCGCCCGCGAAGGCGACGCGAACCGGCAGCTCGTTCTCGGTGTCCAGTCCGATGTTCATGGCCGCCAGGACCATGAGCCAGACCAGCGAGCCCGGCACGAGGACCTTCCAGCCCAGGCGCATGAACTGGTCGTAGCGCAGCCGCGGGAGCGTCCCGCGCAGCCACACGTAGAAGAACAAAAACGCCAGGACCTTCCCGAAGAACCACACCAGCGGCATGAAGCCCTCGTTCGCGCCCGGCCACCAGGAGTTCGGGAACGGCGCGGCCCAACCGCCCAGGAAGAGCGTCACGCACAGGGCCGACATCGTGACCATGTTGACGTACTCGGCCAGGAAGAACGAGGCGTACTTCAAGCTCGAGTACTCGGTCGCGAACCCGGCCGCCAGCTCCGACTCCGCTTCCGGAAGGTCGAAGGGGGCGCGGTTGGTCTCGCCGACCATCGCGATCACGAAGACCACGAAGCTCGGCGCGAGGATGATGAAGTACCAGCCCGGCAGCGTCACGTCGACGCCGCCGAAACTCATCGGCAAGCCCTGGGCCTGCGCCTCCACGATCGCGCCGGTCGACAGCAGCTGCGACTGGAAGAACACCGTCAGCACCGCCAGGCCCAGCGCGATCTCGTACGAGATCACCTGCGCCGCAGCGCGGAGCGAACCCAGCAGCGAGTACGCCGAACCCGAGGCCCAGCCCGCGAGCACGATGCCGTAGACCCCGAGCGCCGAACACGCCAGGATCAGCAGCACGCTCACCTCGAAGTCGGTGAGCTGCAGCTCGGTCTCGATCCCGAAGACCGAGACCTCCGGGCCGAACGGGATCACCGCGAACGCCGTGAACGCGCACGACACCGCGATCACCGGGGCCGCGATGAACACGATCTTGTCGGCCGTCCGCGGCATCACGTCCTCTTTGAACGCGAGCTTCAGGCCATCGGCGAGCGACTGCAGCAGACCGAAGGGCCCGTTGCGGTTCGGCCCCGGCCGCACCTGCATGATCGCCACGACGCGCCGCTCGAACCAGATGGTGAAGAGCACCAGCAGCACCAGGACAACGAAGACCAGGACGCCCTTGACGAGCATCAGCCAGATCGGATCGTTCATCAGTTGACCGCCTCCACAGATTCGCCGGCACCCGGCGACGCTTGCGAGCCGGCAACGGGCTCAGCAGGCGCGTGCGACACGTTCGGGTAGGCGCGGATCGTGACGACATCGCCCGAACCCGCGCCCAAGTGGCGGTAGATCCCGCGACCCGGGGCGTTCTGCGGCAGCCAGACCACACCCTCGGGCATGTCGGTGACCCTGAGCGGCAGGGTGATCCCGCCGATCGTGGTGGCGACGGTGACCCCGCCGCCCTCGCTCGCGCCGATCGCCTTCGCCGTCGCGGAGCTCAACCGCACCACCGGGTCCGGAGCGCAACCCGCCAGGTGCGGGTTGTTCTCCTGCAGCGAACCGCCGTCGAGCAGCTGCCGCCAGGTCGCCAGCACGGCCTTGCCATCCTCAGTGGAGTGCGCGGCCTTGTCGAAGGACCAGTCCGGCGCGGGCTGGCGCGTGATCGGATCCGGAAGCCCGGCGAGCTCGCCGCGCACCGTGCGGGTATCGGCGGTTCCGAGCTGGACCCCCATCGCCCCCGCGAGCGTGTCGAGCACCGCGTGGTCCGACATGAGATCCGAAGGGACCACCGTGTCGAAGGTCCGCAGGCGGCCCTCCCAGTCGAAATACGCCCCCGGCTTGCCGGTCACCGGCGCCACCGGGAGGATCACGTCCGCCACGCGCGTGACGGCCGAGTGCCGGATCTCCAGGGAGACCACGAAACGGGCCGCATACAGCGCGGCTTCCACAGCGGGTCCGTCCGCGAAGTCGTACGGGTCGACCCCGCCGATCAGGAGCGCGTCGATCTCGCCGTCGGCGGCGGCCTGCAGGATGTCCCAGGCGCCGCGGCCGGCACCGCCGGGCAGGGACTCGACGCCCCAGTACTCGGCGAGCTGTTCCCGATCAGCCGCATACGAGGCGAGCCCGCCGCCGGGCAGCAGCCCGGGAAGGCAACCCGCCTCGACCGCGCCGCGGTCCCCCGCGCGCCGGGGAATCCACGCCAGCCGCGCGCCCGTGGTCCGGGCCAGCTGCACGGCCGCGGAGAACGCACCTTCGACGGTGGCGAGGCGCTCCCCCAGGAGGATCACCGCGCCGTCCTCGCCGAGCGCGTCGCGCACGAAACCGCCACGCTGCCAGCCGTCCAACAGCTCCGCTTCCTCACCGGGCAGGGCCTCGATGAGGTTCGCGTTGAGCTTGGCGGTGCCGCGCGTCGCGAACGGCGCGACCACGTGCACGCGCTGTCCCTTGTCGCGCACCGCCTTGCGCAGGCGCAGGAACGCGATCGGGCATTCCTCTTCGACCTCGAGGCCCACGGTGACGACCACGGGGGCCTTCTCCAAGTCCTCGTAGGTGACCGCGCCGCTCGACGGGTAGACCCCGGCGACGGCGTGGGCCAGGAACTCGGACTCCTCAGTGGAGTGCGGGCGGGAACGGAAGTCGATGTCGTTGGTGCCGAGCGCGACCCGCGCGAACTTCGCGTACGCGTACGAGTCCTCGACCGTGAGGCGGCCGCCCGGGAGCACCCCGACGCGGTCGGAGGCCTCGGCGAGACCGGCGGCCGCGCGGCGCAGGGCCTCGGGCCAGGAGGCCTCGCGCAGCGACCCGTCCTCTTCGCGGACCAGCGGCTTCGTGATGCGGTCGGCGGCGTCGATGTACGAGGAGCCCCAGCGGCCCTTGTCGCAGTTCCACTCCTCGTTCACCGCCGGGTCCTCGCCCGCGAGGCGGCGCAGCACCTTGCCGCGGCGGTGGTCCGAGCGCTGGGAGCACCCGGCCGAGCAGTGCTCGCACACGCTCGGGCTGGAGACCAGGTCGAAAGGCCTGGAGCGGAACCGGTACTGGGTGCCGGTGAGGGCCCCGACCGGGCAGATCTGGACGGTGTTGCCCGAGAAGTAGGACTCGAACGGCTCGTCCTCGTAGACGCCGACCTGCTCCAGGGCGCTGCGTTCCATCAGCTCGATGAACGGGTCTCCGGCGATCTCGTCGGAGAAGCGCGTGCAGCGAGCGCAGAGCACGCAGCGCTCGCGGTCGAGCAGCACCTGCGAGGAGATCGGCAGCGCCTTCTTGTACGTGCGCTTGTGCTCGGGCTCCATGCGAGTCTCGGAGCGGCCGGCGCTCATCGCCTGGTTCTGGAGCGGGCACTCGCCGCCCTTGTCGCAGACGGGGCAGTCCAGGGGGTGGTTGATCAGGAGGAACTCCATGATCCCCTCCTGGGCCTCCTTGGCGACCTCGCTGGTGTGCTGGGTCTTGACGACCATGCCCTCCATGGCGGTGGTCGTGCAGGAGGCGGCCGGCTTGGGCATCCCGCGCCCGTTGCCCATGTCGGGGACGTCCACCAGGCACTGGCGGCAGGCCCCGACGGGCTTGAGGAGCGGGTGGTCGCAGAACCGGGGGATCTCGATGCCGAGCTGCTCGGCGGCCCGGATGATCAAGGTGCCCTTGGGAACGGTGATCTCCGCGCCGTCGATGGTGAACGTGACTTGATCGGTCATGTCAGTGGGCTCCGATCTCGAAGGCGTCGGAAATATTCCAGAGCGAACCGCTGCCCCGGGAGGCCGTCAGGGGCGAAACTGACAAGGTTCGTGAGGAGCTGGTACGAAAGCGGAGCGCAGCGGAGCAGTACTTGCGACGAGCGAACCGCAGATCAGATTCGTTCATAGCGGTCTCCCGGGGCAGCGGCATCGAAGATCGGGGGTTTATGGCCTTCGATGTAGTCGAGGTAGTCCTGCTTGAAGTACTTCAGCGAGGAGGTGACGCAGGAGGTCGCGCCGTCGCCCAGGCCGCAGAAGGAACGGCCGAGGAGATTCTTGCAGGCGCTCTCCAAGAGCTTCAGGTCGCCGAGCGAACCGTGACCCGAGAGGATCCGCTCGTAGACGCGGACCATCCAGTAGTTGCCCTCGCGGCACGGCGTGCACTTGCCGCAGGACTCGTGCGCGTAGAACTTGATCCAGCGCCAGCAGGAGACCACCGGGCAGTCCTGATCGGAGAAGATCATGACCGCGGTGGTGCCGAGGATCGACCCGGCCTTGGCGACGTTGTCGAAGTCGAGCGGCACGTCGATGTGCTCGGCCGCGAGCATCGGCGTCGAGGACCCGCCGGGCGTGAAGTACTTGAGGTCGTGGCCTTCGGACATGCCGCCGGCGAGTTCGATGAGCTCGCGGAGCGTGGTGCCCAGCGAGCACTCGTACTGCCCGGGGCGCTTGACGCGGCCCGAGAGCGAGTAGATCATCGTGCCCGCGGCGTTCTCGGAGCCGAGGTCCTTCCACCACTGCGCGCCGCCGAGCACGATGTGCGGGACGGCGGCGATGGAGCCGACGTTGTTGATGCAGGTCGGCTTGTTGTAGAGCCCGTGCGTCGCCGGGAAGGGCGGGCGCAGCCGCGGCTGACCGCGCTTGCCTTCCAGGGAGTCGAGCAGCGCCGTCTCCTCGCCGCAGATATAAGCGCCTGCGCCCGAATGGATCACCACGTCGAGGTCGAAGCCGGAGCCGAGGATGTCCTTGCCGAGGTACCCGGCTTCCTTGGCCTCCCGCACGGCGTTGCGGAGCCTGCGGGCGGCGTGGACGGCCTCGCCGCGCACGTAGACGTACGCGCGGTTCGCCTTGATGGCGTAGGAGGCGATGACGATGCCCTCGATGAGCGAGTGCGGGTCGTTCATCATGAGCGGCAGGTCCTTGCAGGTGCCCGGCTCGCCCTCGTCGGCGTTGACGACCAGGTAGTGCTCCTGGCCGTCGTCGGGCACGAACTGCCACTTCATGCCGACGGGGAACCCGGCCCCGCCGCGGCCGCGGTGGCCGGATTCCTTCATGAACGCGATGAGGTCGGCTTGGCTGTAGCCGAAGGCCTTGCGCAGCGCCTTGTAGCCGTCGAGCTGCTCGTAGACGTCGATCTTCCATGCGCCCGGTGACATCCAGCGCTTGGTGATGACGGGCTTGAGCTTTGAGAGGACGTCCTCGCGAGGCCGCCTGGGACCGGGCACGGTAACGCTCACTTCGCTTCCTCGGGTTCTTTGGCCAGCAATGGCGCAGCGGGGTCGAACGCGGGGGCCGTGATCCCCGCTTCGGCCGCGAGGCGGGCCCCGGCGAGCGTCGGGTCGCCTTGGGCGTTGCCCTCGAGTCCGGCGGTGCGCTCCTCGTCGAACCCGGCCAGCTGCACCGAGATCTCGCGGAGGGTGCACAGCGGCGCGCCGCGGCTGGGGATCGGGCGGCGGCCCTCCTTGAGCTCGTTCACGAGCTCGAGGGACTTCGCCTCGTCCATGTCGTCGAAGAACTCGTAGTTGACGGTGACGACGGGCGCGTAGTCGCAGGCGGCGAGGCATTCGGCGTGCTCGAGCGTGACCTTGCCGTCGGGCGTGGTCTCGTCGTGGCCGACGTCGAGTTCGTCGCTGAGCGCGTCGAAGATCTTCTGCCCGCCCTTGGCGTGGCAGAGGGTGTTGGTGCACACCGAGACCAGCCAGTCGCCTGCCGGTTCGCGCTTGTACATGGTGTAGAAGGTCGAAACCGCCTGCACTTGGGCCTTGGTGATGTTCAGGATCTCGGCGCAGAACGCGATGCCGTCGTCCGAGATGTAGCCGTCGTGCGACTGCACCAGGTGTAGCAGCGGCAGCAGCGCCGAGCGCTCGCGGCCCTCGGGGTAGCGGACGAGGATGGCCTCGGCCTGCTCGCGGATCTTCTCCGGGTAGTTCACCTGTCGCAACCTCCCATGACCGGGTCGAGCGAGGCCCCGCCCGCGATGACGTCCGCCAGCAGCCCGCCCTCGGCGAGCGCAGGAAGTGACTGCAGGTTGATGAAGGAGGGGTCTCGCATGTGGATGCGGAACGGCCTCGTCCCGCCGTCGGAGACGGCGTGGATGCCGAGTTCGCCCCGCGGCGCCTCGATGGCGGTGTACACCTGCCCGGCCGGGACCCGGAAGCCCTCGGTGACGAGCTTGAAGTGGTGGATCAGCGCTTCCATCGACTGGCTCATGATGTGCCGGATGTGGTTGAGGCTGTTGCCCATGCCGTCGCCGCCGAAGGCGAGCTGCGCGGGCCAGGCGATCTTCTTGTCCTCGACCATGACCGGGCCGGGCTCGAGCTTGTCCAGGCCCTGGCTGATGATCTTGAGGCTCTCGCGGATCTCCTCGAGGCGGATGAGGTACCGGGCCCAGGCGTCGGCGCCGTTGTGGGTGGGGACCTCGAAGTCGTACTCCTCGTAGCCGCAGTACGGCATGGTCTTGCGCAGGTCCCAGCCGAGTCCGGCGGAGCGGAGCACGGGGCCGGTGACGCCGAGGGCGAGGCAGCCGGAGACGTCGAGGTAGCCGACGCCCTGCGTGCGTTCCTGCCAGATGGCGTTGCCGGTGAGCAGGCCTTCGTAGTCGTCGAGGCCCTGGGGCATGTAGTCGACGAACTCGCGGATCATCTTGATGCCGTCGGTCGGGAGGTCTTGGGCCACACCGCCGGGGCGCACGTACGCCATGTTCATGCGCAGGCCGCAGACGGCCTCGAAGATGTCGAGGATCTTCTCGCGGTCGCGGAAGCCGTAGATCATCATTGACAGAGCGCCCAATTCCATGCCGGTGGTCGCGAGGGCCACCAGGTGGGAGCTGATGCGGTTGAGCTCCATCATGATCACGCGGATCGTGTTGGCGCGCTTCGGCGCCTCGATGCCGAGGAGCTTCTCGACGGCGAGGCAGTAGCCGGTCTCGTTGAAGATCGGCGCGAGGTAGTCGGCCCGGGTCACGAATGTGGTGCCCTGGGTCCAGTTCCGGTATTCGAGGTTTTTCTCGATGCCGGTGTGGAGGTAGCCGATGATGGGGCGCACCGAGCGGACGGTCTCGCCTTCGAGCTCGCAGACCAGGCGGAGCACGCCGTGCGTGGACGGGTGCTGCGGGCCGAGGTTGATGATGAGGCGCTCTTCGCTGACCGGGTCGACCGATGCGACGAGCTCGTCCCAGTCCCCGCCGGTGACGGTGTAGACGCGGCCTTCGGTCGTGTCTCGCTCTGCGGCGTAGGCGTCAGCGCCGTTATCGGTGGCGTTGTCGGTGGCGGTCACTTGCAGGCCCTCCTCTCGTCCGGCGGCGACTGTGCTTTCCTGCGGGGGGCTCCCCCACCCCGCACTCCCCCCATGGGGTACTCGCTGCGTGCCCTCACTTGTAGGCCCTCCGTTCATCCGGCGGAGGAATATGCGCGCCCTTGTATTCGACGGCGATGCCCCCGAGCGGGTAGTCCTTCCGCTGCGGGAAGCCCTCCCAGTCGTCGGGCATGAGGATGCGGGTCAAGTGCGGGTGGCCCTCGAAGACGACACCGAACATGTCGTAGGCCTCCCGCTCCTGCCAGTCGGCGGTCGGGTACACCGCCGTCACCGACTGCACGACCGGATGGTCGAGGCCCACAGCCGTTTCCAGCCGCACCCTGCGCCGGTAGGTCATGGAGGTCAGGTGGTAGGTGATGTGGAGCCGGTTGCGCTGGTCCGGGTAGTCCACACCGGACACCGAGTTGCAGAGCTCGTAGCGCAGGCTCTCGTCGTCGCGCATGGTCTTGCAGACCTCGGCCGTGCGGTCGGGCGCGATGTGGATGGTGAGCTCGCCGCGGTCGACTACGCATGCGCGGGTGACGTCGTCGCCGAGCAGTTCCCTGAGCGCGCCGACGGTCTCGTCGAAGTAGCCGCCCAGGGGCTCGGGCGAGGAAGGGATCTCCGCGCCGAACGGGGTGGCCTTGACGAGGCCGCCGAAGCCGGAGGTGTCGCCGGAGTCGGTGACGCCGAAGAGTCCCTTGCGCTGCATGCCGACGGGCTGGACGCCTTCGTTCTCTGCTCTCGCCTGCTCATCGGTCATCGCTTCGCCACCGCCTTCCGGATGCGCAGCTGCTCTTCCGTGCCGGTCTTCACGGCCTCGGTCCATTCCTTCTTGCGCTGCTTGTCGAAGCGGTAGGAGGAGGGCATGGCGCCGGGCTTGATGACGGGCTCGGGCAGGTCCGCGAGGGCCTGGCGGCGCTTGTCGCCGAGCGGCTCGTGCTGGACCTTCTCGTGCAGCTTGAGGATCGCGTCGAGGAGCATCTCCGGGCGCGGCGGGCAGCCGGGGAGGTACATGTCGACGGGCACGACGTGGTCAACGCCCTGCACGATCGCGTAGTTGTTGAACATGCCGCCGGAGGTGGCGCACACGCCCATGGAGAGGACCCACTTCGGTTCGGGCATCTGGTCGTAGATCTGGCGCAGGACCGGCGCCATCTTCTGGCTCACCCGCCCGGCCACGATCATGAGGTCGGCCTGGCGCGGGGAGGCTCGGAAGACCTCCATGCCGAAGCGGCCGGTGTCGTAGCGGGCGGCGCCGGTGGCCATCATCTCGATGGCGCAGCAGGCGAGGCCGAACGTGGCGGGCCACATCGAGGCCTTGCGCGTCCAGTTCACCAGGGCCTCAACGGTGGTGAGGATGATGCCCTGCGGAAGTTTCTCTTCTACACCCATATCGGAACCTCAGTCCCAGTCCAGTCCGCCGCGACGCCATTCGTAGGCGTAGGCGACGAACAGCGCGGCGATGAACATGAAGACGGCCCAGAATCCGAAGACCCCGAGCACGTCGTGGTGGACGGCCCACGGCACCAGGAAGATGATCTCGATGTCGAAGACGATGAACAGCATCGCGGTGAGGTAGAACTTCACCGGGAACTTGGTCGGTCCCGCGGTCGTGGGGGCCGGCTCGATGCCGCATTCGTAAGGGTCGTACTTGGCGCGGTTCCTGCGGTGGGGGCCGGTGATGCGCGAGGCGACCACCGAGACGATGCCGAACCCGAGTCCGATCGCGAACATGATGACGACCGGTACATAGACTTCCATCTGCTCAGACCCTCCTTTCGGCGAAGCTTGCGAGCCGGACATTGGCTCTGTCGGCGAGATTTGCAAGTCGAGGCTTGCCTCGACCCAGACTGGGCGTGGCGAGCCGCATGCCGTTGACGATCCGGTCGGCCACGTCGCGCCCCGGTTGATCGGTGAGGTTCGCCAGCAGTTTCAAGACGACGCGCATGAGCGCGGGACGCTTCAGGCCGTGCTCGGTGCACAGCTTCATGACGGCGGGGTGGCCGATGAGGTGCACGAAGATGCCGCCCATCCGGTAGTAAGAGCCCCAGAGCTCGTCCATCCGGTCGGCGTAGGTGCGGAGCAGCGCTTCGCGGCGCGGCACGGTGCGCGCTTTGAGGGCGTCGGCGGCGACGGCGGCCGCGACTTCGCCGGCCTCGATGGCGTAGGCGATGCCTTCCCCGATGAAGGGGTTGACCATGCCGCCGGAGTCGCCCACGAGCAGCAGGCCGCGCCCGTAGTGGGGCTTGCGGTTGAAGCCCATCGGCAGCGCCGCCGACCGGTACGGGCTCACCAGGTTGTCGTCCCGGAAGCCCAGCTCCTCGTCGGTGTTGGCGAGCCAGCGGCGCATCGAGTCCTTGGGGTCGAAGCTCCGGAAGGCCGGGCTCGAGTCGAGGATGCCGAGACCGACGTTGGCGGTGCCGTCGCCGCACGGGAAGATCAAGCCGTAGCCGG
>DATABR010000194.1:0-8386 GCA_036259435.1 Glycomyces sp.
GCCGCCCCACGTGCCTTGACTCAAGTTGCTCATAATCAACGGCATGAGAAGTGTCCTATATGACCATCTTGATACAGTTGGGCGAGGGAGTGTGCGATGTGGCAGACCTGTATCTCCGTGTGTCAGTTGATCGGAGCGGGCGAGCCGGTATAAACCGGCAAGAGGCTGATTGCCGTGCGGAAACGGTATGCGCTTCTTCCACGTGACCGAATTCTCGAAGCACTGGGCCATCGGCTGAGGTGGTGGCAGCCTTGGAGGTATGACGAAAACCGCTCGTGTCCGTGCCGCTGAGCTGCGAGGGCGCTCCTGGTTGAACACCGGTGGCCGAGATCTGGGATTGGCCGATCTCAAAGGTCGTGTCGTGATACTTGATTTTTGGACCTTCTGCTGCGTCAACTGCCTCCACGTCCTCGACGAGCTGCGCCCGCTCGAGGCCGAGTACGGCGACGCGCTCGTCCTCATCGGCGTCCACTCCCCGAAGTTCGAGCACGAGCGCGACCCGCAGGCCCTCGCCGCGGCAGTCGAGCGCTACGGCGTCGAGCACCCCGTCCTCGACGACCCCGACCTCAAGACCTGGGACGCCTACGCCGCCCGCGCCTGGCCCACCCTCGTCGTCATCGACCCCGAGGGCTACGTCGTGTCCACCATGGCCGGTGAAGGCCACGTCGAAGCCCTCGACGCGATCATCGGCGACCTCGTCGAGACCCACACCGCCCGCGGCACCCTCCGTCCCGAGGGCAGCCCGTACGTGGCCGCCCCGCCCGCCGACACCGCACTGCGCTTCCCAGGCAAGGCGATCGAGCTGCCCGGCGGCGACGTCCTCGTCACCGACTCCGCCCGCCACCGCCTCGTCCGCCTCGCCCCCGACCTCGAAACCGTCGTCGACGTCATCGGCACCGGGGAACGCGGCCGCGCCGACGGAACCGAGCCGCAGTTCAACGAGCCCCAAGGCCTCGCGCTCCTGCCCGCCGACATCGCCGCCCGCGTCGGCTACGACCTCGTCGTCGCCGACACCGTGAACCACCTCCTGCGCGGCGTCCGCCTCGCCGACGGCGAGGTCACCACCGTCGCAGGGACCGGCGACCAATGGCGCATGGACCGCGGCACCACCGCCGCCCTCGACGTCGATCTCTCCTCGCCTTGGGACCTCGCCTGGTTCGACGGCAAGCTCGTCATCGCCATGGCCGGCATCCACCAGCTCTGGTACTTCGACCCGGTCGCGGGCACCGCGGGCGTCTACGCCGGCACCACCGTCGAGAGCCTCAAGGACGGCCCCCTCGACCAGGTCTGGATGGCCCAGCCCTCCGGGCTCGCCGTCGACCAGGCCCGCGAACGCCTGTGGCTCGTCGACTCCGAGACCTCCGCCCTCCGCTACGTCGAAATGAGCGACAACATTCACTCCGGTCCAGTTGGCGGCGGACGACGGGAAGCCCTGATGCACACCGCGGTCGGCCAAGGCCTGTTCGACTTCGGCCACGTCGACGGCCCCGCCGCCGACGCCCTCATGCAGCACCCGCTCGGCCTCGCCGTCCTCCCCGACGGGCGCGTCAGCGTGGCCGACACCTACAACGGCGCCCTCCGCGTCTACGATCCCGAGACCCGGACGGTCAGCACGCTCGCCGCCGGCCTGGCCGAACCCAGCGACGTGATCGTCCTGGACGGCAAGGTGATCGTGGTCGAATCGGCCGTGCACCGCCTGGCCGCCCCCGACCTCGGCGAGGCCGCCGTCGCTGGACGGCACCACCGCGTCGCCCGCAAGCGCACCAAGGTCGTCCCCGGCGCCCTACGGCTCGAAGTCCTCTTCGAACCGGCCGCCGGCCAGAAGCTCGACTACACCTTCGGCTCCCCGATCCAGGTCACCGTCTCCGCCGACCCGCCCCGGCTCCTCGCCGAGGGCGCGGGCAAGGGCGAGGAACTCGGCCGCGACCTCGTTCTGGCCGAAGGCATCGAGCGCGGGGTCCTGCAGGTGGTCGCCCAGGCGGCGACCTGCGACGCCGAGGCCGAGCACCCGGCATGCCACCTCACCCGCCAGGACTGGGGCGTGCTGATCGAGATCGCCGAGGACGGCGTCGCGACCCTTCGTCTGGTCCTTCGGTCGTAACCGGACCGAAGTGATCTTTTGCGCGAGCACGTATTTCGCCCGCCGGTCGCGTGTCATGAATCTGCGCAGCGCGCACGGCGGATTAGGTTGTTCCGGTCGCACCGTCATTCCAGACCGTGACTTTCGGGACTGTTCAAACGAGTGCACCGAATCGTGAATCCGATCAGGGAGGAAACCGTTGTGACCGTCGAGGCGCAGGCCGAAGCACGCTACGCGGACTACGAGCACTGGCTGGTGCTCAACGCCGCCGATCAGATCGTCACCGTGGGCAAACTGCTCGAGCAGCACGTCCGCACCATCGAATACCTCGCGCCCGACTACGAGGGCAACCTGGCCGAGTTCGAGCCGGACCTCACCGGCATCCGGATCAGCGGCTAGTCCGACGCGCGCGAGGCCGTCCCGGCGCCGGTGCACCCCACCGGGCTCGACCGGCCGGGCGACCCGACCAATGGGCACGCACCGGGCACTGGGCGATACCCGGCATCACCGCGCCGGGACGGCCCCCTCCACACCGCTACGCTGACAGCGAAGTCCCGCCCCAGCGACGCTGCAGCGTCGGCCCGCGCTGATACCGTCGATGGGTGGAATCTTTCGAGAGGCCCTTCGGCGACGAGTCCGGCCCCGTCCAAGCCCCGATGCACCCCGCGTGGATTCGCATCATGCCGTGCAGCATCGAGTTGTTCCGCACCGTCCCCTCCGTGAACCCGTTCCCGGCCGGCTGGTGGGCCGAGGCCTTCCCCGAGGACGACATCTGGAACGAGCCGGTCTGGTGCGACCCCGGTGACGTCGACGACTGGATCGCCGAGGCCTCCGAGCACCACCTGGGCGCCTCCCCCGAGGTCATCGAGAAGGAGGCCCGCGAGGAGTACGACCGGGCCACCGCCGAGCGCTCAGAGCGCATCGACACCTTCACCACCCACTGCCGCCGCGCGGGACTGCCCGTCCCGCACACCGTGCGCGATCTGCTGGAGTTCCTGCTCGCCTTGGGCCTGTACCGCTCCGAGTCCCGCGACGGGAAGCTGTTCGTCGCCCCGCAGCTGTACATCAACCCCTTCGACGTGCTCGCCTTCGACAAGCTCGAAGCCATCGAGGAGGCCGCCGACCAGCGCGGCGACCTGGAGGAACTGACGGCGATCGCCATCCGGCGCGTCGGCGGCGTCGAGTACGAGTTCGACTCGGAAGGCCATTTCGTGCTGCCCGGCGGTGCGAAGTCGGCCACCGTCTCGGTCAGCCTGAGCTCGCTGGCCGACGACGCGGGCGTCCCGGCCCCGGTCATCCGCGGCATGCTCATGGAGTTGGCAGAGGACGGCGACGTGGTCGCCTCGGTCGACCTGGGCGCGGCCGCCATCAATGAGGACTTCACGCTCACCGCCTCTGACGACCTGCTCGGCGGCTACCCGAATGACGAGCTGCTGCCGCCCGAGCACGCCTGAGGGCCGATCCTGCCGCTTCGCCGCTCGGCGAGCGGTCGCCGCGGCGCGCGCCCTGACATAGTGAGCACGGCCGCAGTCCATTCACTCCCAGTTCACCTACACGTCCACTGGCGTGCACCTCGATGGCGTTCGATGAGACCAGGACACGTTAACGGCGGTTGACATTCGGTGATTGGAGTTCGCGTGACCGTGAACAAGACTGGTACCCGCGCCAAGGCCCCCATCGCGGGCCTCGCCCCGCAGGGCCGAGCTGGCACGCCCACGGCGACCGAGACGGTCATCGAGCTCAAGGGCGTCGACATTCACTACGGCAAGGCCCACGCGGTCCGCGACGTCTCGCTGCCGGTGGCGCGCAACCAGATCACGGCGATGATCGGCCCCTCGGGCTGTGGCAAGTCCACGGTCCTGCGTTCGATCAACCGCATGAATGACCTCATTCCGGGCGCCAAGGTCTCCGGGAACATCACGTTCCACGGCCAGGACATCTACGGCTCGTCGGTCGACCCGATCGCCGTGCGCCGCCACATCGGCATGGTCTTCCAGAAGGCCAACCCGTTCCCGAAGTCGATCTTCGACAACGTCGCCTACGGTCTGCGCATCAACGGCATGAAGGACAACCTCTCCGACCGCGTGGAGCAGGCGCTCCGCGGCGCGGCGCTGTGGGAAGAGGTCAAGGACAACCTCAAGAAGAGCGCCCTGGCCCTCTCGGGCGGGCAGCAGCAGCGGCTGTGCATCGCCCGCGCGATCGCGGTGCAGCCGGAGGTCCTGCTCATGGACGAGCCGTGCTCGGCGCTCGACCCGATCGCCACCGCGCGCATCGAGGAGCTCATGAGCGAGCTGGTGCGCGACTACACGATCGTGATCGTCACGCACAACATGCAGCAGGCCGCGCGCGTCTCGGACTCGACGGCGTTCTTCTCGGCGGCGCTCGACGACGAGCACGAACGCTACGGGTTCCTGGTCGAGTTCGACGAGACCCAGCGCCTGTTTTCCAACCCGTCCGACCAGCGCACCGAGGATTACATCACCGGCCGCTTCGGCTAAGAGCTTCGCGACTCAACGGCGGTGCGATCGAGGGGTTCGCACCGCCGTTTCGCATGTCCGTGCCGAGGCGGGGCCTCGCGGTGACGGAGCCGCGCCAAGACAAGGCGACGACAAAAGCGCCACGACATTGAGCAAGCGGGGGCGGCCTGAGGCCGCCCCCTGCTTTCGTCCCTCATCGGGCCCATGGCGCGCTGCGCCGGCCGGGCCCCCGGCCTACACGTCGTTGGCGCAGAGCATCGCCGATGTGCGGCCGTCGGCGTCGGTCACCTTCCAGTACCAGTCGCTGTTGCACGAGGCCGCCTCTTCGGAAGCCTGGTCTTCGGTCATGTCCTGGATCGGCTCGTCGAAGACGATCGTGTCGACCGCTTTGTAGACGGCGAGGTCAGAGGAGCAGTCCACGCTCCACCACGAGTCGCTGTCGTCGAAGCAGTCGCCGACGTCGGGCATGATCGGCAGGTGCGCGGGCTCGGCCGGATCGGGGTTGCCGGTCGCCTGCAGGCAGTAGAGCGAGTCAAGGGAGCCCGACGAGTACACGTAGTCGATCTTCGTCCAGGGATCCCCGAAGCTGAGGAGGCCCCAGGTGTCGCCGCACACCGCGTAGGTCTGGGCGGGGTCGACGAGTTCGCCGTCGGCGTCCACCGCGATGTCGGTGACGTCGTAGGACTGCTCGACGACCTTCCAGAACGCGGTGGGGTCGGCGCAGTCGACCAGCCCGAAGCCGCTGCCGGAGACCACCGTCTCGTACGGGGTGCACTGGCCCACTTCGGAACCGGTGTCCTCGGCGGGGGTGGTCGCCTCTTCGGGGGTAGTGGCGTCTTCGGAGGCCTCCTGGGAGGTTTCGTCCCCGCCGCCACCGCCGCCGTCGGCGCTGTCCTGGTCGTTGCCGCGCAGGTTCATGGTGACGAGCAGGGCGCCGCCGAGCACGAGGACCAGGGCGCCGACGATGACGCCGCCGATGAGCCCGAGGTTCCGCTTCGGCGGCTCGGGCGGGAGCACCGGCCCGCCGTAGGGGCTCGGGTCCTGGCCGAACGGCGGCTGCTGACCGCCGCCGCCGTAGCCGGGCTGCGGTTGCTGAGGCTGGCTTCCGTAAGGGTTCTGGCCGCCGTTGTAGGGCGACTGGTACCCGTAACCGGGGGTGTGCGGCTGCTCCGGCGGGGGACCGTAATTCGGAGGGACAGTCATGTCGGCCACGCTATAGGGACTTGTCAAGCCTCGCTTCTAGCAGGGTCGGCCGTGAGTAAGGAACGTCGCAGCTCGCGCGATCGTCATGCGGCCGAGCGCCCTCGACCGTCACCAGTGCGAGGTGACGCACCCCTCGGCGGGTTCGGGTCGGGTTGTGGCCGCCAGGGCCCGGTCGACCGAATCCGAGTGTCAAAGAGTGTCCGGAAGGACGAGCACCCGTTCGACCGTGTAGTCCTCCATCGCCGAGCGCACGCCCTCGCGCCCGATCCCCGAACCCTTGACCCCGCCGTACGGCATCTGGTCGGCCCGGAACGCGGGCACGTCGCCGATCACGACGGCGCCGACCTCGAGCGTGCGGTGGGCGAGCATCGCCTGCGGCAGGCTCTCGGTGAACACTCCGGCCTGAAGCCCGTACCGCGAGTCGTTGATCGCGGCCAGGCCGTCCTCGTAGCCGTCGACGCTCGCGAGCACCAGCACCGGCCCGAAGACCTCCTCGCGCAGCACCTTCGCGTCGGGGCGCACGTTGGCGAGCACCGTCGGCTCGATGAGCGAGCCGTTGCGCGGCCCGCCGCCGCACAGGAGCTTCGCGCCCTCGTCCACGGCCTCCTCGATCCAGGCCTCGACTCGGGCGGCCGCGTCGGCGCTGATGAGCGGCCCGACCTTGCACGACGGGTCGTTCGGGTCGCCGGAGATCAAGGACTGCACCTGCTCCACGATCCGGCTCGACATGTCAGCGAACGCAGGGGTCTCGATGAAGACCCGCTGCACCGCGATGCACGACTGCCCGGCCTGGTAGTTCCCGAACAACGCGATCCGCTCGGCCGCCCAGTCCCGCTTCGGGTAGTCGGCGGCGACCAGGACAGCCCCGTTGCCGCCGAGCTCGAGCGTCACGTGCTTCTCGGGCACCCGGCGCCGGAGCTGCTTGCCGACCGGGCCTGAGCCGGTGAACGAGACGACCGGCAGCCGCGGGTCGTCCACCAGCTGCTCGGCCCGGTGGTTCGGCACCGGCAGCACCGACAGCATCGCGGGAGGCAGATCGGTCTCGGAGAACAGCGCCCCCAGGTGCAGCGCCGACAGCGGCGTCGCCGGGGCCGGCTTGAGCACGATCGGGCAACCGGCCGCGATCGCCGGACCCACTTTGTGCGCCACCAGGTTCAGCGGGAAGTTGAACGGGGAGATCCCGAGCACCGGTCCGCGCGGGAAGCGCCGCACGAGCGCCATGCGGCCCTCCGCGGTCGCGTCCGTGTCGAGCCGCTGCACCTCGCCGACGAAGCGCCGGGCCTCCTCGGCCGCCCACCGGAACGTCGAGACCGCCCGGCGCACCTCCACGCGCGCCCACGCGATCGGCTTGCCCGACTCGGCGGTGATGAGCTCGGCGCAGGTCTCGGCCTCCTCGTCGAGGCGGCGGCGCACGTGCTCGAGGGCCTCGGCCCGCACGTGCGCGGGCAGCGCGGCGCATTCGGGCGCGGCTCCCGCGGCGGCGGCCACGGCGGCCTCCACCTGCCCGGAGGTCGCCCACGAGGTGGCGCCGACCGGAGACTCGTCGTAGGGGTGGGTGACGAAGAACTCCTCCTCGCCGTGCTGCGGACGGCCGGCCACCCAAATAGGCGAAACGGGACGGAGACGTTGCGACATGCTTCCAGCCTACGGGTTCCGGCGCGTCCGGCGCTGCGGTTGGGGCCCGCGAATCCGGACCGGAACGGCCCCGGACCGGGCGTACGACCGAACCCGAAGGGCCCGAAGCGCTTCGCGTCTGCGCCCGTGCCCGAATCCGTCCGCGCCGGAGCGGGCGCGCCCCCTCCGTGCAGGCAAATCCCGCGCAACCCGGATGCGTCCACTTGCCCGCCCAAGGCATGATGAGGGCATGAGTGAACAGCAATCAGGCGCGGGGTATCCGCAGCAGCCCACCTCGGGTCAGCCCCAACAGCAGCAGGCGTATCCCCAGGCGCCCTACGCCTCGCCGCAGGCGCAGTACCAGGCCCAGCAGCAGTACGCGGCCTACGCCCAGCCGGGCCCGTCGCTGTTCGACAAGCTCGGTGTGCCCTCCATGCCCGCGATCCTCGGCCTCTCGGGCCTGGGCGCGCTGGTCCTCGCCGGCCTGATCGCCGGGACGAGCGAGGGCTCGGAGAGCGAATGGGGCACCGAGACCACGACGCTCGCCAATTTCGTGATCGGGGACCTCAGCGGCGGGCTCCTCTCGACCCTCTGGGTCGTGATCGGCGCGCTCGTGTTGGCCCTGTTCACGGCCGAGAAGCTCCGGTCGCTGTGGAAGGCCCTGGCGGTGGCGGGCGGCTCGGTGTTCCTCGCCCAGGTCCTGGCGGTCCTCCTCGGCCTGCCCGACGGCGACGGCGGCTCGGACCCGTCCGCCTGGATCGCCGCGCTTCTGCTCCTGGCCGCCTACGGCCTCTTCGTGACGGGCGCCATCATGGTCCCGGGCAAGGCCGTCGCGGCCGCTCCCGCGGCTCCGGCCGCGCCGCAGGGTTACCCGACCGGCCAGCAGCCCGCGGTCCAGCCGCAGGCGCACCAGGCTCCGCCCGGGCCCCAGCAGAACCCGTGGCCGCAGACGCCCCAGCAGTAGGGAACACCGGCAAGTAGCCGAATCGGCGGCGAGACCTTTTGGTCTCGC
>DATABR010000195.1:0-3877 GCA_036259435.1 Glycomyces sp.
CGCTCGCGGGCGGCATCCAAGCGGTCGGCGACCTCCAGCAGGCCGCCGCCAGCGGCGGCTACGAGGCCTTCGCCGCCATGATGCGCGGCCGACTCGGCATCGAAGGCCCCGCCGACACCCTCAGCCGCGACCCCGAACACGACCGCGCCATCGCCAACCGGCTCGACGGCGTTCTCAAATCCATGCGCCAGGCCGCCGCCGCGCGAGCCCGACCCGAGCGCGAGGTCCTGACCGCGGAGGTCTACAGCGACGACGGCGACCTCAGCGCCACCTCCAGTTCCGAGCGGGCCGTCGCCGGCGTCTGGATCGGCCCGGACGCGCGCCGCCGCGGCCCCGACGGCCTCGGCGACGCCCTCACCGACCTCATCGCGAAAGCCCGCGACGAACTGCGAAGACTCGCCGAACAACGCGCGCACGAAGGCCTCGACCCGGGCCTCGCCGAGACCATCGACAACGCCCCCAAGGACGCCGAACGCGCCGGCGGGGCCGCCATGGGCATGGTCGACCGCATCCAGCAGATCAACGAGAACCTCCAACGAAAGGCAGGAAGCTGATGGCCCGTGTCTTCGACGCCGAATTCGTCCGCCAGCTCGGGACCAACATCGACGCGAACGTCGTCCCCGTCCTCGAGAGCACCGACGAGGTCCTCCCTGAACTGAGCGCGGTCGACCGCGGCCTCTATACGACCGTCGCCCTCCCCATGGCCGCCGCCTACTCGATGGCGACCTCGACGGTCACCGAGTCGATGGCCGGCGCCGCGCAGTGCTTCAGGGAGATGCGCGAGGCACTGGACGCCTGCGCCCAAGATATGGAAGACACCGACGACGCCTGCGCCCAGGCGTTCGGTGGCAATTAGGGGGAACCGAGATGTCGGCAGGACAGAGCATCTTCGATGCGGGTGAAGCGATGGCGCCGTACTACAACGGCGTCATCAAGACCTGCGCGGTCGCCATCGCCCCGCCCGCGATCGTCTTCGGGCTCTCCGTGCAGGCCATGGCCACCAGCGTGTACATGAACCAGTGCAACCCCGGCGACATCATGAAGGCCGGCGGCGCCTGGATCATGCTCGCCGAGAAGAACATGGAGGCGTGCGAGGCGCTCCAGGCCGAGGTCGACTCGGTCAACGACGAGAACTGGAGCGGCAAGGACGCCGACGGCTTCCGCCAGGCCACCCACGAGGTGAAGCTCCAGCTCCAGGAGCTCGCGATCACCGCCTTCCTCATCGGCGCGCAGCTCATCGCCTTCGCGGTCATGCTCACCGTCTTCTGGCTGTTTCTCGCGGCCTGCACTGCGGTCATGGACGCGTTCCTCGCCGCCTACCTGGCCGCGCTCGCGGGGGTGATCTCCGCGCCCTGCGCCCCCGCGATCATGGCGAGCGCCCAGACCGTGGCCACCACGCTCGTGGCGACCTTGAAGAGCTTCGAGTCGGTGCTCATCTCCATCTCGACCGCCTGCGCCGCCCTCACCGGCGGCCTCACCGCGTTCACCTTCGGCTGGCAGAAGGGCGCCGGCAACCCCGTCAGCCCGCTCGACATCGCCGGAGCCGGACTCACCAACATGCTCCAGGGCCTGGCCACGTACGGGCTCCGCGCGATGCTGATGACCCCCGGCGGCCGCCACGCCACGGTGAACCCCGCGATCCACGCCCTCCAGGGCGGGTCCGCGATCGCCCCGGTCTACAAGGGCGAGGAGGACGGCTGGAGCGGCAACTACGACGGCGGCGGGCCCGGACTCGGAGCGCTCGACAGCCTGTTCAACTGGATGGACGAGTCGACCCCCGACGCCATGAACAACCCCGACGACATCGACTGGCAATGATCCACGGCACCAGCCCGCGCTTCCGGATCCTGGACAGTCGGGCCGTTCTCCCGATGGCGTCCTGTTGCTACCGTGAACGGAACCGGTCAACCCCTCTTCTCACCGAGGTGCGTATCGATGAGCGACAGTATGAGCCAGTCCTATCAGGGACTTGACGCCGCGGTTCCGGCCGCCGCCGCGCCGGCGTTCGGCACCCCCGAACCCGTCGGCGGCTCCGCTCCGCCGTCCGGCCCCGCGCCGTCCGTGCAGCCCGGCGAAGAACCGGTCGTCTGCTTCCCGACGGAACGCCCGGGCTGCTCGAACGCCGAGTGCTCCAATCCGACAGAGCATCCGGCCGAGCAGTCCTGGCAGCAGCTCGTCTCGGCGGTCCCCGTCGAACGCCAGCTGTTCCGCCTGCGCCCCAAGGAAGCCGGTATGGCCTTCCCGACCGAGGCCGACTTCCGCGCCGCCGTCGCGGCCGTGCGGCCCGAATACGCCGACGCGCACTCGCTTCAGCGACTCAGGAACGCGTGGACCGAGGAGGTGGCGGGACGGCTCGCCGACTGGTCCGAGCAGATCAAGTCGAACCTGACCGACCTGGCCGAAGGCTGGACCGGCACCGACTTCGAGGCCTTCGAAGGGGCCTGCACGCAGACGCGGGAACTCGTCGACGCGCTTCTCGACGACGTCGACGCCACCGTCGCGAACCTCGAGGCCACCGAGGAGGCCCTCTACTCGATCCAAGGCGGCGACTCCGGCGAGATCCCCTACCCCGCACCGCAGTTCTGGATCGACGGCGACTGGCACAGCTGGGCATCAGTCCACATCAGACCCGCGTGGTGGCACGGCGCCTGCATCGAGTACACCTGCCAGGACGCCGAGCACGTGCTCGCGCTGGCCGGCGCCGAACCCGACCTCGCCACCGAGATCATCGACTACATCGACGAGCGGATCCTCCACTACGTCGACTACTACGCCAGCCCCGTCAACATCGAGCGCGACGGCCTCGACCCGTCGAAGGGCCTCACCGTGGAAGAAGCCAAGGAGCTCGCCATCGCGGACGCGATGGACCACTACGGGACCCGCGTCGAACAGAGCTGGGGCGCGTACGACGCCCGGCACTCGGAGACCAACGAGGACATCGAGCAGCGCAGCACCGACACCGACAGCGAAGAGCGCTCGGTGCGCACCGTGCGCAGCGACAAGCAGTACCCGGCGGCAGCCGACCCGACGTACATGGACCTCGAACCGCCGCCGATGGAACAGCCCACCGGGACTGAGCGGCCGACGGCCAGCGAGGACCCCTCGCTGGAACCGCCCACGGGCGACGTGCCCGAGCCGGAGCAACCTGTGGAACCTCCTACCGACGGGGAAGAGGAGCCCAGCGGCGGTCTCGCCAGTGGTGGCACAGGCGGCGCGGGTTTCGCGGGAGGCGCCGGCATCAGCGCGCCGGCCACGGCCACCACGGCGCCCGCGTCCACGGCGGTCGCCGGAGGAGCCTTGGGCGCTGCGGCCGCGGGTGTGGCAGGGGGCGGCGCTGCGGCGGCCGCCGGCTCGCGCGGGTCCACCGCGATGATGGGCGGCGGAGGCGGAGCCGGGCGCGGCATGCCCATGGAGGACAAGGAACGCGAAGCCGAGGTCGACCTGGTCGAAGACGAGAACATGTGGGGCTTCGTCAACGAGGACGACGACCCCTACGCGTAAAGAAGGAGCCCCGCATGGCAATGCGCACGTTCGACCCGGCCGCGCTCGAGCGCTACCGCCGGTTCCTCGGCGAGCTGCTCGAGGAGCTGGAGAACGAGATCATCCCGTCACTGCGCGACGGCGCACTCAAGAAGGCGCCCGCGTTCGGTTCGGCGCCCGGCGCGGCCGAGGTCGCCGCCGTCGAGTACGCCGACTTCCACGCCACGACCTGGCGCAACCTCCAATACCTGCGCGGCACGCTCCACGGCCTGATGACCGGCCTCCAAACCGCCATCGAGAACGGCGGCGTCATGGACCAGCAGATCGCCACGGACATCAACCGCCTCGCAGAAGGCGACGACCTCTACGCCTGACCGCACGGAAACCCCAAGGCGCG
>DATABR010000196.1:0-3042 GCA_036259435.1 Glycomyces sp.
GCTGGGCCTGGGGCCGCCGGGGCGCTCGCCGCCCTCGGGCGCGGAACGCTGCTTGGATCCGCCGCCGCCGGGCGTGATGCCGAACGGGTTGTTGCCGCCGGGCTTGGGGCCGGGCCTCGGCCCGCCGGGCTTGGGCGCGCCTTCGGTGCGCGAGGCGGGCCCGGGGCCGGGCTTGGGGGCCGACGGCTGGGCCGCCCGCTTGGCGGCCTCTTCCTGCTGCCGTTTGAGCAGCTCCTGGGCGCGCTTCTGCTCGGCGGCCACTTCGATGTCTCGGGCGCTCGCGGGCCTCGGCTCGTCCACCTTCGGCGCTGCCGGGGCGGGCGCGGGCTGCCGCGAGGCGGGCCCGGGCTTCGGCGCCGGGGCCTTGGGGGCGGCCGCGCGCTTCTTCGCGGGCGCCTTCTTTGCGGCCTTGACGTCGGTCTTGGCCTGGGCGATCTTGGCGGGACTGGGCGCCGCCGGACGCGGCTTCGGGGCCGCTTTCGCCGTCTCCTTCGCCGGTTCGGCCTTCTTGGCCGCCGGCGCCGCCGGAGCGCCCTTCCCGTCGGCGTACTGCTGGCGCAGTCGACGCGCCACCGGCGCCTCGACCGTGCTCGACGCTGACTTCACGAACTCGCCCATGTCGCTGAGCTTGGCGAGCACTTCCTTGCTCGTCGTGCCCAGTTCCTTCGCGAGTTCATGTACGCGGGGCTTACCTGCCACTGCTCTCCTCACTTCGAGGTCGCACGGGCAGCGCCCGCCGACCTCATCTCTCCACTAGCAACCAGTTCATCGCTGGAACTTCATCGCGTGGTCTTCATTCGGTCTCTACCTGCTTCGTGTGCGGGAGTCGGTCTTGCGGCCGACTCCGACTCGACATGGGCTCGCACCGCCGAGGCGTCCACCGGGCCCTCTATTCTGAGGGACCGAGCGAACGCACGCCTGCGAACTGCCTGGTCAAGGCAGTTCAAATCGTGGTGCACATGGGCTCCGCGGCCGCTGAGGCGGCGTTTCGGGTCCGGAATCAGACGAGTCACGGAACCCTCAGAGCGGTGAACGACGACGCGCAGCAGCTCGGAAGCCGCCGTGCGATCCCGACATCCCACACAAGTGCGGACTGCCGGCGCGTTGCGTTGCGATCCGTTGTTCAGTCTACCTCCCAGACTAGCGACCGCCACCAGCCGGGCCTGTCTCCTCCTTGGCCCCACCCGCCACGTGCGCATCCGATTTGATGTCGATGCGCCAGCCGGTCAGACGCGCGGCGAGGCGCGCGTTCTGGCCCTCGCGGCCGATCGCGAGCGAGAGCTGGTAGTCGGGGACGACCACCTCGGTGGAGCGGGTGGTTTCGTCGACCACGCGTACGGAAAGCGTCTTCGCAGGCGAGAGGGCGTTGGCCACGAATTTGGCGGGGTCGGCGTCCCAGTCGACGATGTCGATCTTCTCGCCGCCCAGTTCGCTCATGACCGCCCGGACGCGCGAGCCCATCGGGCCGATGCAGGCGCCCTTCGCATTGACGTCCTTGGTTGTGGCGCGGACCGCGATCTTGGAACGGTGACCGGCCTCACGCGCGATGGCGGGGATCTCCACGGCGCCCTCGTCGATCTCGGGCACTTCGAAGGCGAACAGCTTCTTGACCAATGCGGGGTGCGTGCGGGAGAGGGTCACCTGGGGGCCGCGGGCCGTCCGGTTCACCTGGATGACGATGGCGCGGATCCGCTTGCCGTGGTCGTACGACTCGCCGGGCACCTGCTCATTGAGCGGCAAGGTGGCCTCGATCTTGCCGAGGTCGACGGTGACGATGCCGCGCTCGTTTCGCTCCCCGTGGGCCTGGACGACACCGGTGACGATGTCGCCCTCCTTGCCGGAGTACTCGCCGTAGTTGACCTCGTCCGCGGCTTCGCGCAGCCGCTGGAGGATGACCTGCTTGGCGGTCTGGGCCGCGATGCGGCCGAAGCCTTCGGGGGTGTCGTCCCGTTCGGAGACGACCTCGCCCTCTTCGTTCAACACTGGCGCGAGGACGGTGGCGTCGCCCGAGCTTCGATCCACGACCACACGAGCGCGTTCATCGGCGCCGGGGGTGTGCTTGTAGGCGGTCAGCAGCGCCGATTCGATCGCGCCGAGGATTGTCTCGAAAGGGATGTCGCGCTCGCGTTCCAGTGACCGCAGCGCAGCCAGGTCGATATGCACCCGTTCTCCTTAAAGAAAGTCTTGAGTTGTCCTCACCAGAGCCGTCGTGCGCGTGAGCCCCGCATCCACGGATGCCTATTTGAGCTCGATCTGCACCTTGCCTGACCCCAGTTCGGCATAGGTAGCCGAACGGCTCTCGCCGTCGACTTCTAGTTCAATCCCCCGCTCGTCGGCGGCCACGACTCGCCCGGTGACGGGCTCCTCCCCGATGTGCACGGCCACCAAGCGCCCAATATTACGCCGCCAGTGCCGGGGCTCGGTAAGCGGACGGTCCACGCCCGGAGAGGACACTTCCAGGGTATAGGCAGTGTCGGCGAACGGCCCTCCCGTGCCGTCCGCCGTATCCAGCGCCTTCGATACGGCCTTCGAGACGACCGCGACGTCGTCGAGGTTCACGCCCCCGTCGGCGTCGACCAGTATGCGCACCAACAGCCTCCTGCCGGCCTTGGTGACGGTCAGGCCCTCCAGGTCGAACCCGGCCTTCGCCACGGCCGGGGCGACGATCGCCTCCACTTCGGCTTGCTGTTTCGATGCCATTGCCTCTCCTTCTGCGCCTATTTCGCCGAGATTAACCGCCCCGCGACACAAACGAAAGTCCGCCTGCGAAACTGGGGAGGTGTTCACGACCCGACGCGGACTCCTCGTCGGTGCGGCCGTTCTCGCGGCGGCCGGATGCACCGAGACTCCAGTCAAGATCATCGAATCCGACGCCGACCTCACCGCGCTCCTGCATGGGGCGCGGGCGCTGGCCTCGGCCGCCGAGGCGCTCGGCTACACCGACATCGCCGGCGACCACCTCACCCACGTCGAGACCCTCGAGCGACTGCTTCTGCCCAATGTGGTCGAAGAGAAGGCGGCGGAGGCGTCCATCGCCGACGC
>DATABR010000197.1:0-8032 GCA_036259435.1 Glycomyces sp.
CCCAGCCGGCGAACTTGTAGCCGGTCCAGCGGTTGCCGGTGACGGCCCAGATGCCGGCCTGGAGGGCTTTGCCGCCGTCCAGGGGCGGGCCCGGGAGCAGGTTGTAGACGGCGACGAGGAGGTTCGCGACGCAGATCTGGAAGGACAGCTGCCACGGGAGGGAACCGGGGACGGTGATGAAGAGCCCGGCCATGCCGATGCCGCCGAGGACGGCCGAGACGGCGGGTCCGGCGAGAGCGATCGCCGCGGCCGTCCCGGGCTTCGGCGCCTCGCGGTCCATCTCGGTGAAGCCGCCGAGGGCGTCGAGGTTGATCTGGCGGACCCCGATCCCGGCGCGCAGGCTCACGAGGGCGTGGCCGAGTTCGTGGAGGAAGACCGAGACGAGCAGGGTGACGGCGAACAGGGCCGCGACGATGAGCGAGGCGCCGGTGTTGAGGCCGGGGACCGAGCGCTGCACGATCGGGGCGTAGACGATCACGACTACGGCCGCGAGCAGCAGCCAGGTGTAGCCGAGGGTGACGGGGATGCCCTTGAAGCGGACGAGTGTGAATCCGGATCGGCGCAAGGCCAGGACGTTGGTGTTCGACATCGGCGGCAATGCTACGCGTCCGCCCGGTCGAAAGGACTTGCGAGACACCGGGGCGGACGCGCTTTTGAGGATTCCGATCCGCTTACGCGGGATGCACTTTGAAGGCGCAGGTCACGTAGGGCATCGTGAAGGTCTCTCGGCCGGCCAGGCCGGGATGCGTGTCGGCCAGTCGGCCGACGGCCTCGGTGAGCTCGCGCTGCCGCTCTGTGTCGGCGGTCAGGTAGTAGGAGCGGGACTGGATGAGGCGGATCAGGCCGGCGCGGTCGAGGGTCTTGCCGTGGCGGAAAACGCGGATCTCGACCTCGTCGAAGTCGGGGGCGAAGTAGCCGGTTTCGGTGGCGTCGATCGGGGTGAGCTCGCCTCTGGAGTTGCCGATGATCTCAGTGAGCTGGTCGACCCAGTCGACGGACTCGTCGCGCATGTTCCAGACGGGCGCGAGGACACCGCCGGGTTTGAGGACGCGGCGCAGCTCAGGGAGGGCGTTGGGCCGGTCGAACCAGTGGAAGGCCTGGCCCGCGGTGATGACGTCGGCGGAGGCGTCAGGGAGCGGGAGGACTTCGGCGCGGCCTTGGCGAGCGGCGTGGAGGCCGGGACTGGAGGCGGTGAGCTTGTCGAGCATCTGGACGTCGGGGTCGACGGCGGTGACCTTGTGGCCCATTGCGATCAGGCCTCGGGTGAGCAGGCCGGTCCCGGCGCCGACGTCGACGACGTCCTTGGGGGCGGAGCCGGTCATCCAGGCGAGGACTTCAGCGGGGTACGTGGGGCGGACGGCGTCATAGAGGTCGGCGGCCTGACCGAAGGACAAGGCGTGCGCGTGGTTCGTCATGACCCAAACAGTACGCTTGTTATGTTAAAAACTCCAGTCGGCCGGGCGGCATGTCGGGGGCTCGTCCTATGCTCGAGCCATGCCGCAAGCGACCCGCCCGACCCAGCTGTCCCCTTCGCGCGCCGGGGACTTCAAGCAGTGCCCGCTGCTGTACCGGTTCCGGGCCGTCGACCGGATCCCCGAGCCGCCGTCGAAAGCGCAGGTGCAGGGCACGCTCGTGCACTCGGTGCTCGAGCGGCTCTATGAACTCGACGCGGGCAAGCGCACGCCGCGCCAGGCGCTGGCGATGATCGAGCCCGCGTGGTCCAAGCTCCAGGCCTCCGGGGACTACGCCGAGCTGTTCGAAGGACTCGACGACGAGTCGGGTTGGCTGCGGGGCGTCCGGCGACTGGTCGAGACGTACTTCAGCATGGAGGACCCCCAGCGCCTCCAGCCGCATCGCACCGAGTGCCTGGTGACGACCACGCTGGAAGACGGCACGCAGCTCAAGGGCTTCATCGACCGCGCCGACGTCAACCGCGACGGGCTGGTGCGCCTGGTGGACTACAAGACCGGGAAGCGCCCGCCGGACCGCTACGCGGACAAGGCGCTGTTCCAGATGAAGTTCTACGCGCTGGCGTGGTGGCGCACGAGGGGCACGGTGCCGACCCTGCTGCGGCTGATGTACCTCGGCGACGGCCAGGTGCTCGACTACTCCCCCAACGAGAGCGAGCTGGCCGCGTTCGAAGAGGCCCTCAAGGCGCTGTGGGCCACGATGCGCGAGGCGATCGCGACCGGCGAGTTCCGGGCGCAGAAGTCGAAGCTGTGCGGCTGGTGCGCGCACCAGAAGCTCTGCCCCGAGTTCGGCGGCGAGCCGCCGGTCTACCCGCTGACGACCGTCCTGCCGGGGCTGGCGATGCCGATGGACGCTGAGCCAGTGCACGACGCGCCTCCTACCTGAGGCGGACTCGCGGATCATTCTCGCGTTCGATGGAACGGGAGTGATCGGCGGATACGGTGTAGAGCGTGCAAGTCGCCTCGACCTTCCGCCGCCTCCGGCGCTGGTTCCACGAGCGCCCGCTCCCCGCGGACACGCTCTTCGCCGCAGCGCTCTTCGTCGTGTACGCGGGCACGCTCGCGGTGGTGTTCGACGCCGGCACCGAGCCCATGACGTTCGGGTCGACCGAGGTCGGACTGATCGCCCTCGCGTTCGCGCCGATCGCCTTCCGCCGCAAATGGCTCTGGCTGGCGGTGCTCGGGACGCTGGCCGCGCTCGTCGCCGCGATGGTCTTCGATCAGCCCTGGCTGGTCGGCGACAACGGCGTCACGTGGCTGGTCCTCACCTACACGGCCGCCGCGCACCGCCCGCTGCCGAGGGCGATCGTCATCGCCGGAGCCGTGTGGATCCCCGTCACTTTCTCGGTACTCCTCTACTTCTGGCCCGTGCAGAATGGTGACGCGACCGGCAGCGCCATCCTCACGCTCTTGAACCTGGCCATGGCGGCGACCGCCTGCTTCGTCGGTTCGGTCATGCGCAACCGGCGCCGCAAGTTCACCGAGCTCTCCGAGCGGGCCCGGTTCGCCGAGGAGCGCCAAGAAGCCCTCACTGCGCAGGCGGTGGCCGACGAGCAGCGGCGCATCGCCCGGGAGCTGCACGACGTGGTGGCCCACCACATCTCGGTCATCGGCGTCATGTCCGAAGGGGCCAAGCGGGTCCTGCGCACCGACCCGGACGCGGCCGAGGACGCGCTGGCGACGGTGAACCAGACCGCGCGCACCGCACTGCGGGAGATGCGGGACATCCTCACCGTCTTGCGGCAGGGCCACGACGAGGCCGGAGCCGCCGATCTCGAACCGCAGCCTACAGTGGACTCGCTGCGCGCGCTGGTGGCGCAGACGAAGGACGCGGGACTCCCGGTGCGCTACACCGTCCGCGGCGAGGAGTATCCGCTGCCGACGGGAGTGAGCCTGGCGGTCTACCGGATCGCCCAGGAGGCGCTGACGAACATCATCAAGCATGCCGGGCCGCAGGCCAGGGCTGGGATCGTGGTCGACTACGGCGACGGCGAGTTCCGGATCTCGGTCGGCGACTCCGGGCACGGCGCCCCCATCGCGGCCGGGTTCTTTGGCGGGCACGGCCTCATCGGCATGCGCGAGCGCGCCACGCTCTACGGCGGCACTCTCGAAGCCGGGCCCCGGCCCGGCGGCGGCTACCTCGTCGAGGCCCGCTTCCCCAAGAACGCGCACCTTCAGGGAGTGACACGTTGAACGACCGGCCGATCCGCCTGCTGCTGGCCGACGACCAGCAGCTGCTGCGCGCGGGCTTCAAGATGGTCCTCGGCGCCGAGACCGACATCGACATCGTCGGCGAGGCCGGCGACGGCGTCGAGGCCTTCGAGCTCACCAGGAGGCTGGTACCCGACGTGGTGCTCATGGACATCCGCATGCCCCGCCGCGACGGCGTGGCCGCCACCGCCGACATCGTCGGCGCTAACCTCCCCTCCCGCGTGCTCGTGCTGACCACCTTCGACCTGGACGAGTACGTCGTCGGGGCGCTGCGGGCCGGAGCCGCCGGGTTCCTCACCAAGGACGCGCCCGCCGCCGACCTGGTCGAGGCCATCCGCACCGTCCACCGCGGCGGCGCCGTCGTCGCCCCGCACATCCTCTCCACCCTCCTGGGGCGCTTCGCCCAGCAGCGCGGCTCCGAAGGGGACGCGAAACCGGCCATTGTCGACTGCCTGACCGCCCGCGAGCGCGAAGTCCTGCTGCTCTTGGCGAAAGGCCTGACGAACGCCGAGATCGCCGACGCTCTCACCGTCGGCGAGACCACCGTGAAGACCCACGTCGGTCACCTGCTCACCAAGCTCGGGGTGCGCGACCGCGTCCAGGCCGTCGTCCTCGCCTATGAGAGCGGCCTGGTCAAGCCCGGTCACGGCGACGCTCGCGAGCGGTAAATCGGCGCAGTGAACGGACTTGTACGGCGGCACGCGAGCGGAAGGTCGTACCTCGGTACCGCGCTCTCCGACTTACGACGTAGATCAAGACCGTTCTCGAAGCGGATGCGGGCCCGCACCGGTTCCCTTAGGGTCGAACCATGGTCACGCGACCCACGACGTCAAATGGCATCATGTATGATGTCAAAATCAGCCTTGTCGACGTCATTAGGTCGCATCGCCGATAGCACCGACCCTTCGCGGGCCTCGTCCCGCGGACCAGGAACCCAACACACCGAATCCCTCGGCACATCGACACCTTCACCGAAAGCGAGAGCGTCGTGTCCACAACATCCCCCGTCAAGACCACCGCCGTAGCGGCCCAAGGCGTATGGAAGGCCTACGGGTCCGGCGAGGCCCAAGTCATCGCCCTCAAAGACGTCTCCGTCGCGTTCGAATCCGGCGCCTTCACCGCCATCATGGGCCCTTCGGGCTCAGGCAAGTCGACCCTCATGCACTGCCTCGCCGGCCTCGACACCACCGACCGCGGCACCGTCAACATCGGCGACACCGCGATCACCGGCCTGGGCGACAAAGCCCTCACGAAGCTGCGCCGCGACAAGATCGGCTTCATCTTCCAGCAGTTCAACCTGCTGCCCACTCTCACCGCCGAAGAGAACATCACCCTGCCCGCGGCCATCGCCGGAGCCAAGGCCGACCCCGACTGGATCAAGCGGATCATCACCACCCTCGACCTTTCGGATCGCTTGTCCCACAAGCCCACCGAGCTCTCCGGCGGCCAGCAGCAGCGCGTCGCCTGCGCCCGCGCCCTCGCCTCGCGCCCTGAAGTCGTCTTCGCCGACGAGCCCACCGGCAACCTCGACACCCGCTCCGGCGCCGAAGTGCTCCGCTTCCTGCGTACCAGCGTCGACGATTTCGGGCAGACCATCGTCATGGTCACCCACGACCCGAACGCCGCCGCCTACGCCGACCGCGTCGTCTTCCTGGCCGACGGCCAGATCGTCGAGGACATGGCCGACCCGACCGCCGACAAGGTCATCGACAAGATGAAGCACTTCGAAGAGCTCGTCGCCGCCGCGCAAGGGGAGATCGCCTAGTCATGCTGCGCGCCACCCTCAAGGGCATGGCCAGCCGCAAAGCCCGCCTCGTCCTCACCAGCCTCGCCGTCGTCCTCGGCACCATGTTCGTGGCCGCCGCGATGGTCCTCACCGACACCATGGAGAAGTCCGTCTCCGGGGTCATCGCCGACGCCTACACCGGCGTCGACGCGGTCGTCACCCGCGACGACTCCGCTGGGGCCATGGACCAGGCCGCCAACCCCGCGGCCATGGCCATCCCCGCCGCCACCCTCGAGCAAGTCCGCGCCACCGAAGACGTCGAACGCGCCGACGGCGCGGTTGAAGGCCAAGTGAACGCCATCGGCGAGAATGGCAAGCTCGTCGGCACGTTCGCTCCCACCATCGGCCTGAACTGGGAGTCCGCCGAAGGTCAGGGCGACTACATCACTCTGCGCGAAGGCCGCGGGCCCGAAGCCGAGCACGAGGTCGCCGTCTCCGCCAAGTTCGCCGCCGACTCCGGATTCGACGTCGGCGACGCCGTGAAGGTGTACTCCTACACCGTCGACTCCAAAGACGCCGCCACGTACGAGATCGTGGGCGTCTACGGCCTCTCAGGCGACCGCGACTCCCTCGCCGGGGAGACCCAGGTCGCCTTCACCACGCCGGACGCCCAGCACCTGCTGACCGGCGGCGAAGACGTCTACACCTCGATCTACGTCTATGGCGACGGCCTCTCCACCGATGCCATCGCCGCGGCGGTCGGCTCGGAGTTCAAGGTTCAGACCGGCGCCGAGGCGAGCGAAGCGGCCGCCCAGGGCTTCGCCGTCGTCTCCGACTTCATGGGCTACATCTTCCTCGGTTTCGGCCTGGTCGCCGTGTTCGTCTCGATCTTCCTGATCATCAACACCTTCACCATCATCGTCGCCCAGCGCCAAAGGGAACTCGCGCTCCTGCGAGCCATCGGCGCGGGACGCGGCCAGGTGATCCGCTCGGTCCTGACCGAAGCGCTCGTCATCGGCGTCATCGCCTCCATCGTCGGCCTCGGCCTCGGACTGCTCCTCGGCTGGGGCCTGTCCGAAGTGGTGTCGGCGACCATGATGGGCGGCGTGCCCGTCCAACTGCTCATCCCGGCGACCACGCTGTGGGCGCTGGCCGTGGGCATCGGCGTCACGGTGCTGTCGGCGCTGGTGCCGGCTGTCAAGGCCTCCGGCGTGCCGCCGGTCGCGGCGATGCGAGAGGCGGTCAACCCGCCCAAACCGCTGCGCGGCATCACCATCGCCGGCGCGATCGTCTTCGGCATCGGCGCGGTGCTGCTGGCGCTGGGACTGACCGACAGCCTCGGCGACAGCAAGCTCACCGGGATCCTCACCGGCGTCGGCATCGCGTTCGTGGGCGTCACCATGCTCACGCCGATCCTGTCGCGCCCATTGGTGGCTCTGCTGGGCGGGCTCATGTCGTGGAGCTTCTTGGGGCAGCTCGGCAAGCTCAACGCCGGACGCAACCCGCGGCGCACCGCGATCACCGCCTCGGCGCTCATGATCGCCGTCGCGCTCATCACCGGGATCGCCACTCTCGTCTCCAGCATCAAGTCGACCACTTCTGAAGTGCTCGACCTGAACCTGAACTCGGACCTCATCGTCAGCGGCGCGCAGGGCGGGGCGAACATCCCCTCCTTCTCACCGCAGACCGTCGAGGAGATCAGGGCGCTCCCGCAGGTGCAAGAGGTCGCCGACGTCTACTCAAACTTCTTCGGCACCAAGGTCGACGGCCAGGACGCCCCGCTGGCCTCCAGTCAGGATCTGGAAGCGGCCCTCGCGGTCTTCGGGGGCACCGTCGCCGAAGGATCGGTGGCGAACCTCGCCCCCGACGCGGTCGTGGTCGACGAGGGCACCGTCGAGGACCGGAACCTCGCCTTGGGCGACACCGTCGAAGTGGCCTTCGCCGACGGCCAGACCGAGCAGCTCCAGATCGCCGCGATCCTGGAGGGCTACGACCTCACCAACGGCTGGTGGGTCGCCCCGGAGCAGATCGAGCACTTCACGCTGCCCAAGCCGATGCAGGCCTACATCCAAGTCGAAGACGGCGCGGACGTGGCGGCCGTCCAGTCCGAGGTCGACGAGATCCTCGCCGATGAACCGGAAGTGGGCGTCACCAACAACGCCGAGTTCGTCGAGCAGCAGACCAGCGGCCTGGACACCATCCTCGCGGCCGTCCAGATACTGCTCGCACTGGCGATGATCATCGCCGTCATCGGCGTGGTGAACACGCTGGTCCTGTCGGTCCTCGAACGCACCCGCGAGCTCGGGCTGCTACGGGCGGTTGGCATGACCCGCGGACAGGCGTGGTGGATGATCACCGTCGAGAGCGTCATCATCTGCATGTTCGGCGCGGTCCTGGGCATCGCGGTCGGCATCGGCCTCGGCTGGACGGTGCAGCAGGCACTCAAGGAGGAGGGCCTGTCGAACTTCGCACTCCCGTGGGGACTCATCGTCATCTACCTCGTCGTGGCCATGGCCGTGGGTCTGCTCGCGGCGATCGCACCGGCCGCGCGCGCGGCGAAGCTCAACGTGCTGGGCGCCATCGCCTACGAATAGCTTTACTCTCTAGGGAACCAGGTGAGGGGCGG
>DATABR010000198.1:0-2297 GCA_036259435.1 Glycomyces sp.
GTCGAGACGTGGAGCAGCACGGCGCCTGCGCGGCGGCACGACTCGGCCAGGAGCCGCGGGCCGGTGCCGTTGACGGCCAGCGCCGCCTCCTCGTGCGTTTCGGCGTCGTCGACGGCGGTCCAGGCCGCGCAGTTGACCACCACCGCCGGGCGGTGCGCCTCCATCGCCGCGGCGACCGAGGCGGGGTCGGCGATGTCGAGTTCGGCGCGGCCGAGGACCGCGGTGCCGATGCCCGCGGCGGCGAGGCGGGCGCGCACTTCTTGTGCCAGCATCCCGGCGCCGCCGGTGACCATCCAGACGCTCACAGGGCGGTCCTCTCCTTCAACGGCTCCCACCAGTCGCGGTTGTCGCGGTACCAGGCCACGGTCTCGGCCAGTCCGACCGCGAAGTCCTTCTGCGGCTCGTAGCCCAGCTCGGTACGGATCTTGGTGCAGTCGACCGAGTAGCGCCGGTCGTGGCCTTTGCGGTCGGTGACGTACTCGACCGCGTCCCAGTCGGCGACGCACGCGGCCAGCAGCAGCCCGGTGAGCTCCTTGTTGGACAGTTCGGTGCCGCCGCCGATGTTGTACGTCTCGCCGGCGCGGCCGCGGGTGCGGACCAGTTCGACGCCTTGGACGTGGTCGTCGATGTGGAGCCAGTCGCGGACGTTGCCGCCGTCGCCGTAGAGGGGGACCGGCTTGCCGTCCAGCAGGTTGGTGATGAACAGGGGGATGACCTTCTCGGGGAAGTGGTGGTGCCCGTAGTTGTTCGAGCAGCGGGTCACCCGCACGTCCAGGCCGTGCGTGCGGTGGTAGGAGAGGGCGATCAGGTCGCTGGAGGCCTTCGACGCCGAGTAGGGCGAGTTCGGCGCCAGCGGATGGGTCTCGGGCCAGGAGCCGGCGTCGATCGAGCCGTAGACCTCGTCGGTGGAGACGTGCACGAACGTCCCGATGCCCGCGCGGTGCGCCGCGTCGATCAGGGTGTGGGTGCCGACCACGTTGGTGCGCACGAACTCCGCGCCGCCGTCGATGGATCTGTCCACGTGGGACTCGGCCGCGAAGTGGACCACCTCGTCGTGCTCGGCCATGAGCTTGCCGACCAGTTCGGCGTCGCAGATGTCGCCGTGCGCGAACGCGAACGCGGGCGAATCGCGGACCGCGTCGAGATTGGCCGGGTTGCCCGCGTAGGTGAGCCGGTCGAGCACGGTGATCTCGACGTCGCCCGGCCCGCCGGGGCCGAGGAGCGTGCGGACGTAGTGGGAGCCGATGAAGCCGGCGCCGCCGGTCACGAGGAGCCTGGTGGTCACGCTGAGATCTGCACCTTCGAGTAGTCGCCGATGATGAGCCGGTGCGCCGCCGGGACCCGGGGCGCGGGGGTGACCTCGACGTTCCGCCCGATCAGCGAGGCCTCGATGCGGCGGACGCCCACGATCGAGGAGTCCTCCAGCAGGATCGAGTACTCGACCTCGCTGTCGTCGATGCGGCAGTTCCGCGCGATGGAGGTGAAGGGCCCGACATAGGAGTCGGTGACGACCGCGCCGGGTCCGACGGTCACGGGGCCGACGATGCGCGAGCCTGAGACCTTCGCGGTCGGATCGATCCGGACGCGCCCGATGATCTCGCTGGACTCGTCGACCTCGCCTTCGATCGAGGGTTCCAGGGTCTCGAGGACGGTCCTGTTGACCTCGAGCATGTCGGTGACGTTGCCCGTGTCCTTCCAGTAGCCGTGGATCACCGTGGAGCGCACGTCCCGCCGCCGCTCGATGAGCCACTGGATCGCGTGCGTGATCTCCAGTTCCCCGCGCCACGACGGCTGGATCGAGCGGACCGCCTGGTGGATCGCCGAGGTGAACAGGTAGACGCCCACCAGCGCCAGGTCGCTCTTGGGCCGCTGGGGTTTCTCTTCGAGGCCGACGACCTTGCCCGCGTCGTCGAGTTCGGCCACGCCGAACGCCTTGGGGTTCGGTACGCGGGTCAGCAGGATCTGCGCCTCGGGCCGTTCGGCGCGGAACTGGTCGACCAGCCCGGTGATGCCGCCGACGATGAAGTTGTCGCCGAGGTACATCACGAAGTCGTCGTCGGCGAGGAAGTCGCGGGCGATCAGCACCGCGTGCGCGAGCCCCAGCGGCGCGTCCTGCCGGATGTAGGTGACCTCGAGTCCCAGTGCGGAGCCGTCGCCGACGGCCTCCTTGATCTCCTCGGCGGTGTCGCCCACGATGATCCCGACTTCGGTGATGCCGGCCTGGGCGATGGCCTCCAGGCCGTAGAACAGCACCGGCTTGTTCGCGACCGGCACCAGTTGCTTCGCGGAGGTGTGGG
>DATABR010000199.1:0-9342 GCA_036259435.1 Glycomyces sp.
GGGGCCCGCGGCCACGCGCTCGGTGACGAGCGACTCGGTGTGGGCGTCCACGGCCGAGGTCGGCTTGATCGCGAGAAGGATCTCCGCGTCCGCGGCGAGAGCCCGCGCGAGGCGCAGACGCTGGCGCTGGCCGCCGGAGAGGTTCCGGCCGCCGTTGGTGATCTCGCCCTCGAGCGTCGATCCGAGGCTGGAGAACACGTCGTCCGCGCACGCGACCTCGATCGCGGTGCGGGCCTTCGCTTCGTCGACCCGGAGGGTCTCGCCGAGGCGCTGGGCGAACAGGTAGTCCTCGCGGAGCAGCAGGACCCGTTCGCGGACCTCTCCAAGCGCGAGGTCGCCGAGCTTCGCCGCCCCCCATTCGGCGCCCGACTCGCGGTAGCGGGCGAGGCGCTCCAGGGCCGCCTCGGCGGGCTTGGCCTCGGCGCTGACGACGACGGTGAGCTTCCCGGGCTCGACCGTGAGCCCCGACTCCGGGTCGCGCAGCGCGCCCGCCGCGCCGGTGGCGGTGCCCTCGTCGGTGATGTCGCTGCGGGTGCCGAAGAACGCGGTGAGCCTGCGCGAAGCGACCTGCGCGGCGATCACGGCCTGCGCCATGCCGATCATCGCCCCCGAATGCTGGGCCACGAGTGCGGTGACGCCGAACGCGGCGGACAGCTCCCCGACGGTGATCGTGCCGTTCAGTGCGAGTCGCGCGCCGACCCACGTGACGGCGGCGATGAGCGCGAGCGGCAGACTCGCGCGCAGGCCCTGCACCCACGAGTCGGCGGTCGCGACGCCGTACCCGGTCTCGCGCAGGTCCGCCGAGGCGGCCCGGTAACGCTGGGAGAACTGGGCCTCCCCGCCGACCCCGCGCAGCACACGGAGCCCGCCGACGACGTCGCTGGCCTGGCCGGTGAGGGTCGCGACCGAGGAGCGATAGGCGATCTGGTGGTGCTGGAGGCGGCTGAGCACGGGGCCAACGACGAAGCCGATGAAGACCACACCGCCGAGCACGACCAGGCCGAGCACCGGGCTGGCGGCCCACAGCAGGACCGTGCCGATGACCATCATGACCAGGCCCATCCAGCCGAAACCGAGCTGGAAGATGAACGAACCGGTCCGGTGCGCGTCCGCAGTGGAGAGATTCACCATCTCGCCGGGAGAGACTGCGCCGCGCACGCCGGTGCCGGCCCGGTTGAGGTGGTCGGTCAGGTTCCGCACCGTGCGCACGCGCGCGTGCGACTCGGCCATGAACAGCGACCGGTACCCGACCACGAACACCCACGAGGAGGCGATCGCCACCACGGCGAGCACGGTCGCCCACGGCAGCAGGTGCTCGGTGGTACCGGCCAGAAGCACCTCGTCCACGATCTTCGCGATCGTCCACGGCAGCAGGACCCAGGCCGCCCCCGAGACGCTCAGGAACACGAACCCGGCCGCGACCAGGCCTCGCTGCGCTCGGGCGACATACCACAGGTACCGCCAGGGATCGGCGGGAATGTCCGTGGGGGACAAAGTCGGGGGGCGCAGGGGATTGGGCTTCACAACTCCTAAACGTAGGCAAGCCGCTAGCCGGGCGACAAGCAGATTTCCGACGAATCGGTGTGTGATGAGGCCCGCATGGCGGGCGGCCGAACTGGCGTGTCCGGCCGCCCGCGCTTCTCCGCGGAGCGGTGGCACTTGGCGGGGACCGGGCATGGGCGGCTTCCCACGCGCGGCCTCGGTATGGCGACGTTCGCGAATCCCCTATGTCGCCGCCATCCCGCCTGGTGCCAGATGGCTTTTTTGCTATCTACTACAACATGTGCGGTAGTCGACCGGCAACAGGAAGTTCTCGGCCTGTGGATAACTTCGAGGGACTTGCGTGTCGTCGCAGGTGAACAGCCTGTGGATAACTTGGCGCGCTGCGCCCGGACCAGCGCCTCCGCTGCAGCGTGCAGCCCCGCCGTGAAGCGCGGGTTCGAGCCCATCACCGGCTCGGCCCGGGCCACCGCCCTCCAGGCGTCGTCCTTGTACGTCTCGTCGCCGGTCACCTGGTACGCCTCCAGCATCGCGGCCGCCGCCAGCGCCCAGCCCGAGGCGGTCGGCCCGTCGTGCACGTCCGCCGGGCGCATCACCAGCGCCTCCGCATCCGCGGCCGTGTCGTGGAAACCGCCCTGGTAGTCGGTGAAGTGCTCGCGGATCTGCTCGAGGAGGCCCTGCGCGCGGGCCGTCCACTCGCCACCGAGGCGCAGGAACCCGAGCGCGACCCCCGCGTAGTCCTCGAGGATCCCCGGCGCCTGCGAGGCGACCCCGCCCAGCGAGACGCGCGCGAGGCGTCCGTTCGCGTCGATGTGGACGCGCGCCAGCAGTTCGGCCGCGCGTTCGGCCGCCAGAAGCGAATCTCGGTGACCCGTGCGCGAGGAGTACTCGGCGAGTGCGGCGATCGTCAAGCCGTTCCAGGCCGCCACCACCTTGTCGTCGCGGCCGGGTTGGGGGCGATCACGCCGGGCCGCGAGCAGCCGGTGCCGCGCCGCCTCCCAGCGGGCGTCGTCGACCGGGTCGCGCGGCAGCTCCAGCACGTTCGCGCCGTGCTCGAAGTTCGGATTGCCCGGATCGATCCCGAAGACCTCGGCGGCCCACAGGGCGTCCTCACCGAGCACCGCCTCCAACTCAGGAAGCGTCCACACGTAGGTCAGACCCTCTACGCCGTCGGAATCGGCGTCGAACGCCGCCGAGAACGCGCCCTCCACGGTCGTGAAGCGCTCCAACAGGAACGCCGCCGTCTCGTCGGCGACCCGCGCGAACAAGGCGCCCTCGCCGTAGAGCCGGGCATACAGCCACAGCAGTTCAGCGTTGTCGTAGAGCATTTTCTCGAAGTGCGGCACCGACCACTGCGCGTCCACGCTGTAGCGCGCGAAGCCGCCTTCGAGCTGGTCGTAGATCCCGCCCCGCGCCATCCGCTCCGCGGTCAGCTTCACATGGTCGAGCAGGACCGCGTCGCCGGTGCGCACGTACGCGTCGCACAGGAACCGCAGCGCCGGCACACTCGGGAACTTCGGGGCCGCACCGAACCCGCCGTTCACCGTGTCGGCCGAAGCCAGGATCGCGGCCGCCGCCGCATCGAGCAGCTCGGTGCGGATCGGTGGCGCGGGCGGGCACGGCCCGTCCAGCGGGCACGCGACGGTGACGTCGGCGAACGCCGGACCGCCTTTCGCACTGGCCTCCACGATCGCCGCGCCCTGGTGCTCCAGCTCCTCGCGCTGGGTGGACCACGCGGAGTGCACCGCGTCGAGCAGGCGCAGGAAATGGGTCTTGGGAAAGTAGGTGCCGGCGAAGAACGGGGTCCCGTCGGGGAAGGCGAACACGGTCATCGGCCACCCGCCCTGCCCGGTGATCGCCATCGTGGCCTGCATGTACACCGCATCCAGGTCCGGCCGCTCCTCGCGGTCGACCTTGACGGCGACGAACCGGTCGTTCATCGAGGCTGCGACGGTCCGGTCCTCGAACGACTCGTGCGCCATCACATGGCACCAGTGGCACGTGTAGTACCCGATCGAGATGAGCAGCGGCACGTCCCGCCGCGCTGCCTCGGCCAGCGCTTCGGGTCCCCACTGCCGCCAGGCGACAGGGTTCTCCGCGTGCTGGCGCAGGTACGGCGACAGGGCTCCGGCCAACTCGTTCATGTCACCAGCCTCCCACAGCTTCAGCCAGGCGTCTCATAGCAGTCGAGTAGGTCCTCCACCAGGAACGAGAGCGAGGCCGCGGTGGTGCCGGGATCGGCCAAGACGCCGACCGCCTGCGCCGACAGTGTCGCCAAGGCACCATGCGGACTAGTGCCCTCGGACTGAAAGAGCTGCAGCGCGGTCCCAGTGACCTCCGTCGAGAGCGGGTCGGCATCCAGCCTTCGCAGCGTGCTCGCCAGCATCTCAGGCTCCGTTGTCTGAAGAATTCGCAGCACGTCAAGCCCGTCCTTGGCCGCTAGTCGTGTCGGGGCGTCGAGTCGTTCCCCGATCTTGATGAGTTTGGCGACCAGCAATGCCGTCGGTCCGGCTACTCGGATCGCGAACCGGCGCTCGTCCGCGTCGAGCGCGCTGATGATGGTCGGCGAGTTGTCGATGATCGCCGGTTCGAGGCGTTCACCCCCCGAGCCTCGCACATGCGCGACCGGCAGCGAGCGGGAGCGAGAGGGTAGGGCAGGCGCTACCTTCGGGAGGGTGCTGGCGGGGGGACCTGTTCGGGTGTCCGCGTGACTGCATTCGAGGCCGGAAATCGCGAGGCTTGGTGCATGATCATTCATGCGCCCCTTGGCGATCGAGATGCCACCCTCAAGGGACTGACGACGGCCGGTTTCACCGCGCTCGGCGTCGGGCTGGCCGCGATGGTCGTCCTCCACGCGACCTCGGGCCTCAACCCCGTCGAGGTCGTCATCAGCCTCCACCTCTACACGCCGCTCGGCTGGCTCCTGCCGGTCGCGCTCGTGCTCTTCGGCCTCGGCGCGTGCGCCTTCGCGGCCGTCGCCCGCCAGGTCGCGGCCCCCCGCTGGCTCAGCCCCATGCTCCTGGCCTGGGCCGGGCTCCTCGGCCTGGTGGCCCTGTTCCCGACCGACCCGCCCGGGCTCCCGGAGGTCTCGGTGATCTCGGCGATCCACCGGTACGCGGCGTTCTGCGCGTTCTCGACGATGGCGTTCATGGGCCTGGCGTTCGCGCGCTGGGCGAGGGGCAGCGAGTGCCCCGAGCGGGTGCGCAAGGCCGTGCTGGTCTCCAGCTGGATCGCGGTGGTCGCGCTCGTGGCCTGCTCGACCCCTTACGTGGCCGAGTGGTTCGGGGTGCCGCGCGAGCCCGGGGCGTTCGGCGCGGGGCTGCTGCAGCGCACCACGGTCGGGTTTGAGCTGGTGGCGCTGGCGTGCGTGGGGGCCTGGCTCAAGGGATCAGTAGAAGCCCTCGGCCTCGGATTGCGCCCAGGCGTCGCAGGGGGCGTCGTACCTGCCCTCGATGTAGCCCAGGCCCCAAGTGATCTGGGTGACCGGGTTGGTGCGCCAGTCGTCGCCGACCGAGGACATCTTGTTCCCGGGGTAGGCCTGCGGGACGCCGTAGGCGCCGATCGAGTTCTCGGCGAGTTCGTTCCAGCCGGATTCCTTGTCTCACAGCGCTTCCCGGCACGCGAACTGTCCGAGGTCGAATCCGGCGTCGAGCGTGAGCGCGCAGCCGGTGGCCTTGTTCCCGGAGTACTCGCCGCAGCTGGACGGGACGTCCACTGAGGTGGGGAGGTTGTTCGCCGCCGCGGCGGCCTCTTCGGCCGCCCGCTGGGCGGCCTCCTCCGCTTCATCGAGACCGGCGGCCTTCTCGACGGCGTAGTCGGCGACCGCCTCGGCCTTGACGGTGACGTCGGCCCCGGCGGTCTCCTCGATGTAGTTCACGTGCCGGTAGCGGACCGCTTCGATCGCGGCCTCGGCTTCGGCCTGCTGCGCGGCGGCGGCCTGGCTCGGATGCTGGGCGTCGGTTTCGGCGGGGGTGTCGGTGATCGCGGAGACGGCGATGAGGGCGCCGATCGCCAGCACCAGGAGGGCGGCGATCCGGGCCCCGTAGCGGGTCAGCTTCGGGAGCATGGGGTGGCTCCAAACTCAAGCCGCTGCCCGGCGCGAGGCCGGAGGGCGAAGGGGGTTCGTCAGTACCAGTTGTGCTCTTCGGAGTGGTTCCAGGCCTCGCACGGGGTGCCGTAGCGGCCCGCGATGTAGCCTAGGCCCCAGTTGATCTGGGTGACCGGGTTGGTCTCCCAGTCTGAGCCTTCGCTCGACATCTTGGAGCCGGGGAGGGCCTGGGGGATGCCGTAGGCGCCGATGCCATTGGCGGCCAGCTCGTTCCAGCCGGACTCGCGGTCCCACAGTGCCACCAGGCAACCGACCTGCTCGAGATCGAAGCCGTGTTCCTGCGCGAGGGCGCAGCCGGTGGCCTTGTTGCCGGAGTACTCCTCGCAGCTGGCGGGGATGTCCACAGAGGTGGGGTTCGAGCTGGCGTTCGCGGCCTCTTCTTCAGCGGCCTGCTCGGCTTCGGCGGCCTTTTCGGCCTCTTCCTGCGCGCTGTCGAGGCCCTCGGCCTTGGTGAGCGCGTAGTTCGCGACCGCGTCGGCCTTGACGTTGACGTCGGCTCCGGCGGTCTCGGCGATGTAGTTGACGTGCCGGTAGCGGACTTCCTCGTACGCCTTCTCGGCTTCTGCCTGCTGTTCGGCGGCGGCCTGGCTGGGGTGCTGGGCGTCGAGCTCGGCTGGGTCGTCGGTCACGGCGTTGACGGCTATGACGGCCCCCAGTGCGAGGACGAGCACGGCAGCGACTTTCGCGCCGAAACGGGTCAGCAGTGGGATCATGCGCTCTACTCCTGTGTCACGGGCGTCTGTCCACAGACGCCCGGGACACAGCATGCCAGAGCTGTTCGCCTAGCCTTCGAGCAGGTTGGTGACCATCTCCGCGATCTCCGAACGCTCACTGCGCGTAAGCGTCACATGAGCGAACAGTGGGTGGCCCTTGAGCACGTCGATCACCGAGGCGACCCCGTCGTGACGTCCCACCCGCAGGTTGTCGCGTTGCGCGACATCGTGAGTGAGGACCACTTTGGAGCCTTGGCCGATGCGCGAGAGCACCGTCAGGAGCACTCCGCGCTCGAGCGACTGCGCCTCGTCGACGATGACGAACGCGTCGTGCAGGCTGCGGCCGCGAATGTGCGTGAGCGGCAGGACCTCGAGCAGTCCGCGCTCGAGCACCTCGCCGATCACGATGTCGTTCGTGACCGCGCCGAGCGTGTCGAACACCGCCTGGCCCCACGGGCTCATCTTCTCGCCCTCGGTGCCTGGCAGATAACCCAGCTGCTGGCCGCCGACGGCGTAGAGCGGGCGGAACACGATGACCTTTTTGAACTGTTCGCGTTCGAGGACCTGCTCGAGCCCGGCGCACAGCGCCATCGCCGACTTGCCGGTGCCTGCCTTGCCGCCGAGCGAGACGATCCCGATCTCGGGGTCGAGCAGCAGGTCGAGCGCGACGCGCTGCTCCGCCGATCGACCGTGGACGCCGAAGGCGTCACGGCTTCGGATGAGGCGGATTCGCTTGTCGACGGTGACCCGGCCCAGCGCCTTGTTGCCGTTGCCGGTAAGCACCAGCCCGGTGTGGCAGGGCAGGTCCAGATCGTGCGGCAGATCCACGTCGCCGCCCTCGAACAGCTGGTCGATCACCTCGTCGGCCACCGCCAGCTCGGCCATGCCCGACCAGGTGGGATCCACGGCCTGGCCGTGGCGGTACTCCTCGGTCGGAATGCCGACCGCCGAGGCCTTCACCCGCAGCGGCATGTCCTTGGTGACGAGCACGGCATCGGCGCCTTCGAGCCCGAGAGCCCTGGTGACGGCGATGATGCGCGAATCGTTGGTGTCCACGGCGAACCCGGCCGGCAGACCGGAGGTGTCGACGTGGTTGAGCTCGACCCGGATGGAACCGCCGTGGTCCCCGATCGCGATCGGCTGGTCGAGACGCCCGTGCCTGATGCGGAGTTCGTCGAGGCGCCTGATGCACTCCCGGGCGAACCAGCCCAGTTCGGGATGGTGGCGTTTGGCTTCCAGCTCGCTTACTACGACGAGCGGGATGACTACGTGGTGTTCGTCGAACCGTGAGAACGCACCAGGGTCTGATAGCAGAACCGAGGTGTCGAGGACGTAAGTGCGTTGCACTGGCACGGTCGCCTCCCGGGTGTCGATGTGTGGGGGACCTGGCCCCGTTGGTACTCACACTGTAGTTGGGAGTTGCGTCACTGCGCCACCGTTAAATGCATTGAAAGCAACACTCGTTGTCACGGCGGCGTCGGAAATCCGACAAAGCAGACACGCCGGGTTATGGCCCGATCACTGAAAGTCGACGCTTTCTCGGTGAGAATGAGGATCGTGTCCACCGTGAGCGTCGCCGAACTCAAGTCCGCCATCGCCGCCGCCCTCCAACAGGTCCGCGACGGCCAAGCCGCCATCACCGCCGCCAGCCAGAACATCGAAGCCGCCCAAGGGAGCCTGACCGCCGTCACCGCCGGATCGGGCCACGACTCCGTAGCCACCGCGCAGGCCGCGCTCGCGCAAGCGGGCGCGGAACTGGAGCAGTCCCTGGCCGCCACCTTCGCTGCCGCCGAGCAGGCCGAGGCCTACGCCGCCACCCTCTAGTACCGCGATCCTGAAGAACGGAGCCCTCTGTGGACGTCGCCGCCCTCGCCGGGCGCCTCAATGCCCTGGCCGCCGACCTCCCCACGCCCGCCCTCGGCAACGCCGACCAGTGCTTCGAGGCCGCCCAGGCCGAACTCAAGGAGGCCTCGCGCGAGTCGAACGCCGAGATCGGCCTCCACAAACTCGGGGCCGCCCGCGAACGGCTGGAAGCGGCCCGAACCCGCCTCAGCGAAGCGGCCGGCGCCATCGACGACTACCTCGACGGCATCGGTGCCGCAGCCGCAGCCGCGCCGGTCACCGCTTCGGCACCCAAGGGCAGTGCCGAGAAACCGCCCCCTGTGGACCCGCGACGGTGGTGGACCGAGCGCGTCAACGAACTGTGCGACCGCACCGGCGCGGCCGACCCGCAGCAGGTGCCGCCCACGCGGCTGTTCAACGAGCTGCTCAAGGCCGCGCGCGACGGCAACGCCGACGCCTACTGCAAGCGCCTGCGCGACGCCGGGCCGCAAGTGGGCGTGAAGCTGCCGGGCCTGGCCTGGCCGCTGGTGCGCTCCCTCTCGGCCGAGCACTTGGGACGGACGCCCACGGCCCGCGACGTCCCTGCGCTGCGCGACAAGTGCGCCGACAAGGTGCGGTCATTGGTGCCGAAGGCTGATCCCGGCCACATCGGAACGGTGCTCGCCTCGGCATGCAGCCTCGGGCGCGGCAGGGACGAGGAGAGCGACGCGGCACGGACAGCGGCCATCGGCCCGGTGCTCGTGGCCGCGCTGCACCGACTGAGCAAGACCGAGCGGAGGGCCTGACCATGAGCAGTTGGCGGCGACGACTGGTGGTGGCCATGGGCGACGAACTCGGGCGCGCCCGCGGCGAGGCCCGGCTTCTCGCCGAGTGCGCCGCGGCCAAGGCGGAGGCCGAACGCGCCGAGTCCGAGATGATCATCGCCGACGCCGACCGCAAGCAGGTGCAGCTCAAGAGCATCCACGAGCGCATGATCGCTACGCTCGAGGCGCGCACGGCGAGCGCGATGCGCGGCGGCCACGAAGCGGCGCTCGCAGCCGCGCGCACGGCCGCTCCGGCGGCGGCGGGTGCGAAGTGGAGCGAATGGCGTCCGGAATCGGGCCTGAGCCGAGGTCCGGCCCCAATGCTCCGCATCGGCGACATCGCCGACAGCGAGCCGGCTTCCTCTTCCCCTTACCC
>DATABR010000200.1:0-3610 GCA_036259435.1 Glycomyces sp.
GCGCGGGCACCGGGGGTGCCCGCGCCCGTGCGTCTTCCGGAGGCAGGGTGTGCGATGGTTCGGCTGCTAGACTCGCCGCCTCCCCGAATTCAGCCCGATACCGGAGGACCCCCCTTGGACGCCCCCGCCAAGCTGGAGGAAGACGCCTTCCGCGCCTTCTTCGAGCGGCATCACGCCGAGTTGGCGCGCTTTGCGTGGCTGCTCATCGGCGAGAGCGCTGCGGCGGAGGACATCGCGGCGGACGCGATGCTCGCGGTGTGGCGGCAATGGGACCAGGCCCGCAGGGCCCGGTCGCAGATCGCCTACGCGCGCGGCATCGTCGCCAACATCGCGAAGACCCGCATCCGAGCGGCCGTGCGCGAACGGCGCCGGAACACTCTGTTCTGGCAGCGTCCCGGCGAGACGTCCTACGGTCCTGATTCCGCGGCCGTGGTGGACGTGCGCGAGGCTCTGGCCAGGCTGCCGCTGCGGCGGCGCGCCTGCGTCATCCTGCGGCACTCGTTGGAACTGTCCGAACGCGAGACCGCCGACGCGCTCGGCGTCACGGTCGGCACGGTCAAGAGCCAGACCTCCAAGGGCCTGGCCGACCTGCGGCGCATTCTCGGTCCCCAGGAGGGATCGGCATGGGCTTCGATACGGAAGGGGGCGCAGCGGTGAACGACGAACTGCCCGACCGGCTCCGGGTCACCGCCGAGGAGTACGAACCCGACCGCGACCGAATATGGTCGCGAGTCGCCGATGGCATGCGCGAGCCGCGGGTGCGAGCCGAACCGGTGCGCACCGGTTGGCGGATCCCGCAACTGGCGCTCGCCACCGGCGCGGCCGTGGTTCTCATCGGCGCGGTCGTCTTCTTCGGCCAGGCCATGGGGCTCGGCCCCGTGGTCGGACCGACCCCCGAACCTCCAGCGGCCGGCCCCGGCACCCGGACCGAGGAGGCCCCCGAGACCACGAGCGCGGACGAGGCCACGTCCGGCGACGACGTCGAGACGACCGGCGAAGAAGAGCCCGACGGGTCGAGCCCCGATTCGGATTCGCAGGGCGCGCCCGACTGGCTGTGGACGGACGGCTCGGTCGACCCGGGCAGCAACGACTACTGGTCGCAGGCGAACCTGGTGCTCAAGAACGAGGAGGCCCTCGTCGAACTGACGGTGGAGCTGCGGGTGGCCGAGGGCGATGGCCTGGTGTCCACGGGCTCGTGGAGCACTGACAGCAACCGCCTCGGCGACGCGGTGGTGACGCAGGAGGACGGCTACCTGGTGTACCGGTGGACGTTGAAGGACGGCATGGCGCTCCCGGCCGGCGAGTACACGCTCGCGGGCCAGTTCAATCACGAGGCGGGGGCGCGCAGCACCGCCGACGACGCCTACAGCTTCGAAGCCGAATCCGAATCCGGCGAGCAAGGCCAGATGGAAGGCGACCTCGAATAACCGAGTCGCGCTCCGGCGCGGCGACGGCCCCAGGGCGAGAGCGGGGGTCGGGCTGATGGCCCGGTCCCCGCTCCGTGCGCTGTACGACGTTTATCGCGGATAGTCCAGGAGCGCCATGGCGGCGGCGTTCTCCGGCTGCTCCCAGAACAGGTCGTGCAGGTCGGTGGGGAGTTCGGTCCGGTGCGTCCCGGTCGCTCCGGCGCGAAAGAAGCCCGGATCGTGCTCGCGGAGGTCACCGAACGCGGGGATCTCGGCGTCCGCGACCGGTTGCAGGCCAGGAGCGACGGCACCGACGGCGGACTCGACGATGCGCAGCGGATCCGCGACGAGATCGTCGAAGCGGACCCAGACCGGTTGCGGCGCCTTCGATTCGTGCCAGGAGCGCACATTCAGGCCCCAGTGGCCCGTGCCGCCGGAGCGGCGCGTGATGATCGAGCGCGCTTCGGCCGCGAAGCGCGCCTCGTAGTCGCTCTCGCCGGCGAAATCGGCGGTGCGCAGCCTGGCCCAGGAGACCACGCAGTCGCGTCCGTCGCGCACCAGGCAGATCGCCCGGTCCTCTTCGGCCACTTCCGGATCGGCGCGCTGCCGATGGGTCTTGACGAAGTACGCCTCGGGTGAGGACCGCATCTGGTCGAACGATTTCGGTCGGGATTGAGCGCCCATCAGTTCGGCGCCGATCTGCTCTGCCACGCCGTCGACGTCGTAGACCACATAGGTCGGCACCCGGAAGCGGCGGTGCAGGGCGATGCGGAAGAAGGTGTTGCCCGATCGGGGGAACGAGGCCAGCCACACGATCATCGTCAGTAGCTGATCAGCTCGAACGTGGTCGCGTACTTGGTGCCGAAGCGCTCGCCCACGCCCGTGGCGAAGCTGGTGAGGAAGCCTCGGACGTACGTCTCCGGGTCCTCGTCCGTCAGCGCCGAGATGTACGCGCGGTGCTCCAGGAGCGAGGCCACGCCGGCCTCCATCGTGTCGGACACGTCGACCGCGTGCGTCGACTCCGGCGACGCGGCCAGTGCCACCCACCGCACCCCGCCCCACGGCTCCAGGCCGTCCTGGAGCTGTTCGGGGAAGATCCAGCGGTTGCCCGCGTCGTAGACCGCGTCGAGCACCGATTCGCCCACGGCCCGGTGGTCGGCGCTGTTCCAGTGCCCCGGCACGAAGTATTCGCGCCGGTTGAGCGTGATGACCAGTTCGGGCCGGTGCCGCCGGATCGCCGCCGCGAGGTCGCGGCGCAGCTCGACCCCGGCCTCGATCACTCCGTCGGGGTGGTCGAGGAACTCGACCGAAGAGACGCCCACGACCGCGGCCGAGGCGCGCTGCTCGGCGTCGCGCACGGGCACGCATTCCTCCGGCGTCATGGTGTCGATGCCGGCTTCGCCGCGGGTGACCATGAGATAGGCGACCTCGCGCCCTGCCCGGGTCCAGCCCGCGACGGCCGCGGCGGCGCCGTATTCCATGTCGTCGGGGTGGGCCACGATGGCCAGTGCCTTGGTCCAGTCTTCAGGCATGGCAAGGAGTTCACTCATGGATTCGAGTATGCCCGCCGCTTCAGCAGGCGCAGGAGACGCCACTGACCGGGACGGTGCGCGGGTCGGGCTCGCCGCGTTCGACGTCGGCGTCAGTGGCGATCGGAAGGCCTTCGCGGATGCAGTACTCGATGCCGCCGAGCATTTCCTTCACCTGGTAGCCGAGCTTCGCGAATTCGACGGCCGCCCGGTAGGCGCCGTTGCAGCCCGGGCTCCAGCAGTAGACGACCACGGGCCTGGCGGGGTCGACCTGTTCGGCCGCGCGTGCGGCGATCTCGTCGGTCGGCAGGTGCACGGCGCCGGGCACGCGGCCCTGGTCCCAGGCGGCCTGGCCGCGAGTGTCGACGAGAGTGAAGCCGGGATCGTCCGTCTCCATCGCCGAGTACACGTCGGAAACATCGGTGTGGAAGCGCATTTTGGCGGTGAAGTAAACGAGGGACTCGGCGGCGGGGGCCGGGGGGACGCGCAGCACGGCGTTCGCATTCGTTTCCATGCCGTGAATCTAAGTGCTGGAACAAAGAAAGCGCAACGCTGATACAGACGCCGGGCCGGAAAGAGGGCCCGCGCCACAGAATCGGGCGAGTTGTCGCAGGTGATTCGCCCCGTCTCGGGGGTACTCCGGCGACGGTAGCGTAGGAGAGACCGCCCCTCACC
>DATABR010000201.1:0-2903 GCA_036259435.1 Glycomyces sp.
GCCCTCGGTGACCAGCGGCACCTGGTTGATGCACGAGCCGGCGTTGGAGCGGCGGAACTTGTGCAGCAGGTAGGTGCGGCGCATGCCGTCGTCCTGGGCGATCGTGATGTAGTCGGCGCTGGCGTCCTCGACGAGCCCGTCGGACTCGGCGACGACGACGTCGCCGGCGTCGACCGCGGCGCGGTACTCCATGCCCGTGCCGACCAGCGGCGAGTCGGGCTTGATGAGCGGCACGGCCTGGCGCTGCATGTTCGCGCCCATGAGGGCGCGGTTGGCGTCGTCGTGCTCGAGGAAGGGCACCAGCGCGGTGGCCACGGAGGTCATCTGGCGCGGCGAGACGTCCATGTAGTCGATCTCGGCGCCGGGCACCAGCTCGGCCTCGCCGCCCCGGCCGCGGGCCAGGACCTGCGAGTCGGCGAAGGTCGCGTCCTCGTTCAGGCGCGCGTTGGCCTGGGCGATGATGAACTTGTCCTCTTCGTCGGCCGTGAGGTACTCGATGTCCTCGGTGGCCCTGCCGTCGACGACCTTGCGGTACGGCGTCTCGATGAAGCCGAACGGGTTGACCCGCGCGAAGGTCGACATGGCGCCGATGAGGCCGATGTTCGGGCCTTCGGGCGTCTCGATCGGGCACATGCGGCCGTAGTGCGAGGTGTGGACGTCGCGGACGTCCATCGCGGCGCGGTCGCGGGACAGGCCGCCCGGGCCGAGCGCCGAGAGGCGCCGGCGGTGGGTCAGGCCCGTGATCGGGTTGACCTGGTCCATGAACTGGGAGAGCTGGCTGGTGCCGAAGAACTCCTTGATGGCGGCCACGACCGGGCGGATGTTGATCAGCGTCTGCGGCGTGATCGCCTCGACGTCCTGCGTGGTCATGCGCTCGCGGACGACGCGCTCCATGCGCGACAGGCCCACCCGGATCTGGTTCTGGATGAGCTCGCCGACGGTGCGCAGGCGGCGGTTGCCGAAGTGGTCGATGTCGTCGGCGTGGTAGGCGGGCTCGGCCGAGTGCAGCCGGAGCATGTACTCGATCGTGGCGGCCAGGTCGTCCTCGGTGAGGATGCCGGTGCCGATCGGCGTGTCGAGCTCGAACTTCTTGTTGACCTTGTAGCGGCCGACCTTGGCCAGGTCGTAGCGCTTCGGGTTGAAGAACAGGTTCTCCAGCAGCGTCTGCGCGTTGTCCTTGGTCGGCGGCTCGCCGGGGCGGAGCTTGCGGTAGATGTCGAGCAGCGCCTCGTCCTGCGAGTTGATGGTGTCCTTCTCGAGGGTCGCCATCATGAGCTCGGACCAGCCGAAGCGCTCGCGGATGCGGTCGGCGTCCCAGCCGATCGCCTTGAGCAGGACCGTGACGGCCTGACGGCGCTTGCGGTCGACGCGGACGCCGACGGTCTCGCGCTTGTCGACGTCGAACTCGAGCCAGGCGCCGCGGCCGGGAATGACCTTGGCGCTGGTGAGGTCGCGGTCGGAGGTCTTGTCGGGCTGCTTGTCGAAGTACACGCCCGGCGAGCGGACGAGCTGGGAGACGACGACGCGCTCGGTCCCGTTGACGATGAACGTCCCCTTGGGGGTCATCATCGGGAAGTCGCCCATGAACACCGTCTGGCTCTTGATCTCGCCGGTGGTGTGGTTGATGAACTCCGCGGTGACGAACAGCGGAGCGCAGTAGGTGAGGTCCTTCTCACGGCACTCTTCGATCGGGGCCTTGACCTCGTCGAAGCGCGGGTTGGAGAAGGAGAGACTCATGGTGCCCGAGAAGTCTTCGATCGGGCTGATCTCTTCGAGGATCTCGTCCAGACCGCACTTGGCGTCCTCACCGACTCGGCCCTTGTGGGCTTCGTTGCCGATAAGCCAGTCGAAGGAGTTCGTCTGGAGCTCCAGTAGGTTCGGGACTTCCAGTTTCTCTTCGATCCTGCCGAACGAGGTGCGGCTGGGTGCGTGCTTGCTCTTGCTGGAGCTGGTCTTGCCAGTGCGGGAAGCTGCCAAGATTCGTCCTTCCGAGGACCTGAGTGTTACGACGGCCGGCGCATGCCAGGGTCACGACAACAGCGGTATCGACGAGGACAGCCGGAGGCAGGCTTCGAATCGAACATGTCCGTGCGGAGCACGGGATGTTCTAGCAGCGTCGATAGCCTTGAATCCCCACCGTCCACGCCCCTCACCGCGTCAAGAAGGCGTGAAGGAGGCAGCGCAAATTAATAGCTTAGTGTAAGCTTCGGCAACTGTCAACTCCCCGCCGGGTCAGCGGGGTGAGTGGTGACGATGATCTCGTCGGCTGCCGAAGCTCCTCCCATCTCAGGGTCAATCCCACCGGGCCGCCTAGGGCCCGGGCCTGCCTGCGCCGCGTCGCACTGGTGGTGTGCCGTCACACCGTCGAAGGACGTAGCGCGCGCCACGTTGTGGCGCTTGAGCCCCTAGTTTGCAGGATCAAGTCACACTTCGTCAAGTCAACCGTCTGATGCGTCGCGGTGCGGACCCTCGCACCGTGGGACCGGCGGTGCCGGGCGGGACGGCCGCGCGGTCCCCGGGTGTGCGAGGCACACCGGGCACCGGACCGCCGATCGGCTAGGCGCGCAAAGGCCGAGGCGGTGCGCGCCGCCGTCTTCTCGCCGAGGCTCGCCGTCGGCCGCCGCTCGTTCAGTGCTCGTCCGGTTCTCCGGGCCCCTACCGCCTCGCACCTGCTGCCCCGGGCTCGCCGGGCGGGCCCGCGCGCGGGCGTGAAAAGGAACGGGGAGTGGCTGAGCGTCGAATGCGAAGGCGGGCGGGCGTGAAAGGCCCAGCGCCGCCGGGATCGCGCCGGGCCGACGGTGTCGGCCTCCTGCGCGTCCCGAGCGCCCGCCGGGTTGATGCCTGACGATGGCTTGGCATTGTGGTGACGGGTGAAAGGACCGCGTCGTCGCCCTCGAAACGGC
>DATABR010000202.1:0-7466 GCA_036259435.1 Glycomyces sp.
GCCGAGCCCGTACTCGGACGCCGACCCGGCGTTCGGTTCCCACACGTCGCCCGGAGCGACCCGGCCGCATCCGGGGCCCTCGTCTTCGCCGAGTCCATACGGCGACTTGGGTTCGACGCGTCCGCATCCGGCGCCGACGCCGCCGCCCGCGAGCGGTTCGATGTTCGAGCCGCAGAACCAGGGCATCGCACCGAGCGCCCCGCCGCAGTCGAGCTTCGGTTCGCATGGTGCGGCCCCGAGCGTGCCGCCGGTGCAGAGTTATGGAGCGCCGGGCTCGCCCAGCGCACCGCCGGAACAAGGTTATGGAGCGCCGGGTTCGCAAGGGGCGCAGCCGGAGCAGAGCTACGGACCGCAGAGTTCGCACGGCGCCTCGCCGAGCGCGTCGCAGTACGGTGCGGGCTCGCAGGGGTACGGCGCGCCGGGCGGCCAGCCGAGTCAGCCCGCTCAGCCGAGCCGGCCGGGGCAGGGCTACGGGTCGCACGGCGGACCGCCGAGCGCGCCCGCGAGCGGGCCGCCGAATGGTGACGCGTACCCGAGCCAGTCGATGCGCCGCGACCCGTACGCGCCGCCGGAGCAGCCCCCGCCGCCCACGGGCGAGTTCGGGGCGACCCGAGCGATGCCGCAGTACGGCGCCGACCAGGCCCAGCCGCCGGCCGCGCCGTACGGCGGCGAGCCGAACGGCGAGGGCGAGGACCCGGACTCTGGGCGCGCCGACCGCCGTGGCTGGGGCGAATGGGACGACCGCCCGCGATCTTGGTGAGACGCTTCGGGCGGCGCGACCGCGGCGCCCTTGGCGACCTCTTTCGGGTGACATGACCGCTGCGGGGGCCGATTCTTGTCGGACCCCCGCGCAACCATGGGCACTACGGTCCCCGGGGTGGGTGGGGGTTTGGGATGGTAATAACGCGAGACGCTGCCGCGCCCGCGCGAGCGCCCACGGTTTCCGGCCCCACCGCATGTCGGGCCCCCGAGGCAGCATCGAATCGGGGGGTGCTCGCTGCGCCCGATTTGTGCAGACTCGCCGAGACCCTCCCGAAACCGTTTCCGCCCAAGCCGGTCGCGATCGCTCCCGCCCGCCCGGCGCGGGCTCCGGCCTCCGTGCCGGCCGTCGTACCCGCCTGGTGAATCCGGCCTCACTCGGCCGGTATGCGGTGAGTTCGGCCTCGTCGCCGAGGGGCCCGGCCCACATCCGCGCTCGTCGAGCGGTGGCGACTTCCCGCAGGTCCGATAGACTGTGAGTGGCGGATCCGCCGATCGCACATGGCGAAGCTCGCGAGCCATGGACCAGCCCAGCAAACCGAGGAGTTGCAGTGGCCCGAGGTGACGGTCGACTCACCACGGAACTCGATCCCGACAATCCCGGCCCCCGCGACGCCTGCGGCGTCGTCGGCATCTGGGCCCCCGGGGAAGAAGTCTCGAAACTCACCTACTTCGGGCTCTACGCGCTGCAGCACCGCGGCCAAGAAGCCGCGGGCATCGCCGTCTCCGACGGCGCGCGCACCGTCGTCTACAAGGACCTCGGCCTGGTCGCCCAGGTCTTCGACGAGTCCACTCTCGCGCCCCTCCAGGGCCATCTGGCCATCGGCCACGCCCGCTACTCCACCACCGGCGCCCCCACCTGGGAGAACTCCCAGCCGACCATCCGGTCCACCTCTACGGGCACCGCGATCGCCTTGGCCCACAACGGGAACCTGGTGAACACCGCAGACCTCGTGAAAGAGGTCGACCGCCTCGGCATCGACATGGGCACCACCACCTCCGACACGCACCTGATCACCGCGCTGCTCGCGGCCCACCCCGACGAGTCCGTCGCGGCCGCCGCCGAGCGCGTCCTCCCGAAGCTGCGCGGCGCGTTCTGCCTCGTCTTCATGGACGAGAACACGCTCTACGCCGCCCGCGACCCCCAGGGCGTGCACCCGCTCGTCCTCGGCCGACTCGCCTCCGGCTGGGCCGTCGCCAGCGAGAGCGCCGCGCTCGACACGATCGGGGCCCACTTCGTGCGCGAGGTCGAGCCCGGCGAACTGCTCACCATAGACGAGCACGGCCTGCGCTCGACCCGCTTCGCGAACCCCGAGCCCAAGGGCTGCCTGTTCGAGTACGTCTACCTCGCCCGCCCCGACACGAAGCTGGCCGGGCGCAACGTCTACGCCACCCGCGTCGAGGTCGGCCGCACCCTCGCGCGCGAGTATCCGGTCGAGGCCGATCTCGTCATCGGCGTCCCCGAGTCGGGCATCCCGGCCGCGATTGGCTTCGCCGAGGAGTCCGGCATCCCCTACGGCCAGGGCTTCACCAAGAACCAGTACGTGGGCCGCACCTTCATCCAGCCCTCGCAGTCGCTGCGGCAGCTCGGCATCCGGCTCAAGCTCAACCCGCTCGTGGACCAGATCAAGGGCAAGCGCCTGGTCGTGGTCGACGACACGATCGTGCGCGGCAACACGCAGCGCGCCCTCGTGCGGATGCTGCGCGAGGCCGGAGCCGTCGAGGTCCACATCCGCATCTCCGCCCCGCCGGTCAAATGGCCGTGCTTCTACGGCATCGACTTCGCCACCCGCGCCGAGCTCATCGCCGGGTCCCTCGACGTCGACGGCATCCGCTCCCAGATCGGGGCCGACTCGCTCGGCTACGTCTCCATGGAGGGCCTCGTGCGCGCCACCGAGCAGCCCGCGTCCCGCCTCTGCATGGCCTGCTTCGACGGCCACTACCCCATCGACCTGCCCGCCGCCGACCTCATCGGCAAGCACCTCATGGAAGCCCCGGAGCCGGACGCACCGAAGCCCCCGGCCCAGGCATCGCGAACCACCGAAGCGAGCACGCAAGTGCGGGAAGGGACCACAGCGTGAGCAGCGGCACCACCACTCAGAGGACCATCTCCTACCAGTCCGCGGGCGTCGACATCGACGCCGGCGACCGGGCCGTCGAGGCGCTCAAGCCCTCGATCAAGAAGACCATCCGACCCGAGGTCGTCGGCGGCATCGGCGGCTTCGCCGGCCTGTTCGCCCTCGACACCGAGAAGTACAAGAAGCCGCTGCTGGCCTCCTCCACCGACGGCGTGGGCACCAAGCTCGTCATCGCTCAGAAGCTCGACATCCACGACACGGTCGGCATCGACCTCGTCGCGATGGTCGTCGACGACCTCGTCGTCTGCGGCGCCGAACCGCTGTTCCTCCTCGACTACATCGCGACCGGCCAAGTCGTGCCCGAGAAGATCGCCGACATCGGCGCCGGCATCGCCGACGGCTGCCGCTACGCCGGCTGCTCCCTCATCGGCGGCGAGATCGCCGAGCACCCCGGGGTCATGAAGCCCGACGACTACGACATCTCCGCCACCGGCGTCGGCGTCGTCGAGGCTGACCAGCTGCTCGGCCCCGAGCGCGTCAAGCCCGGTGACGTCGCGATCGCCATGCGCGCCTCCGGTCTCCACTCCAACGGCTTCTCGCTGGTGCGCGAGGCCCTGTTCGGCGTCGGCACGATGGACCTGAACACCGTGGTCCCCGAGTTCGGCAACCAGCGCACCCTCGGCGAAGAGCTGCTCACCCCCACCCGCATCTACGCCAAGGACTGCCTCGAGCTCGCCAAGGAGTGCGATGTGCACGCCTTCGCGCACATCACCGGCGGCGGCATCGCCGGGAACCTCGTCCGGTCCGTCCCCGAAGGCCTCCAGATCGAGGTCGACCGCGGCACCTGGACCCCGAACCCCGTGTTCGACGTCGTCCAGAGCGTCGGCGGCATCGGCGGCGAGGAGATGGAGCGCACCTTCAACATGGGCATCGGCATGGTCGCCATCGTCGCGCCCGACCAGGTGGACCGCTCGCTGGCCGTGCTCACCGCGCGCCACGTCGAGGCCTGGACCATCGGCGAGGTCGCCGAGGGCGACGCCGGCGTCAAGCTCGCCGGTGACTATCTGACGGCTGGCTAGGGATCTCCGGGTCCCCCTCGGGACCCGGGTCCTCCGCAGCCTCCGCGTCGAGCGCCTCCCGATGCCGCTTGGCCTTGATGCTGAGCCACAGCCAGATCAGGCCGAGCGTCGGCAGCACCGCCGCCGAGATCAGCGCCGGGATCAAGTGCAGCGTCGGCGTGATCATGACGCCCAGGATGAGCAGCGTCGAGATCAGGATCGTGCGCCTGGTGGCCGGATCGAAGACCGCCAGCGGCCCGAGCGGGATCGTGTGCCACGGCACCCGCTTGGCGCTGCGGATGATGATCAGGCCCAGCAGGAACCCGGCCGGCTCGTCCGAGAACCAGTGCTGGCCCAAGAAGACCTGCGAGCTGAACACGATCGCCGGCGGGGCGATGAGCAGCGTCCACCGCGCCCAGGCGGGGATGACATGGCCGACGAGCATCACGATGAGGCCGAACAGCAGGATCGAGTTCACCGCATGCCCTGAGGGGAACGCGGTCGCATCGGCGATATTGGGTCCGCCGCCCTCGGAGTGGTACGTGAACAGCAGCGGCCCCTCGGGCGAGACCTCCCGCAGCGCGAAGGGGTGCTGCGAGAGCGGGCGGCCCAACATGTGCTTCATGCCCAGGATGCTCGCCAAGGTGATGAACGAGATCACGTACATCAACAGCGGCCTGATCGAGCGCGACCGCAGCGCGCACCAGATCGCGATGAGCAGCGTGACCGTCGCGACCGTGCGGGCCTGACCGAACTCGGCCCCGCCCTTGGCGACGTTCGCCAGCCATTCCAGGTCGTTCGCGTCCGCGGCCCACACCCGGATCTCCCAGTCGAGCTGCACCAGCCACGACGGGTAGCTGACGAAGAACGCGAGCGCGATGAACCCCAGGAACATGAAGAGGTCGGGCCACCAGCTCTTCGGCCGCTTCCCGAACGGTTCCCAATCGAACCAGCCCACGGGGATGTAGCGGCGCAGCGGCGTGATGATCTGCCGTACGACGGCATCGTCACTGACGGTCACACCTCGGTCCGTGATGTTGGCGCTCCTGCGCTCGGTCGCAGGCCGGCTCGATTCAGAAGACATAGTTGGATGTTCGCCGGTGAAAGTGAATTTTGATGCCGCCACACCCGAACTGGACCGAATTTGTTATCAGGTCGGTATATATGGTGTGGTTTGGGACGCACCCGGAATGAGCTGCGTCGATACTCCGCGATGCCGGTCACGTTCCATCATGGGCGGAACGTGTCCGGCGTCCTGTCCGTCAAACGATGACCGCCTTCACCGCACCGGCCTTGAGCGTCGGGTAATCGGTGTAGCCTGCCGCCCCGCCGGTGTGATCGAGCCCCTTCGATCGCACCGGGTTGAGTGGTGCGCCCAGGCGCAGTCGTTCGACGAGGTCGGGGTTGGCGAGGAACGCCCGGCCCAGCGAGACGAGGTCGGCGCCGGCCTCGTTCAGACGTTCGGCTGCCGCGAAGCCGCCGTCCGCGGGGATCGGCAGATCCGGTCCCAGGACGGGGTTCGCGATGAGCGTCCCGCGCCACTGCCGCCGCAGCGCGGCGAAGATCGGCGATCCGGGATCCGCGTAGGCGACGTGCGCGTACGCCAGACCGAACGGCGCGATCGCCTCCAGCAGCGCCGGATACAGCACCTCGGTGTCCGATTCGGTGATGCCGTTGATCGTGTTTCCGGGCGAGATCCGGATGCCCGTGCGCTCGGGGCCGACCGCGTCGACCACCGCTCGTACGACGTCGACGACGAACCTGATCCGGTTGGCGACGCCGCCGCCGTACGCGTCGGTGCGGCGGTTGGTGCCGTCGGCGAGGAACTGGTGCAGCAGGTACCCGTTGGCGGCGTGGACCTCCACCCCCGCGAAGCCCGCGCGGACCCCGCTGCGCGCGGCGGCCGCGAATGCGGCGACGGTGGAGGAGATCTGTGCGGCGGTCATCTCGCGCGGGATCGGCGCCGCCTGGCGGCCGCTGGGGGTGTGGACGCGTCCGGGCAGTGCGACCGGCGACGGGGCGATCGGGTCCAAGCCGCTGTTGTCGCGGTGCCCGATGCGGCCGCCGTGCTCCATCTGCATGATGATCCGGCCCCCGGCCGCGCGCACCGCCTCGGCGACGCCGCGCCACCCCGCCACCTGCGACTCGGTGTAGATCCCGGCGACGTTCGGGCTGGTGACGCCCTCTGGACTGGGGATGGCGGCTTCGGTGATGATGAGGCCCGCGCTCGCGCGCTGGGCGTAGTACTCGGCCATGAGCGCGTTCGGTGAGCCGTCGTCGTCGGCGCGGTTGCGGGTCATGGGGGACATGACCAGGCGGTTCGGCAGTTCCAGGGCTCCGAGCCGGGTGGGGGCGAAGAGGCTGTCGGCCTCGCGGGAGTTCGTCATGCGCGTACCGTAGAACCTGACACCAATGTCAGGTTCAAGGGATGGTGAGGCAGGTCATGCGAATCGGTGAGCTGGCGCGTCGCACCGGGGTGAGTGTGCGGTCGCTGCGCTACTACGAGCAGCGGGGCCTCCTGGACGCCGAGCGCACGCCCGGCGGCCATCGGGAGTACGGCGAGGCGGCGGTGGACCGTGTGGTGCGCATCCAGATCCTCTTCGCGGCCGGGCTCAACTCGGCCACCGTCCATGACGTGCTGCCGTGCATGAGCGACCACGACGGCGGCCCGAACGAGCGGACGACGTACACGCTGGCGCAGGAGCTGCGGGCCGAGCGCGAGCGCATCGACCGCCAGATCGCGGACCTCGAGCGCACCAGGGAGATCCTGGACGAGGTCATCGCGACCGCCGACGTGGCTCCGGCCGACGCGTGACCCCGGTCCGCTGTCCCTGACGCCTGCGCCCCCGAAAGCCGCACCTCTGAACGAGGTCGACCCGCTATACCGTCGCGGGCAGCGGGAAGCGCACGCCGGTCAGTTCCTCGGAGAGCTCCCACAGCCGCCGCGCCGTCTCGGGGTCCTTCGCCGTGGGCACGGGCGCTTCCAATGTCGGCCAACCCTTTCGCGCCTTCTTGCCATCCGGGCCGAAGTACTGGCCGCTCTCGGCGCGCGGGTCGGTGGCGGCATAGAGCTGCGGCAGCGCCCCGGCTGCGGCCGGCTGGGTCAAAAGCGGCGCCACGACGCCGCCGATGAGTCTGAGCGGCGCGCTCATGCTCTGGAGCAGTTCGGTGTCAGCAAGCCCGGGATGGGCCACGATGCTGCGGATCGGGCTGCCCGCGAGGCGCAGCCGCCGGTCGAGTTCGAGCGCGAACAGCATGTTCGCGAACTTCGACTGCGCGTAGAACTTCATCGGGCTGTAGCCGCGTTCCCCGGTGAGGTCGTCGAAGTGGATCGCTCCGCGCCCGTGCGCCAAAGAGGAGACGGTGACCACGCGCGGGGCGCGGCCCTTCCCGATCCGGTCGAGCAGCAGCCCGGTCAGCGCGAAGTGTCCCAGGTGGTTCGTGGCGAACTGCGATTCGTGCCCCTGCTTGCTCAGCGAGTGCGGCGGGGTCATGATCCCGGCGTTGTTGACGAGCACGTCGAGGCGGCCCTCGAACTGGTCGGCGAAGGCCTTCACGGAGTCGAGGTCTG
>DATABR010000203.1:0-8646 GCA_036259435.1 Glycomyces sp.
CCCCCCCCCCCGCCGTTCGGCCTATTCGGTGACGATGAGCGGGTGCAGGTCTTCGGCCGGGGGGTCCCAGGCGTCGACGTCCACGGTGAACTGGTCGCCCGAGCGGATGTCCTTGATCTGCGTGCCTTCTTCATTGGTGAAGAGCACGAACGGGATGCCGCGCTTGTCCGCGAACTTGATCTGCTTGCCGAACTTCGCGGCCGAGGGCGAGACCTGCGTCGGGACGCCGCGCTTGCGCAGCCGCTGCGCGAGGCCGTTCGCCGCGCCGCGCTCGTCCTCGTTGGCGAGGGCCACGAGCACGCAGCTGGGCACCTCGCGGCTGGCGTCGAGTTTCCCGGACTGGAGCAGCGGCACCAGGATCCGCGAGATTCCGATCGACAGGCCCACACCGGGATAGGTGGTCTTGCCGTCCGAGGCGAGCTTGTCGTAGCGCCCGCCCGAGCAGATCGAACCGAGGCTCTCGTAACCCTCCATGACCGTCTCGTAGACCGTGCCGGTGTAGTAGTCGAGGCCGCGGGCGATCTTCATGTCCGCGACGACGAAGCCCGGGGCCTCCTTCGCGGCGGCCTCCACCACCGCGGAGAGCTCTTCGAGCCCTTCTTCCAAGAGCGGGTTCGTCACGCCGAGCGCGCGGATCTCACCTACGAACGAGGTGTCCTCGGCGCTGATCGAAGCGAGCCTGAGGCAGGCCTCGGCCTGCTCACGGGTCGCTTCGATCTCGTCCATGAGGAGCTTGGCGACCCCGTCGGGGCCGATCTTGTCGAGCTTGTCGATGATCCGCAGGGCCTCGTCGGTGTTGCCGATGCCCACGCCCTGGTAGAAGCCCTGGGAGAGCTTGCGGTTGTTCACGTGCATGCGCACCTTGGGGATCGGCAGCTCGCGCAGCGCGTCGGCGATGACCAGCGCCACCTCGACCTCGTAGTGCGCGGGCAGCTCGCCCTGGTCAACGATGTCGATGTCGGCCTGCCAGAACTCGCGGTACCGGCCCTCCTGCGGGCGCTCGCCGCGCCAGCACTGCTGGATCTGATAGCGGCGGAAGGGGAAGTTGAGCTTCCCCGCGTTCTCCAGCACATAGCGCGCGAAGGGCACCGTCAGGTCGAAGTGGAGCCCGAGCCCGGCGTCCCCTCCTTCGGCGTCAGCCTGGAGGCGGCGCAGTACGTAGACCTCCTTCGAGGTCTCGCCCTTGCGCAGCAGCTGGTCCATGGGTTCGACGGCGCGGGTCTGGAGGTTCGCGAAGCCGTGGAGCTCGAAGGCGCGGCGGAGATGGTCGACGACCTGCTGCTCGACGATCCGCTGCCGGGGCAGCAGTTCGGGGAATCCCGAGAGCGGCTGAGGTCGTGGCATGGCGGTCTCCTAATTTCGATCGATTGCAAGAAAGGCGCGCGGCGAGGGTGCGGCTAATGACCGTGCTGGGCGGCCGCGCGCTTGAGGTACGGGTTGCGGGCGCGCTCGGCCGCGATGGTGGTGGTCGGCCCGTGCCCGGGGAGCACGACGGTGATGTCGTCGAGCGGGAGGACCTTGTCCCTCAGGGTGTCCTGCATGGCGGCGTCCGGACCGCCGGGCAGGTCGGTGCGGCCGATCGCGCCGCGGAAGAGCACGTCGCCGGTGAGCGTGTAGAGGCCCTCGTCGTCGGCGCTGTGGAACATCGCGGACCCGGCAGTGTGGCCGGGGGCGTGGTCGACGGTGAAGCGCAGCCCGGCGAGTTCGATGACCCCGCCGTCGGCGAGCGCCTGGACGTCGTCGGGCTCGGTCCATTCGAGGCCGGTGCCCACCAGCGACATCATGTTGGCGCTGAAGCCCTTCGCGGGGTCGGCGAGGAGGTGCACGTCGTCGGTGTGGATGAACGCGGGCACGTCGTTCGCGCCGCACACCGGCGTCACCGAAAACGTATGGTCGAGGTGTCCGTGGGTGAGGACGACCGCGACCGGTTTGAGGCCGCGCTCGGCGAGCAGGTCCTCCAGGCGGGGTGCGATGCCGATGCCGGGGTCCACGACCACGCATTCGGATCCGGGACCGGCCGACAGCACATAGCAGTTCGTGCCGAACGCATCCGCCACCAGCGTTTCGATGAGCAACCGCTCCCCCTCCCTTCGCCGGGTCAGGATACACCGGGCATCCTGCGGTGACGCGCCTGACTTGTCCCCGCTAAACTCCGGAACTCGTAACCCCCGAAATGAGCAACGGTCATTCGTAGGAGGCCAGGTGCCCGCCAAGTCCAAGCACATGGAGCAGCGCAAGCAGCGCATCGCGAACGCGAAGAAGAACGCGCGGCTCGCGGACAAACTGCGCCGTCGGCGCCAGCTCCAGGCAGTGGGCGGGCTGCTCGTTGTCGTCGCGGTGCTGGCCCTCGCCTACCTGTGGCAGTCGGGGTCCTGGTTCTTCGGCGACGAGGAGCCCGCGACCGAGGAGACGCCCACCTCGGAGGTCACCGACGTGCCGCCGGTCGACCCGAACGCTCCGGTGGACCCGAATGCCTCGGTCGACCCGAACGCGCCGGTCGACCCCACCGCCGAGCTTCCCACCGAGACCACGTCCTAGACACCGAGCCCAGCCGAGACCGAACAGCACCCCTGATCGCGCGAAGGAGAACCGACGGTGGCGTCGAAACAAGCCCAGCGCCTGGCCGCCCGGCAGCAACTGCAGCAGCGCATGGCCGTCAAGGCCGAGGAGGAGCGCAAGAAGCGCACCGTCCTCTGGAGCGTCGGCGGCGTGGCTTGCCTCGTCGCCCTGGTGCTCATCGCCTGGGGCGCCGTGGCGTACTTCGGCGATGACGAGAGCGATGCCGGTTCGACCGACCCGGAGATGGCCAAGCTCCTCGACGAGGCCGAGGCCGCCTCGACCCGCTGCGATGGGGTCGAGCCCTCCGGTGAGGGCGCGGTCGGCACCGCCACCGAGGGACTCACGGACGGCCGCCCCGTCCAGGACGTCTACCTCGAATGCGCGCAGATGAGCACCCCGGACGGCTCCGCCAGCGAGACGTGCATGTACACCTCCGTGGACGGCACCAGCCCGACCCCGCCGGCGAACGAGCCCGCGGCCGGGACGCAGGAGATGACGTTCGTGACCAACCTGGGCGCGATCACCGCCGACATCGACACCGCGGGCGCCCCGTGCACCGCCGGGTCCTTCACGCACCTCGCCAAAGAGGGCTACTTCGACGGCCAGCAGTGCCACCGGCTGACCACCGACGGCATCTGGGTCCTCCAATGCGGTGACCCCGACGCGCGCGCCGCGCTCGAGGCAGGCACTCCCGAGATGGCGGGCGCGGGTTCCCCGGGCTACCAGTTCGAGGAGGAGAACCTGCCTGTCGAGGCCGAGGGGAACTACCCGGCCGGGACCATCGCGATGGCGAACGCCGGCGCGGGCACCACCGGCAGCCAGTTCTTCATCGTCTACGAGGACTCGACCCTGCCCGCGGACTACACGATCCTCGGCCAGATCACCTCGGGGCTCGACATCGTGCAGAGCGTGGCGGCCCAGGGCGCGATGTAGCGCCCGGGAGTGTCCGCCGTCGCAGCATCGGTGGCGAATCACAGCAACGCGCACGGCTAGGATGGGTATCTAAGCTTCGTCGTGCTTTTTGCGAAGCCCAAGTGTCGTGTGGAGACCGAGGAGGCGTGCGTGGTGACCGAGCGAGCCGCGTCCGGCAAGACCGCTGACGCCGCGCCCACCTCGGGAGGCCCCACAGGGCCCCCGACGGGGCGGCGGATGCGGGCCCGGCTGGCGCGCTTCAACGCGCCCTGGCAGTCCGCGCAGCTTCCCGAAGTCCTGGAGCCGCTGGTGGCGGCCCACCGGGCTGCGCACCCGCGCGCCGACGTGCGGCTGCTCCAGCAGGCGTACACGCGGGCCGAGGAGCTGCACAACGGGCAGTTCCGCAAGTCCGGGGACCCGTACATCACCCACCCGCTCGCGGTCGCCTCGATCCTGGCCGAGCTGGGCATGGACACGAACACGCTCGTGGCCGCGCTCCTGCACGACACGGTCGAGGACACCGACTACGAGCTGGAGGAGCTCGCGGCCGAGTTCGGCGGCGAGGTCGCGCTCCTGGTCGACGGCGTCACCAAGCTGGACAAGGTCAAGCTCGGCGACGCGGCGAAGGCCGAGACGATCCGCAAGATGGTCGTGGCGATGGCCAAGGACCCGCGGGTGCTCGTCATCAAGCTCGCCGACCGCCTGCACAACATGCGGACGCTGACGTTCCTGCCGCCAGAGAAGCAGGAGCAGAAGGCCCGCGAGACCCTCGAGATCCTCGCGCCGCTGGCCCACCGCCTGGGCATGAACACGATCAAGTGGGAACTCGAGGACCTCTCCTTCGCGACCTTGTACAAGAAGCGGTACTCGGAGATCGCTCGGCTGGTCTCGGAGCACTCCCCGCAGCGGGAGATGCTGCTCCAGCAGGTCATCGCGCAGGTCAAGGACCACTTGAAGAACTCGCGCATCAAGTCCGAGGTGTCGGGCCGCCCGAAGCACCTGTACTCGATCTACCAGAAGATGATCGTGCGCGGCCGCGACTTCAACGACATCTACGACCTGGTGGGCCTGCGCATCCTGGTCGAGAACGAGCGGGACTGCTACGCGGCCCTCGGTGTGATCCACGCGAACTGGCAGCCGGTGCCGGGGCGCTTCAAGGACTACATCGCGATGCCGAAGTTCAACATGTACCAGTCGCTGCACACCACGGTGATCGGACCGAACGGCAAGCCCGTCGAGATGCAGATCCGCACGTGGGCGATGCACCGCACCGCCGAGTACGGCATCGCCGCGCACTGGAAGTACAAGGAGACCAAGAACTCCACTGTGGCCGGTCCCCCGGCGCACATCGACGACATGGCGTGGCTGCGCCAGCTGCTCGACTGGCAGCGCGAGGCCGCCGACCCGTCGGAGTTCCTGGACGCGCTCCGGTTCGACCTGGCCTCCTCCGAGGCGTACGTGTTCACGCCCAAGGGCGATGTGATCGCCCTCCCGGCGGGATCGACGCCGGTGGACTTCGCGTACGCGGTGCACACCGAGGTCGGCAATCGCTGCATCGGCGCGCAGGTCAATGGCAAGATCGTGCCGTTGGAGTCGACGCTGTCGAACGGCGACGTGGTCGAGGTCTTCACCTCGAACTCCGAGAACGCCTCCCCCAGCGAGGATTGGCTCGGGTTCGTCAAGAGCCCGCGCGCCCGCACGAAGATCAAGCAGCACTTCAAGCGCGAGCGCCGCGAAGAGGCCATCGAGCAGGGCAAGGACGAGCTGACGCGGGCGATGCGCAAGCGGCGGCTGCCGTTGCAGCGCATGCTCACCCACGACAACCTGACCTCGCTCGCGAAGGACTTGAACCTCAAGGACGTCGAGGCGCTGTACGCGGCCCTCGGCGAGCACCACGTGTCGCCGACGCAGGTCGTGCAGCGGCTCTTGGACGTTCAGGGTGGGGCCGAGGGCGCCGCCGAGGACATGGCCGAGGCCACCGCGCCGACGCAGCCGTCCCGGATCGTGCCGGAGGCGCACGGCGACATCCACGCCGCCGTCACCGTCGCGGGCATGGAGGACGGCGAGATGCCGGTGCGCCTCGCCCACTGCTGCAATCCGATCCCGGGCGATTCGATCATCGGCTTCGCCACGCGCTTCCACGTGATCTCGGTGCATCGCAGGGACTGCGAGAACGCCGAGGAGCGCATCGAGCTCCAGCCGGACCGCGTGCTCGAGGTGCACTGGTCGCACGAGGACGACCAGGCCACGTTCGTCGCGTCCGTCCAGGTCGAGGCTTTGGACCGGCACCGCCTCCTCGCCGATGTCTCGCAGGTGCTGTCGGGCGAGCGGGTGTCGATCCTGTCGGCCACCGTCACCACGACCCGCGACCGGGTGGCGTTGTCCCGCTTCACGTTCGAGATGGCGAATCCGGAGCACCTGGACCACATCATCAAGGTGATCCGCAAGGTCGACGGCGTTTACGACGCCTACCGTCTCACCGGCGCCGAACGCACCAACTGAGCCGCCGGTCGGCGCGTCGATGTCCTCGGTATGGTGTAGCGGTTCTCCACTGGCACTGAAGAAAGCGCGACAATGACGGATCTTTCCGGCTTCAACGACGACGAACTCACCGCCATCATGGGCGCCCCCAGAGCGGTGATGGAGGGCGCTATCGTCGCCGACGGATCGACGAACCCCATGAGCTTCATGAGGGAGCTCACCGCGGGCGCCAAGGTGTTCAAAGAGGCGCAGCGGCACGAGAACGGCTTCGTGAAGGCCGTCGCGAACCGCCTCAGCGAACGCGGGAGCGTCGAGTCGGGCCGCGACGGCCTGCTCGAGACCGAAGACGCGATCACGAAGGCCCTCGGCACGACCGAGCGAGCGATCGCCCTCCTCAACGAACGGGCCGAACAGCAGGACCGAGAGGCCTACGGCGACTGGCTGGTCCGCATCGCCACCGAGGTGGCCGAATCCTCCCGCTCCCGGCAGGGCGGCTTCTTCAGCAAGAAGGTCGCCGTCACCGAAGCCGAACGGGCCTACATCGAAGAACTCAAGGTCGCCGTAGGCCGCTGACCTTTACGCCGCCCGACACGACTCCGAACGCCCCGCACCAATGGCGTTACTCGGCCCGGGTGATGGTCATGTTGAGTCCATCGTCCGGATGGTAGGTCCACGAGACCGCGAAGTCGGCGAAGCTCGCGTCTTGATAGCCGTCGAGCGCCCGGGTGTTGTTGATGCGATCGACCACCGAATCGGGAACCTCGAGTTCTTCGAGAATGCACTCGAACTGCGTAAAAGTCGCGCCGGGCGACTCTTCGGCCCCCATCCGGTCGATTGTCATGGTGTCGCCGCCGTCGCCGATCCGGACGTCCGACGAGCCGACGGCGCACGTCTCCTTCGCGGCTTCCAGATCTCCGTCAGCGGCGGCGGCGCCGCCCGAGTCTCCGTCGATGGCGAGGCCGATCCCGACGCCGGCGATGAACAGGACCGCACCGCCGGCGGCCTCCAGAGCAAGACGAACGTTCCTGCTCGAATTGGCACGTGCGGGTGGTGGAACAGGGACTGGTGTGTAGGGAAGTGCCGTCGACTCGGCATTCGGGTCCGGTCCCGAGTCGGCAGCGAAGGGTTCTGAGGGTGTGGATGGGCTCTCCATCTACGAATTGTTCCACATTGTAGTGTCGCGCGCTACACTCACCACTCGATCGTGTAGGCGTGTTGCCAGGCCGTTTTCTCTGGGGTCGCGAAGCGGTCCATGAAGAGGGGCATCATGAGGTCTCTGATGCGGGCCGCGATCGGGCCTGCGGCTTTGGACTGGTTGGTACGGGCCGCTTCGGCGATGACTCGTTCGACTCGGTCGCGGCGGTGGTGCTCGTAGGCCTCGAACGCCTGGGGGATCGGGAGGTCACGCAGGCAGCGGGCCAGTTCGATCGCCGATTCGGCCGCGAGGCTCGCGCCCTGGCCCGATGACGGCGAGGTGGCGTGTGCGGCGTCGCCGATCAGCGCGATCCGACCTTTGCTCCAGACCGGCACGTGCGGCAGGTCTTCGAGCGGCGAGGGCGGGATGAACGCCTCTGGAGTCACGTGGTCGAGCAGTGCCGCGGCGGGACCCGCGTCCGGGGCGAACGCCTCGCGCATACACGTCATCCCCTCCTCGAACCCGATGGCCCGCAGGGCGTCCCGGTCCAGGCGCTTCACGGGCAGGTTCGCGAACCAGCCGGTGCGGCGGCCGTCCGAGAGGTATCCGAAGAAGGCCCGTCGGCCGAAGATCATGTGAAACGCGCCGCCGGTGTCCCCGACCCCGGCAGGGCCGTCAATGAAGCCGCCCAAGCCGATGAGGCCGGTATAGCGCGGCCGCGGCGCGCGCGGGTCGATCAGGCCGCGCACTCGGGACCGGATCCCATCGCAGCCGATGAGCAGGTCGGCCTCGGCGGTCGTGTGGTCGTCGAACTGGGCGATCACGCTGTGCCCGGTGTCCACGGCGTCTGCGAACCGCTTGCCCGTGACGATCGGGATCCCCGCCGCCTCGGCGTGGCCTTGGAGCAGTTCGGCGAGCTGTCCGCGGGGCAGGGTCGCGCGGGTCGGCAGGTCTGCCGCGGACTCGATCGCGCCGAGGACCTTGCCCGAACCGGAGTGGATGACCATCCTCGGCGTGGGGATGCCCGCCGCCGCCACGGCCTCGTGGGCGCCGACGAGGCGCAGCGCGTTGAGGCCGTTCGAGGCGAGCGTCAGCGGCCCGCCCCGGCCGGTGCCGGGCAGGTGGGCCTCGTACACCGTGGCGTCGATGCCGGCCTTCTGGAGGGCCAGGGCGGCTACCGGGCCCGCTACGCCGCCGCCGATGACGATCGCGGTGCGGGCGCGCCCGCCGGGGTGCATGTCGTTCATGGTCTCGACGGTAGGGAGCAAACGGCCTGCTCCGCGTCATCCCCCAGTAGCGTTGAGGGGTCGACCGGGGATGTACGGCGAAATCGCTTCGGGATCCGATGGCCGCCCATATAGTGATACCGACTCACTTAGGGAGGGGTTCACCGTGGGTATGGACGACAAGTTCAACCAGATGAAGGACAAGTTCTCCGACAAGGGCGAGGACGCGCAGGACGAGGCCGAGGAGCTCTACAACAAGGCCAAGAAGTCCCGGGCCGGCGAGAAGATGGACGACACCGCCGACACCGCCAAGGAGAAAGCCCAAGAGACCGT
>DATABR010000204.1:0-2204 GCA_036259435.1 Glycomyces sp.
CGTCGATCGGCGCGCCGATCGACTCCTCCACGAGCCCGGCGGCCGTCGCCCCGGGGATCGGAGCGGCCTGGTCCTGCAGCGTGGAGAGCTCGGCGATATAGGCGGTGGGCAGCAGGTCCCGCCGGGTGGAGAGGATCTGCCCGAGCTTGACGAACGTGACGCCCGCGTCGTCGAGCGCGAGTCGCAGCGAGCGGGCCAGCTCGGCGTCCTGACCGACCTGGCGGCGGCCCCGGAGCAGGCCGAACAGGCCGTGCCTGGAGGCGATCGCGAGGATCTGGAGGTACCGGCGGGTGCGCCGCAGGCGCGCTCGCAGGCCCTTGAACCAACTCCGCACCGGCGGCACGGCGCCGGTCGGCAGGACCGCCTCCCAGATCACCAGCATGATCATCGTGATCACCGGCGCGCAGATCAGCGCGAGGCCGAGCAGCGCCAGGGCGCTCGGCGCCTCCTCGACGGTCGGCGGACCATCCCCGAAAGGGGCGAACAGTGTCGGCACGAGTCCGTATTGGACGATCGACTGGCCTGTGACGCTGACGATGAACAACCGCCACAACGTGTACCGGACATCGAGCAGCCTGGTCGCGACGTAGGCGACGACAGTGGTGTTGACGGCGATGCCGAACACGGAGACGAGCAGCACGATCACGAGGGTGGGCCCTTCGGGTCAAGGCGTGGTCCGATTCCGCCACAGGCTACTGCACGGGGACGCGCTCGCTCGCGCCTCACACTGCCTAGCCCGCGGTCGAAGCGACCATCCGGTACTGCGACGGCGCGATCCCGTACTCGCGGGTGAACGCCTGCCGCAGGGCCTCCGACGATCCGAAGCCGCATCGCGCGGCCACGCGGGCCACCGGAAGGTCCGAGGTCGTGAGCAATTGGGCCGCAGCGGTGACGCGGGCCTGGCGGACGTAGCGACCCGGAGTCTGGCGCAGATGCGCCCGGAACAACCGAGTCAGATGGCGTGGGCTCACCCGCGCGAGCCTCGCCAACGCCTCTGTGGACAGATCTCCGTCGAGACGATCCGTCACGTGGTCGGTCACCTTGCGCACCAGGCCGTGATCGGTCGCGGGAGCGGCCGTGAACATGCTCATCTGGGCCTGGTTCCCTGGCCGGTGCAGGTACGTCACCATCGCGCGCGAGACCCAACGGGCCATGTCGGGCCCGAAATCGACCTCGATGAACGACATCGCGAGGTCGAGGGCGCTCGTGACTCCCGCTGCGGTGTAGACGTTCCCGTCCCGAATCCAGATCGGCCTCGCGTCCACAGTGATCGCCGGGTACTCATCGGCGAGCCGGTCCGCGAAGTGCCAGTGCGTGGTCGCCCGCTTCCCGTCGAGCAGGCCCGCGGCGGCGATGATGCTCGCGCCCGTGCACAGCGAGGCGACGCGCCCGCTCTCGCGGGCCAGGCGGCGCACATGGCCCACGAGCCGCTCGTCGCGTGCGGCCTCGGTGTGCCCCCACCCCCCTGAGACCACGAGCGTCCCGATCGGACCGCGGACGCGCTCGAGCGACGCCTGTCCATTGAGCACCAGACCCGTCGAGCAGGTGATCGGCCGCCCGCCGGGCGTCGCCAACGCCAGGTCGTAGCCGAGCCGCGGATCGATGACCCGCACCGCATCCAGTGTGGTGGTCACGCACGCGATGTCGAGGAGTTCGGCGTCGTCGTAGCCGACGACGAGCACGCGATGGGGTTCCATGCCTCCAGACTAGGTCCGACAGACCTGGAAGCCAAGATTTCAGACCTGCCGAGTTCAGGCGCTTGACCGGGACCGGTCCACGGGGAACTGTGGGGAGGTCGGATACCCCCGACCCGTATCGAAGGAGCACAACATGACCGCCATCGCCCCCGAGCACTCCAGCCGCTCCGGCAGCCCGGTCCGCGCCGTCCTGCGGCGCTGGCCCACCGCCGCCGGCATCGCCATGGCCGCCTTCGTTGCCTGGGGCCTGACGTCCGGAGCCGAGCTCGCACCGATCCTCGCCGCCTCGGGGTTCGTGTACCTCGGCGCGGCCGCGATCGGGAAGCGCGGCGCCGCCTGGCCGATGTTCCTCCTGACGTTCGTGGTCATCAGCGCGGCGAAGCTCACCCCGTTCGAGGGCGCCGGCGTCGGGGCCCTCTTCGGCGTCGCCGTCCTGTTCACCGTCTACGGCCTCGTGCGCGGCGCCGCCCGGCCCGCCGAAGGGCTCCCGCTCCAAGGGGTCGCCAT
>DATABR010000205.1:0-7594 GCA_036259435.1 Glycomyces sp.
CACCCGACCACCACGACCGTACCGGCCGCCACCGACATGTTCAGCGCACAAAGGGTCGGGCCTCGATGGCCCGGCCCTGGCCGCGTCGTCCGTCCTACTAGAACCCGAGGCGGCCGTAGTCGCCGAAGGCCTTCTCGACGTTGTCGAGCTCGATCCCGTAGCGCGACAGGTGGTACTCGTGACTGCGGCGCATCCCCGGCCGGGCCAGCACCTGCTCGAGGTTGGCCTCCTCGTTCATGGTCCAGCCCATGCCGAGCCGTTCGAACAGCTTCGGCAGGTAGCCGTACGGGTCGGCCGTCAGCGAGTGGTACGGCACGTCGACGAACCGCTCGCGCGAGGCCGAGGACCGCACGGCTCGCGCGGCCGCCACGCCCTTCCCGAAGATGTCGAGCCACTCCGGGCCGATCTTCGAGGCGTCGTAGCCGCGGTGGTGCAGCGCCCGTCCGATCTCCACAAGGGAGCACCACGAGCCCATGACCGTGGACGGGTCGCGGTGCATCCACACGATCGTCGCGTCCTCGAAGACCTTCAGCAGCACGTCAAGGTTGAACAGGTGGAACGGCGACTTGAGGATCCACCGCTTCGGCGGCTGGTTCCACTGCAGCACCTGCAGGACCCGCTTGAGGTGCCCGTAGTCCTCGGTGTAGTCGCGCTCGTCGGCCCAGCGGCGGTACGCCGGCATCGTCGCGCGCGTGATGAACTGGTAGCCGTGGGGCAGCGCGAACACGCACTCCTCAGGCTGCAGCGCGTTCATCGGGTGGATGAGGTCCCACACCGGCGAGGCCTTACTCGCGAGGCTCGCCATCTGCTGGGCGTCCTTGACGAGCTTGTCGCGCAGCTTCGGGTCGATGTCGCCGCGGTGGGTGTTCATCAGCTCCCACATCAGAGGGGCCCGGTTGCCCTCGGGCTGGATGAGGATCTTGTGGGTGAGGGTGGTGGCCGTGCGCGGCAGCCCGACGACGACGATCGGGCGCTCGATCGGCTCCGCGGCGATCTCGGGGTGCTCGGTGATGAGGCGCTCGACCCGCAGGTGGTTGGTCATGCGGCGAGTCAGGTCGTCGGTGAACCCCTGCCAGCCGATCATCGAGAGCGTGTCCAGCTTGGCGACTTCCCGCAGCAGGAAGCGGTAGGAGTCGACGAACTCCTTCGCGATATCGGCGTCGGTCTCGGCCCGGTCCTCGGCCTGGTGGACCATGCGATCGAAGACGCGGTCGACGCGGCCGCGCTGCGCCGCGACCCACGGGGCGCTGATGGTGTTGACGGCGGTGAGCCAACGTGCGGTGCGGCGCATGGGTCCTCCTGATTAAAAGGGGTTGAACACGAAGAGTTTTGCATGCCGAGCACTTCGACTTCGTGGACACCGCGCCAGTGCACGAGCGGCCGCGACGTTTCGCCCGTTCAGAACCCGAGTCTGCCGTAGTCGCCGAACGCCTTCTCGACGTCGTCGGCGTCGATGCCGTAGCGCGTGAGGTGGTACTCGTGGCGGCGGCGCGTGGCCGGAGCCGTGAGGATCTTCTCCAGGTTGGCCTCGTCCGCCAGCGTCCACGGCATGTCCAGCTGCTCGAACAGCTTGGGCAGGAAGCCGAACGGGTCGGCCGTCAGCGAGTGGTACGGCACGTCGACGAACCGCTCGCGCGAGGCCGACGCTCTCACCTGGCGGGCCTTGGCCACGCCGGCGGACAGCACCTCCAGCCACTCGGGCCCGATCCGCTCGGGATCGTAGCGGCTCATGTGGAGCGCCCAACTGGTCTCCACCAGGGAGCACAGTGAGCCCATCACCGTCACCGGGTCGCGGTGCGTCCACACCACCGTCGCGTCCGGGAACGTCTCGAGCAGCACGTCCATGTTGAACAGATGCGCCGGCGACTTCAGTACCCACCGCTTGCGCGGCTGCCTCCACTGAAGCACCTGCAGCACCTGCTTGAGATGCGCGTAATCCCGCGCGTAGTCGCGCTGCTCCATCCACTTGAGATAGCCAGGCATGAAGCCTCGCGTCATGAACCCGATGCCGTGCGGCAGCGCGAAGATGCACTCCTCCGGATTCATCGCGCCCATCTTGTGGATGGTCTCGAGGATGGGCGAGGCCTTGCCCGCCATGTCGACCATCGCCTGCACGTCCTTGATGAGCCGCTCTCGCAGCTTCGGATCGATGTCCCCGCGGTGGGTGTTCATCAGCTCCCACATGAGCGGCGCGCGGTTGCCCTCAGGCTGGACGATGACGTTATGCGCCAACGTGGTGGCCGTCCTCGGCAGGCCGACCACGACGACCGGCCGCGTGATGGGCTCGGCCGCGATCTCCGGGGTCTCGGCGATGATCCGCTTGACGCGCAAATGAGTGGCCATGCGGCGGGTCAGGTCGTCAGTGGTGCCCTGCCAGCCGGCCAGCGAGAGGCCGTCCATGCGGGCGAATTCGCCGAACAGGAAGCGGTAGGAGTCGATGAGCTCGGAGTCGAGCGAGGCGTCGGCCCCCGCGCGCCGCTCGGCGTCGGCGACCATCCGGTCGAAGACCCGGCCCGCGCGAGCGCGCCGGCGCTTGAGCGAGGGCGCTCCGAGCGCGTTGACGAGGGGAAGCCATAGTGCGGTGCGGCGCATGGGCATGAGGGGCGGTTCTCCAATTGGATTCGAACGGACACCGAGAGTGTTTCATATCGTTCCCTGACAAACGGCTCCGCTAGATTGGGGGCGTGGACTCCGATTCCGTGCCAGCCGACCGCCTCCGCCTGCTCCCCGAGCTCATCGAGCACCAGCGCGTGCGCACCACCCCGGTCAAGGCCGGCGACTTCGCGATGCCGCTCGCCTCGCCGAGCACCGGCTCGGCGACCGTGCAGCGCCTCACCTTCGACGACGGCACCAGCCTGTTCGCCAAGCTCGCCGAAGCGGCCCCGCCCGGATACCTCATGGCCGAGGCCAACGGGCTGCGCTGGCTGCGCGAGGCCACCCCAGCCGTCGTCGAGCCGCTGTACGCCGACGAGCGGCTGCTGGTCGAACCGTGGATCGAACCGGCCGAGCCGACTCGGGAACACGCCGCCGAGCTGGGCCGCCAGATCGCGCTCATGCACGCCGCGGGCGCGGAACGTTTCGGCGCGCCGTGGCGCGGCTACATCGGCGAGACCTTCATGGATAACGGCCCAGCCGCCGATACATGGTCAGAGTGGTACGCCGCCAAGCGAATCGAACCGTACTTGAAGCCCTCGCGCGACAACGGCGCGCTCGACGCATCGGACGTGGCCGCCATCGAAACGCTCGCCGCGAAGCTGCCCTACCTCGCCGGAGCCGAGGAGTCGCCTGCGCGCACCCACGGCGACCTGTGGTGGGGCAACGTCCACTGGGGCGCCGAGCGCGCCTGGATGATCGACCCGGCCGCGCACGGCGGCCACCGCGAGACCGACCTGGCGAACCTGCGCCTGTGGGGCGGCGCGCCCGAGTTCGACGCAATCCTTTCCGGGTACGAGGAGGTCGCTCCGCTCGCCGACGGCTGGCAGGAGCGCGTCGGGATCCACCACCTCTTCCCGCTGCTGGTCCACACGACGCTCTTCGGACTCGCTTTCCGTGACCAGTTGATGGGAAACGTGTCTCACTTTACGAAACTGTCATATTGACGAACTAGGCTCGATCTATGTCAGCACCGACCTCGACCCCCGGCGGGACCGCGGACGCGCCGATCACGACGGGCCTGCGCGACCAACACGGCCGCACCGCGACGGACCTGCGCGTCTCCCTCACCGACCGGTGCAACCTGCGCTGCACGTACTGCATGCCCGAGGCCGGCCTCCCGTGGCTGCCGAAGCCGACGCTGCTCACCGATGACGAGGTGTCGCGTCTGGTCGGGATCGCCGTTCGCGATCTCGGTGTCACGGAAGTGCGCTTCACCGGCGGCGAGCCGCTGCTGCGCCCCGGCCTGGTCGACATCGTCGCCGCCGCCGCGGCCGTTGATCCGCGCCCCGAGATCTCCTTGACCACCAATGGGATCGGGCTCGAACGCCTCGCCGGGCCGCTCGTCGCGGCCGGTCTCGACCGCGTCAACGTCTCGCTCGACACCCTCGACCCCGGCACGTTCAAAGACCTCGCCAAACGCGACCGCCTCGAAGCGACCCTGCGGGGCATCGAGGGCGCCGCCGCGGCCGGGCTCGCACCCGTGAAGCTCAACACCGTGCTCATGCGCGGCATCAACGACGACGAGGCGCCCGCGCTGCTGCGCTTCGCCGTCGCCCACGGCTACCAGCTGCGGTTCATCGAGCAGATGCCGCTCGACGCCGCTGGCGTGTGGCGGCGCGAGGAGATGGTCACCGCCGCCGAGATCCTCGACGCCCTCAAAGCCGAGTTCGACCTGGTGCCCGACCCCGCGCACCGCGGCTCCGCCCCAGCCGAGACCTGGCTGGTGAACGGCGGCCCAGCGAAGGTGGGCGTCATCGGCTCGGTCACCCGCCCGTTCTGCGGCGAGTGCGACCGCACCCGGCTCACCGCCGACGGGCAGGTGCGCAACTGCCTGTTCGCGCGCGGCGAGACCGACCTGCGCGACCTCGCGCGCTCGGGCGTTTCCGATGCGGAAATCGCCCAGCGCTGGCGCGAGGCGATGTGGGGCAAACTTCCCGGACACGGCATCGACGACCCGTCGTTCCTGCAGCCGGCCCGACCGATGTCGGCGATCGGAGGCTGACGGTGGTGACGGTGCGGTACTTCGCGGGCGCGAAGGCGGCGGCGGGGCTCGGCGAGGAGCAGGTGAGCGCGGCCGACGTGGCTGAGTTGAAGACGGTGCTGGGGCAACGGCACGGCCCGGCACTCGACAAGGTGCTCGCGGCCTCGACGCTGCTGGTGGACGGCCTGGCCGCGAAAGACCCGGCGACCGTGCTCCCTGCGGGCATCACGGTGGAGGTGCTGCCGCCGTTCGCCGGAGGATGAGGGCGCAAGGATCGCCGCGATCGCGGGTGGCGGCCCTAGTGGAGCCGGGAAACGTGAAAGCGGATATTCCGGATTTGTCCCAGTCGCAGGTCCCGCTCCCGACCGTACGCCTCGGGTCCGACATGAGCGCAAACGCGGCAAACGCGAGAAGGCCTCGGTACGGGATCGATCGCGCTCCACGCGATCGGGGTGCCGCTGCCTCCTTCATGTCGTCTGTCTGCGAGGATGCATAGGTGCGCCGTCCTGATGAACGCAAGCAACCGCAGGTGGCGTCCCCGCTGTTCGAACTCTCCGCCGACATGCGGACCATCGCCGAACGGCGCCGCCGTTCGCATCGGTCCCACCATTCCAGGTACGTCCGCGAAGCCGTGCCCATGCCCGAACCGGCGTTGACGACCCGGGCCCGGGATCCTTGGATGGAGTCCGCGCCCCTGCTGACCGGCATGGACGAGGTCGGCGCGGGTCTGCTCGACTCCCTGGACGCGATGCAGCGCGTCGCCGCCTCCGCCGGGAGGGGCCCGCTGCTCATCAACGCCTCCCCGGGCACGGGCAAGACCCATCTGCTCATCCGCCGGGTCGCCTATCTCGTGCAGGAGCTAGGCGTGCCCGCCCGCCAGTGCCTCGTCCTCGCCGCCTCGACGCGGGGCGCAGCGCGCATCCGCCGTGAACTTGGTTCACTGATAGGACGCGAGGCCGCCTCGATCACCGTCGGCGAGTTCGACGACTTCGCCGCCGCGAGCCCGCCCGAACTGGGCCACGTCTTCATCGACGACCTGCCGCGCATGCCGATGCGCCTGTTCCGACAGGTCACCGAGCACCGCGGTTCAGAAGCGGACATCACCGTCACCGGCGACCCCGATTCGGCCCTGTGCACCGGCGAGCCCACCGCGTTCGCAGCTTTCGGCGAGCAGTTCCCGCAGGCCCACGTCATGCGCCTCTCGCGCAACCACCGCAGCCCCGCCGCGGTCCTCGTCGCCGCCTCGCAGGTCATCGAGCCGATCAGCCGCGTCCCCGGGCGCCTGGTCCAACCCGAGCGCCCGGCCCTGGAAGGCTCGGGGATCGGCCGGTACTTCGCGATCGACGCCGACGACGAGAAGCGCTTCGTCGAGGACCTCACCGATCGGCTCGCCGAACTCGAGGTCGCGCCCGAAGAGCTCGCGGTCATAGGCCCCGACGGCATGTCCGTCGCCGAAGCCGCCGACGGCGAGTTCCGCGTGGTGTGCCTCACCGGCGTGACCGCCGATGACTGGCCGAACACGGCCGCGGCCCGCCGCGGGCTGTACGTGGCGCTCGGACGCACCCGCGACCTGGCTTACGTCAGCCACACCGGTACGGGTTCGCCCCTTCTGGCCGATGTGGACCAGGGCCTCTTCAGTCCTTTCGGGATGGTTCCTCAGGACCGTTCGGGCCCTGAGCAGCCGCGACTGCTCTAGCGGGAGCCGTGCGGAGTTCCCACGCGAGCCGCGGCCGATGCGCCACAATAGTCGGGTAACCGCACTCTGACGCTGAGCGCATCCGCGCACTGGGAGGCCCGATGGAGCACACCGAAGAGGACACTGTGCCTGTGCACCGTCCCGATGCTCCAGGGTGGTCGCCGTTCGCTCCGCCAGGAGTGAACCATGAGTACAGTGCGACGCCAGGCGCGAACCATGAGTACGGTGCGCCGCCAGGAGTGACTCATCAGTACAGTGCGCCGTCAGAGGCGAATCAGCAGCACATAGCGGGCCCGGACGCCAACCGGCAGTATGGCGCCCCGCCCGCGAATCAGCGGTTCGCGGGGCCAGAGGCTCAGCACATCGCGGAGCCCGAAGCGGTCCACAATCGGCGCCACGGCGATCATGTGCCGAGCGTGCCGCCGCCCGCCGCGATGCCGATGCCCGGCCCGGCAGCGCAATCCGAATCGGCTTACGAAGCGCCTCCCGCGCGGTTCGAGTCCCAGCTGGGCGACGACGGTTGGCCCGTCCCGCCGGAGGCCGACGTGCACCACGCGCCGACGCCGCCGACGAACCGCCTCCCGGCCGATCGGGCCCCCGTGCCGGTGTTCCCCGACCACGCCGGGGCGCTGGAGCGCATCGGCGTCACCGCCGACGATTTCGCCTCCCGCCGCGTCGTCCCCCCGCGCCCGGCCGTGGCCGAGACCGGCCTGCGCGGCGCGCTTCACCGTCTGAGCCTCGGCATGGTCGCCCTGCCGCCCGGTCCGCGCGAACGCGCGCGCCAGCGGGCGGTCGAGACCGTGCGCCGCAACTTCGGCGGGCTGCGCCAGATCACCGTCGTCAACCCCAAGGGCGGCGCGGGCAAGACCGTCGCGGTCCTCATGCTCGCCATGACTTTCGGCCGCCACCGCGGCGGCTACGTCCTGGCCTGGGACAACAACGAGACGCAAGGGACGCTGGGCATGCGGGCCCAGCAGGACTTCCACGTGCGCACTGTGCGCGACCTGCTGCGCGACCTCGACCATTTCAAGGGCCCGACCGGACGCATCGGCGACCTGTCGCAGTACGTGCGCGCCCAGGGCGGCGCGATGTTCGACGTGCTCGCCTCGGACGAGTCGGCGACAGCCGGGGAAATGCTCACCTCGCGCGCCTTCGGGGATCTCCGTGAAGCGGTGTCACGCTTCTACAAGCTCATCGTCGTCGACACGGGCAACAACGTGCGGGCGGCGAACTGGCAGGCGGCGATCGACGCGACCGACCAG
>DATABR010000206.1:0-13674 GCA_036259435.1 Glycomyces sp.
GCGGGGCCGTCGTCGTCGATCAGACCTGGAGCGGCGGGTTCAGGCTGTCGGGCCTCCACCTGCGGCGCGAGGCGACCACGAGGGACGAGAGCGCGACCGAGGCGATCAGGTACGCGACGAGGACGAGGATCGCCCGGGTCACGTGGGCGGTCTCGCCGCCGCTGATGGTCACCCGCAACGCGTCCACCACGTGGCTCATCGGCAGGAGTGGATGCAGCGCTTGGAAGAAGCCCGGCGTGGTCTCGACCGGGTAGAGCCCGCCCGCGCTCGTCAGCTGGAGCATCAAGAGGACCACCAGCAGCAGGCTGCCCGCCGTGCCGAACGCCAGCTTGAACAGGTGGGCCGTGGCCGAGAACGCGAGGACGGCCAGCGCCGACAGGCCCACGGTCGACCACGCGTGCTTCGGATCGAGGCCGAGTCCGAGGTCGATGAAGAGGTAGAGGACGAGCGCCGAGAGGATGCCGAGGAACGCGCCGGGGAACCAGCCGCCGAGGGCGACGGGCACGGAGCGGAGCGGCCCGGCCAACGCCCGACCGTTCACCGTACGCAGTACGAGATAGGCCATGAGGCCGAAAACCCACAGTGCGATCGCGATGAAGAACGGTGCGAGGCCGCGGCCGTAGGTGTCGGCCGGGTTGAGGTTCTCCTCGTGGACGGTGACGGGGCTGCCGTAGGCCTCGGCGTTGTCGGCGTCGTCGGCCGGGTTGGTGCTGGGCACGGTTTCGGCGGCGGCGGCGAGCGAGGTCGCCAGAGTGTTTTCGCCGTCTTGGAGTTCGCCGAGTCCACTGGCGAGGTCGCCCGCGCCGTTCTCGACGGTGGAGGCGGCGTCGGCGACCTGCTCGGCCCCGGTGGCCACTTCCGCGGCGCCGGTCTTCAGGTCCGTGAGGTCACTGGAGGCCTGGTCGAGTGTGTCGGTGGAGGTGTCCTGGACGGTGGTGTTGGCGTCCTGGATGTCGCCGTTCACCTGGTCGGCGTCGTCGATGAAGGTCTGCAGTTGCGCGCACGCGTTCGGGTCGGCAGCGGCGGGGTCGGCGCACAGGGTGCCGTAGACCGAGTTCAGGTCGCTGTCGGCGCGGTTGGAGAGGTCGGCGGCGCTGGAGGCGCCGGTCTGGATTTGGCTCCAGTTGTCGGCCAAGGTTTGGACGACGGGTTGCGCCACGTCCACGGCCTGGTCGACGCCGTCGCTCACCTGGTTCGCGCCGTCGGCCACTTGCTGTGCGCCCGTGGTGAGATCGCCGAGTCCGCTCTGGAGCTGATCCGCGCCGTCCTGGGCGGAGCCGATGCCGTCGGAGAGCTGACTCGCGCCGTCCGAGGCCTCGGTGAGGCCCTGGTTGAGGTCGGTGAGGTCGCCGAAGATCGTGGCGGCGAAGGTGACGTATACGGCGGTGTTGATCTGGTTCCGCAGCTCGGCTTCGGCGGTGGAGGCCATGATCCCGGCGACATAGCCGTTGGCGTCGTTGAGGTCGAATTCGACCGTGGCCTGATCGGGGTCGGTGCCGGAGAGGCTGGCGAGGCGGGTGGAGAAGTCCTCGGGGACGGTGATGACCATGTAGTAGTCGCCGTCTTCGAGCCCTTGGCGCGCTTGGGATGCCGAGACGAACTGCCAGTCGAAGATGCGGTCGGACTTGAGTTGGTCGACGAGCTGGTCGCCGCCGTTGATCTGGGTGGTCTCGCCGTTGGCGTCGACGCTCGCGCCGGTGTCCTCGTTGACGACCGCGACCGGCATGTGGTCGAGCTTGCCGTAAGGGTCCCAGGCGAACCAGAGGTAGAGGCCGCCGTAGACGAGCGGTATGAGCACGATCGCGACGAGCGCGGCGGTGCGGATGGGGTGGCCGCGGAAGCGGCGCAGTTCGGTGGCGGCGAGTGTGAACGGGCTCAAAGGTGCACTCATTTTCGGTGGCCTCCGGTTCGATTGCGCTCGTGGCGTCGCGAGGCGGGGCGTTCGTGTCCGCGGAGGTCGACGACGATGTCGGCGGGCGGGTCGGTTCGGGTGCAGGCGGCCAGCACGAGCTGGCCGGCGTCGGCGACGGTGCGCAGGGCCTCGAAGACGCGCTCGGATCCGCAGGTGTCGAGGCCGGTGTCGACGTCGTCGACGGCGATGGCGGAGGTGCGGCAGGCTGCGGCGCAGGCGATCGCGAAGCGGATCTGGTCGATGCGGGGGAGGAAGCCGAAGGTGTCGCCGGTGTCGACGCCGATGGCGAGGCGGTCGAGCCAGGCGTCGATATTGGCGCGGGAGGCGGCGCCCTTGGAGACGGTGGTGGTCTCCTTGATGCAGGCGCCGACGGTCGCGTAGGGCTCGAAGCGGATCGCCGGCCCGGCCTGGGCGATGGTGAATCGGCGGCGGATCTGGCCGGGTTTGGTCTGTTCGTCGACCTCGATCGTGCCGCCCTGGTGGACGAAGCGGCCGGTGAGCGCCAGGAGCAATGACGAGCGGCCGTCGCCGCCGTCGCCGCAGACGGCCACGAGCTGGCCGAGGCTCGCGGTGACCGAAATGTCGGTGAAGATGGGGCCTTGGCGGCCGGTGGCGGTGAGTCCGGTGGCAGTGAGGAAGGGCGTGCCGCCGGGGTGCTCGAGGTCCGCGGTGAGCGGGATCGGCTCGGTGAGGTCCGGCACGACTGGGGTTTCGGCGGTGTCGCCCGGCAGGGGCACATGGATCCGGGTGGCCGTCAATTCCGAGGACGCCAGGTCGCTGGCAATAGGCGCGGGTTCGAAAATCGGCGTGCTCTCGGGTTCCTGCGGCGACTCGCCGGAGGTGGGCGGGCCCGTTTCTGCACTGCGGTCGGCGGTTTCGCTGTCGGCGCCGGAGGGACCGTCGCTACCGGACGTTTCGGGCTCGTGCCCTTCCTCGTCGCTCCTGTCGCTCATGGGCACTATCCTCACAGGCCGTTGCGCCCCGATTCGAGCGATTTCGCGGGTTGGTGACGCGTATATATTACTCACGAGTAACATACGATCGAGGCGAGGCCGCCGCGCTGTGACCGGCGCGTCCCGCGCGCGGCCCTTACAGTTGAGGCATGTCGGAAACGCAACCTGCGAAACCCGCGGCTCCCCGCCGCGACCAACCGCGCACTCACCACGGCGACACCGTGAACGACCCGTACGCCTGGCTGAAGGATCCCGAGGATCCCGCCACCGTCGATTACCTCAAGGCCGAGAACGCCTACACCGAATCGCGCACCGCCCACCTCGCCGGGCTGCGCAAGGCGATCTTCGGTGAGATCAAGGAGCGCACCCAGGAGACCGACCTCTCCGTCCCCGTCCGCAAACGCGGCTGGTGGTATTACGGCCGCACCGAGGAGGGCAAGCAGTACGGCATCCAGTGCCGGCTGAAGGCCGCCGGCGACACGCCGCCCGAGATCGAGGCCGGCATCGCCGTCGAGGGCGAGGAGATCCTGGTCGACGGCAACGAGCTCGCCGAGGGCCACGACTTCTTCTCGCTGGGCACCTGCGAGGTCTCCCCGGACGGGAACCTCCTGGCCTACGCCGTGAACTACTCCGGCGACGAGCGGTTCACCTTGCGGTTCAAGGACCTGCGCACCGGCGAGGACTTCCCCGACGACATCCCGAATGTCTTCTACGGGGGCGCCTGGTCACTCGACGGTTCGGTCTTCTTCTACACCAAAGTGGACGATGCCTGGCGGCCGTACCAGGTGTGGCGCCATGTCCTCGGCGAGCACGAGGACAAGGACGTCCTGATCTACCAGGAGGACGACGAGCGGTTCTGGACCGGCATCGACCTCACGCGCTCCGAGCGCTATCTCTTCGTCATCTCCGGATCCAAGATCACCACCGAGGTCCGCTACCTCGACGCCGCCGAACCGACCGGCGAGTTCACCGTCTTCGGCAACGGCCGCGAGCAGGGCGTCGAACTGAGCGTCGACCACCAGGGCGACCGCTTCTGGGTGCTGCACAACAAGGGCGCGGAGAACTTCACGCTCGGCTGGGCGCCCGTGGACGACACGACGCAGTTCAACGAGGTCATCGCCCACGACGAGGCCGTGCGACTCGAATCCGCCGACGCCTTCGCCGACCACGTGGTGGTCTCGATGCGGCGGGCCGGGCTGTCGCAGGTAGGCATTCTGGATACCGGTCAGTTGACCGAAATCCAGTTCGACGAGCCGATCTACGCCGTCGGGCTCGGGGACAACCCCGACTACGACTCGCGCCAGATCCGCCTCGGCTACACCTCGCTCGTCACGCCGTCCTCGGTGTACGACTACGACATCGACGCCGCCGAACTGCGGCTGCGCAAGCGCACGCCCGTGCTCGGCGACTTCGACCCCGCCGACTACGTGCAATACCGCGAGTGGGCCACCGCCGCCGACGGCACGAAGGTCCCGATCTCGATCGTCGCCAAGCAGGGCGTCACCGCCGACGGCACCGCGCCGTGCCTGCTGTACGGCTACGGTTCCTACGAGCACTCGATCGACCCGTACTTCTCGATCGCCCGCCTGAGCCTGCTCGACCGCGGCGTGGTCTTCGCGATCGCGCACATCCGCGGCGGCGGCGAGATGGGCCGCCAGTGGTACGAGCAGGGCAAGCTCCTCCACAAGCGGCACACCTTCACCGACTTCGTGGACGCCGCCGAACACCTCGTGGACGTCGGCTGGGCCGCGCCCGACCGGATCGTCGCCCGCGGCGGCTCGGCCGGGGGCCTGCTCATGGGCGCGGTCGCGAACCTCGCCCCCGAGCGGTTCGCGGGCGTGCTCGCCGACGTGCCGTTCGTGGACGCGCTCAACACGATCCTCGACCCGACGATGCCGCTCACCGTCATCGAATGGGAGGAGTGGGGCAACCCGCTCGAGTCGCCCGAGGTCTACGAGTACATGAAGTCGTACTCCCCCTATGAGAACGTCTCGGACGTGCGCTACCCGTCGATCCTGGCCGTGACCAGCCTCAACGACACCCGGGTGGGCTTCCACGAGCCCGCCAAGTGGATCGCGAAGCTGCGCCACGAGAGCCCGGGGTCCGACGTGCTGCTCAAGACCGAGATGGAGGCCGGCCACGGCGGCCGCTCCGGGCGCTACGACGCCTGGGAGGAAGAGGCGTTCAACCTGGCTTGGGTGCTTGACAAGCTGGGCGCAGCCCAGATTGCGTGAAGCACGGTAGCTGGGCGCAGCCCGGATTGCCTGAGGCACGGTAGCCGGGCGCTGCTTGGTCCGACTGCCGCTGAGCAAGTATGCGAAAGGCCCGGTCCTGTGGAAACCACGGGACCGGGCCTTCGCTTCGTCTGCTCGGAACTACTCGCCGTCCGGCTCGTCGTCCACCGGGACCTCGATCAACTGCTCGGCCGCGTCGGCCGGATCGGCCTCGTCGGGGACCGCCCCCTCCCGTTCGCGGACGGCCTCTTCAGGGTCGTCCTCGGCCGGAGGATCGGCCGAATTCGCCAGGTCGAACTCGGACAACTCGTCACGGTCGCCCGCCCATTCCTGCTGAAAGCTCATATAACCACCGTAGTCGCGCCCAAGCCCTTCCGACCAGTGAACCACCAGGTAGCCTGAGTTACGCCTTCACACGCTCGTGGGCAATACTTCATCGCGATGCAATAGTTCGAGGCCATCAGACAGCGGCGTCTGAGTCCCGCCCCCGGTCGGGGAGCAATCAACGACTTGTCTAAGGAGCAGGCAGCATGCCAATCGCAACACCCGATGAATACAACGAGATGCTCGACCGGGCGAAGGCCGGCTCCTTCGCCTACCCGGCCATCAACGTGACGTCGACTCAGACGCTCAACGCCGCCCTCGCCGCGTTCGCCGAGGCCGAGTCCGACGGCATCGTCCAGGTCTCCACCGGTGGCGCCGAGTACCTCTCGGGCCCCACGATCAAGGACAAGGTGACCGGTTCGGTCGCCCTCGCCGCCGCCGCCCACGAGATCGCCAAGAACTACCCGGTCAAGGTCGCCCTCCACACCGACCACTGCCCGAAGAACAACCTCGACGCGTTCGTGCGCCCGCTGCTCGCCATCAGCGAGGAGCGCGTCGCCCGCGGCGAGCTGCCGCTGTTCCAGTCCCACATGTGGGACGGCTCCGCGGTGCCGATGAAGGAGAACCTGGAGATCGCCCAGGAACTGCTCGCGCGCACTTCCAAGGCCAACATCATCCTCGAGATCGAGATCGGTGTCGTCGGCGGCGAAGAGGACGGCGTTTCCGCCGCCAGCGACGCGAAGCTGTACACCACCGTCGAGGACGGTCTGGCCACCGTCGAAGCACTCGGCGCGGGCGAGAACGGCCGCTACATGACGGCCCTGACCTTCGGCAACGTGCACGGCGTGTACAAGCCCGGCAACGTGCACCTGCGCCCCGAACTCCTCAAAGAGATCCAGGACGCCGTCGGCGCGAAGCTCGGCAAGGACAAGCCCTTCGACCTGGTCTTCCACGGCGGCTCCGGCTCCACCGCGCAGGAGATCAGCGACGCGGTCGACCACGGCGTCATCAAGATGAACATCGACACCGACGCGCAGTACTCGTTCACGCGTCCGATCGTCGACCACATCTTCAAGAACTACGACGGCGTGCTCAAGGTCGAGGGCGAGGTGGGCAACAAGAAGGCCTACGACCCGCGCGCCTACGGCAAGCTCGCCGAGGCCGGCATGGCCGCCCGCATCGTCGAAGCCTGCCAGCAGCTCCGCTCCGCGGGCAACAAGATCAAGTAAGCAACCGCCGCAAGGCGAACGGGCCCGGCCGCTTTGCGGCCGGGCCTTTGCCGTGCTTTCAGGTGCGGGCGGCCAGCACTGCCGCGAGGCCGTCGAGGTGGCGCTTGAGACGCGGCGTCGTTCATGACCGCGATCTGAACGCCGCGCTCCGTACCCGGCTCGTTTCCACGAGCCGCTAGCCGGGAATCGCCGTCCCTTCAGAGCGGCGAGGATGTCAATTCTTGAACCAGACCGCTGAGCCGCCCGGCAGGTTGCCGTTCTCGATCGGGCTGCTCGCCAGGAGGACGTCGGTGCCGTAGCCCGCGACCGGGACCGGATCTTCACTGAAGTTGACGACGCAGACCAAGGCACCGTTGTCGAACGCGAAGGCGTTGTCGCCCGGGTCGGCCAGCCAGGTCAGGCCGGTCGCCTTGTGACTCTTGCGGATCGCGATCGCGGCCCGGTAGAACTCGAGGGTCGAGCCTTCGACGCCGTCCTCGGCCTCGGCCGACAGCGCCGCCCAGTCCGCGGGCTGCGGCAGCCACGAGCCGCCCGAGCCGAACCCGAACGACGACCCGTTCTCCGTCCAGGGCAGCGGCACACGGCAGCCGTCGCGGCCGATCTGCTCGCCGTTGGTGCGGAAGAACGTCGGGTCCTCGCGGACCTCGGCGGGCAGGTCGAGGACTTCGCCCAGCCCCAGTTCCTCGCCCTGGTAGACGTACACGACGCCCGGCAGCGCGAGCAGCAGCTGCGTCGCGGCCCTGGCGCGGGCGCGGCCGTGGGCGCCGCCGCCGTAGCGGGTCACGTGGCGCTGCACGTCGTGGTTCGAGAGCACCCACGTGCACGGTGCGCCGACGCCCGCGTTGTTGGCGATCTCGGAGTCGATGGCCTTGCGGAAGTCCGCGGACTGGAACGGCGCGAGCACGAGGTCGAAGTTGAAGGCCTGGTGGAGCTCGTCGTGGCGCAGGTAGAGCGAGCGGCGCTCGGCCGAGTCGGTCCAGGCTTCGGCCACGAAGATCCGGTCGCCCTCGTACCCCTCGATGATCGGGCGCCAGGTGCGGTAGATGTCGTGCACGCCGTCCTGGTCGAAGAACGGCGCCTGCGTCGTGCCGATCATCTCGATGGTGCCGTCGCCGCCGGTGTCGGGCAGCCCCGCGGCCTTGACCATGCCGTGCGCGACGTCGATACGGAAGCCGTCCACGCCCCGGTCGAGCCAGAACCGCAGGATCGACTCGAACTCCTCGTGGACCTCAGGGTTGTCCCAGTTCAGGTCCGGCTGCGAGGAGTCGAAGAGGTGCAGGTACCACTGGTCGCCGCCGGGCGTCAGGGTCCAGGCAGGGCCGCCGAAGATCGACTGCCAGTTGTTCGGCGGCGTGTCGGGGGCGGCGGGGTCGACGTCACGGAAGTGGTAGCGCTCTCGCTCGGGCGAGCCCGGGGCGGCGGCCAGCGCGGCCTGGAACCAGACGTGCGCGGACGAGGTGTGGTTCGGAACGAGGTCGACGATGAGGCGGATCCCGGAGCCGTGGGCGGCCTCGAGCATCCGATCGAAATCCTCGAGATCGCCGAAGCGCGGGTCGATGGCGCGGTAGTCGGCCACGTCGTAGCCGGCGTCCTTCTGCGGCGAGGCGTAGAACGGCGAGAGCCAGATGGCGTCCACACCCAGCTTCGCCAGGTAGGGGATGCGGGAGCGGATGCCCTCCAAATCGCCCATGCCGTCGCCGTTCGCGTCGGCGAAAGAACGCGGATACACCTGGTAGATGACCGCGTCGCGCCACCATTGTTCACTCATCGGTGCAATGCCTTTCAGTCTTTGGGCGCCGCACCGGTGGAACCGCGTACGACGAGTTCGGGCCGGAACAGGTATTCCGACGACGGCGTGGGCTGCCCGGCGATCTCGTCGAGCAGGGCCCGGGCGGCCGCGGTCGCGATGTCGCGCACCGGCTGCCGCACGGTCGTGAGCGGCGGGTTGGTGTGGGCGATGAGGGGCGAGTCGTCGTATCCGACCACCGAGAAGTTCTGCGGCACATTGAGTCCGCGCTCCTCGGCGGCGCGGATCGCGCCGAGGGCCATCATGTCCGAACCGCAGACGACACTGGTCGCACCGCGGTCGATGAGGCGCGAGGCGGCGGCGTGGCCGCCCTGCTCGCCGAAGAGGGTGAGCTCGATGAGCTCGGAGCCGACGCCCTGCATGGCGGCGCGGTAGCCGGAGATCTTGCGGCGCACCGGCCAGTAGCGGTCGGGACCGGAGACCAGGCCGATCTTCTCGTGGCCGAGGCCGGCGAGGTGCTCGACGGCGATGCGCGCGGCCACGGTGTCGTCGCACGAGAACGAGGCGGCCTCGACCCCTTCGGGGTGGCCGGTCACGAATGCGACGGGCAGGCGCTTGTCTTTGAGCTCCTGGTATCGCTCGGTGCTGGCGGTGGTGTCGGCGTGCAAACCGGAAACGAAGATGATGCCGGCGACGGCCCTTTCCCGGAGCATCTCGACGAACTCGTCTTCGGAGACGCCGCCGGGTGTCTGCGTGCACAGCACCGGCGTGTAGCCGGAACCGGCCAGCACGTTGGAGATCGTCTGCGCGTACAGCGGGAAGATGGGGTTCTCCAGCTCGGGCACGACGAGGCCGATCAGGCCGATCGCGTGCTTGCGCAATGCCTGAGGGCGTTCGTATCCGAGCACGTCGAGGGCAGTGAGGACGGACTGTCGGGTCTGTTGACCGACGCCGGGTTTGTCGTTGAGCACCCGGGACACCGTGGCCTCACTGACCCCGGCCTGCCGGGCGATGTCAGAGAGTCGAAGCCGCATGATGACAGCGTAGCCTATCTGAAATTTGGCAACAGTTTGATTGCAAGGGTTTCCTGTTTCTGAAACATATTGCTAACCTTCGAGGAAGTCGGGGTCGCGAGTACCCGGTCACCGGCCCCCGCCCCGGGGCCCTCAATGAGGAGTGAAAGACATGCGTAGAAGGACCCTGGGTATCACCGCCGTCTCGGCCGCCGCTCTCGGCGCGGCCGCCGCCTGCGGTTCGGACGACGGCGACTCGTCGGGTGAGGAAACGACACAGTTCTCCGGTGAGCTGGTGATCTGGGCCGACGAGACCCGCACCCCGATCCTGAAGGAGTACGTCAAGGGCTTCGAGAGCGAGTTCGGCGTCAAGGTCACGGTCGAAGAGCACGTGGAAAGCCTCCGCGAGGACTTCCTCACCGCCGTCGAACAGGGCCAGGGCCCCGACGTCCTCGTGGGCCCGCACGACTGGACCGGCCAGCTCGCCTCCGACGGCGTGATCACTCCCGTCACGCTCACCGACGACCAGAAGGCGGCCCTCAACGAGGCCTCCGTCCGCGCTGTCACCGTCGAAGGCCAGGTCTGGGGCGCGCCCTACGCCCTGGAGAACCTCGGCCTCATCCGCAACACCGACCTGGCCCCGACCGCTCCCGCCACCTTCGAGGAGCTCGTCACCACCGGCCGGGCCGCGGACACCGACGAGGTCCTGACCATGGAGATCGGCGTCGACGGCAACGCCTACAACGCCTATCCGCTGTTCTCCTCATTCGGCGGCTACCTGTTCAAGGACGACGGCGCGGGCAACCTCGACCCGAACGACGTCGGCGTCGATTCCGCGGGCGGCATCGCTGCCTTCGAGAAGTTCGCCGAACTCGGCGAGGCCGGGGTCCTCAAGACGACCTACGACGCCTCGAATGCGACGCCGTTCTTCGTCGACAAGAAGACCGCGTTCCTCATCTCCGGCCCCTGGGCGCTCACCGACGTGCAGACCGCCGGCCTGAACTACGAGGTCACCGCCATCCCCGGCTTCGAAGGCCAGGGCCCGGCCTCGCCGTTCCTCGGCGTGCAGGCGTTCTTCCTCTCCTCGGCCGCCAAGAACGCGGTATTCGCGCAGGAGCTCATCACCAACTTCGTGCTCCGCGAGGACGACCAGCTGGCGCTCGCCGAGGCCGGCGGGCGCCTTCCGGCCCTCACCGCCGCCGCCGAGGCCTACTCCACCGACAACGCCGACGTCCAGGGCTTCGCCGCCGCGGGTGAGAACGCCGTGCCGATGCCGAACATCCCCGCGATGGACGCCGTCTGGGAGCCCTTCGGCCGCGCCGAGGCCGACGCCATCGACGGCGTCTCCACCGGCGAGCAGGCCGCCACGACCGCCGCGCAGTCCATCCGCGACGCCGTCGCGGCCTAAGGTCACCCGGCAGGTCCCCGACGAGCGAAAGAGGCACTGTGTTCGACCAACGTGCTATGCGTGCGACCGCCGCATCGCTGATCATCAAGATCGCGGTACTCGCGGTGGTCGCCGCGCTGGCCGTCTGGGCGGCGTTGCCGCTCATCACCGCCGAAGCCTGGTGGGGCCTGGCGCTGGAAGCGGCCATCGTGGCCGTCCTCTTCTACGTCTACCTGCAGCGCCGGGCGATCCAGCTCAAATACCTGATCCCCGGCACGCTGCTGCTCATCGCCTTCCAGATCCTGCCGGTGATCCTCACGGTCGGGACCTCGTTCTCCAACTACGGGGACGGGCACCGAGTCGACAAGGAGCAGGCGACCGAGGCGATCATCGCCGCGGGCGTGCAGCAGACCCCCGACGGCGCGACGTACCTTGTGGCCGTCGGCGAGTCGAGCTCCGGTGAGCTCACGCTGCTGCTCACCGACACCGCCGACGGCTCCACTTGGGCCGGGACGGAAGAGGGCCTGAGCGAACTGAACGACGCCGCTGTGGACCCCAGTGGGCGCGTCACGGCCGCTCCTGGGTACACCGTCTGGGACCTCGCCGAACTCAACGAGCGCCAGGCCGAACTCACCGATCTGGCGGTTCCGACCGGACCCGACACCGGCATCAAACTGCAGGGGCTCTCGGCCTTCGAGGGCGAGTCGACCCGCTCCTACGACGAGGAATGCGACTGCATCACCGACTTCGCGACCGGCACGGTCTGGTACGCCGACAACGAGAACGGACGCTTCGTCGCCGAGGACGGCGAGGCCGCGCTCGTGGGCTGGCGGGTCAACATCGGCGCCGAGAACTACCTCGACGTGCTCACCGATCCCGACATCCGCGGGCCGTTCCTGGGCGTCTTCACCTGGAACGTCATGTTCGCGGCCGGGTCGGTGCTGTTCACCTTCGCGATCGGCCTGGGCACCGCGATGGCGCTCAACAAGCCGTCGATGCGCGGCACGAAGATCTACCGGACCATCATGATCCTGCCCTACGCCATGCCGTCCTTCGCCATGCTGCTGGTGTGGGCGCAGATGTTCAACCGCGACTTCGGTTTGATCAACGAGCTGTTCAACCTCAACGTGAACTGGTACGGCGGCACCTGGTCAGCGCGCGCGATGGTCCTCATCGCCAACACCTGGCTCGGGTGGCCGTACATGTTCCTCATCTCGCTCGGCGCGCTCCAAGCCCTGCCTTCGGATTCGCTGGAGGCGGCCAAGATCGACGGGGCCACCGGCGTGACGGCGTTCCGCACGATCACGCTGCCGCTGCTGCTCATCGCGCTGACGCCCCTGCTGATCTCCTCGTTTGCGTTCAACTTCAACAACTTCAACGCGATCGAACTGCTCAGCGGCGGCAACCCGTTCATGGCCGGGGACGCGGTGGGCGGCACCGACCTGCTCATCACGTACGCGTTCCGGCAGGCCTTCGGCGCCTCGAGCGCCGACTACGGCTTCGCCAGCGCGATCAGCGTGTTCATCTTCCTCATCGTCGCCACCATCTCGGCGTTCATGTTCCGCTTCACCCGCAACCAGGAGGACGTGTACTCATGACGGTTACCGAAGCGGTGCGGACGAAGCAGGAAGCCCCGGTGGCGCGCAAGCGCAAGCCCCGGTTCGTGACGTGGGCGGGCGAGTACGGCTGGCGGCACCTGGTGGCGATCGCGGTGCTGGTCTTCGGCTTGGTGCCGATCGTCTACGTGATCTCGGCGGCGTTCAATCCGAACGGGACGCTCTCGTCGACGAGCCTGCTGCCGACCGGGTTGAGCCTCGGCAACTTCGAGAAGCTGTTCACCGATCCGAACGTGCCGTTCGGGCAGTGGTTCCTGAACTCGCTGATGATCGCGGTGCCGGCGGCGTTCATCTCGATCTTCATCTCGTCGCTGGCGGCGTACGCGTTCAGCCGGTTCCGGTTCAAGGCGCGGCGGCCGATGCTGCTGTTCCTCTTGCTCATTCAGATGTTCCCGGCGTTCCTGGCGGTCGTGGCCCTCTACCTCATCTTCGGCAGCATCGGTGAGTTCTACCCGGCGGCGGGCTTGAACACCAAACTCGGGTTGATGCTCGTCTACATGGGCGGGGCGCTGGGGGTCTCGACGTGGTTGATGAAGGGCTTCTTCGACACGATTCCGAAGGAGCTGGACGAGGCGGCGACGATCGACGGCGCCTCGCACGCGCAGATCTTCTTCGGCATGATCCTGCCGCTGGCGGCGCCGATCATCGCGATCTCGGGGATCCTGGCGTTCGTCGGGACCATGAACGACTTCATCCTGGCGAGCCTCTTCCTCACCGACCGCCCGGAGATGACCCTGGCGGTGGGATTGAAGACGCTGACGGCGGAGAACTCCCCGGCGAGCTACTTCGGCATCTTCGCCGCGGGGACCCTGCTTACCTCGATCCTCACCGTGGCGGTGTTCATGAGCCTCCAACGCTACATCGTCTCCGGCCTGACCGGCGGCGCCGTCAAGGGCTGACGAACCGCCCGACGAGAACGTCCGCCCCCGGTTTCGAGAGACGGGGCGCGGACATCAAAGGGCCCGGGCCAGGGCGAGCCTCCCTCACTCAGGTCCGGGCCTTTTCCGTGGTGAGGTCAGCGGTCGTCTATTGAGCTCTGCCTGACATCGGCGAGCGTCACCGTCAGGTCCCAACCGTCCGCTCCGGCGTTGCCGGGATCATGGCCGTTGACCAAGAGACCCGGGCTGGAGGCATTGAGCCTTCCCAGTTCCTGCTCGGACTCGATCGTCGCCCACTGCCCGTCCTGAAACCTGAAGGTGTAGTCGCTGAACTTCCCGGTGTCGACTTCGGTCAACTGCCCGAACCGGGCGTGCTCGATC
>DATABR010000207.1:0-5795 GCA_036259435.1 Glycomyces sp.
ACCAGGCGCCGGACTTCTTCACGATGCCGTGCTCGACGCCCATGTCGATGAGCGAGCCCTCCTTGGACACGCCGTGCCCGTAGAGGATGTCGAACTCGGCCTGCCGGAACGGCGAACCGACCTTGTTCTTGACGACCTTGACGCGGGTGCGGTTGCCGACGGCCTCGCCGCCGTCCTTGAGCGTCTCGATCCGGCGGATGTCCAGGCGCACCCGCGTCAAGGTCGTGAAGAACAAGGTCGGTTCGCCGTTCCGGCAGGCCGAGTTCGACATCCTCTACGGGATCGGCGTGTCCAAGGAGGGCTCGCTCATCGACATGGGCGTCGAGCACGGCATCGTGAAGAAGTCCGGCGCCTGGTACACCTACGAGGGCGACCAGCTCGGCCAGGGTAAGGAGAAGGCCCGGTCGAACCTCAAGGAGAACCCGGACCTGGCCCTGGAGATCGAGAAGAAGATCAAGGAGAAGCTCGGCGTCGACGCCGCGGCCGATGCACCTGACGAGGACGAGGTTGAAGAACCCGCGGTCGACTTCTAAGCCGAACGATCCGGAAGCGGCCCGGCAGTACTGTCTCCAACTGCTGTCGGGTCGGCCCCGCACGCGCTCCGAACTCGGGGACTCGATGCGCCGCAAGGGCTTCGCCGAAGAGGTCGTCACCGAGATCCTGGAGCGGTACGCCGAAGTCGGCCTCATCGACGACGCGGTGTTCGCCCGCGCCTGGGTCGATTCGCGCCACCGCAGCCGGGGCCTGTCGAAACGGGCCCTCGCCGGGGAGCTGCGCCGCAAGGGCGTCGATCCCGATTTCGTTGACGCCGCGGTCGAGGCGGTCAGCGACGACGACGAGCGCGAGGCGGCGCTGGCGCTCGCGCGCCGCCGCTACCGATCGCTCGCGGGCCAGAGTCACGACGCGGTGCTGCGCAAACTCGTGGGCATGCTCGCCCGCAAAGGCTACGGCTCCGGCATCGCCATCCCAGTGGTCAAGCAGGTCCTGGCCGAAGCCGAGAGCGAAGCGGCCGAGCTCCTGGACGAGGACGCCCACTACGAATAGCGCCGCATTCCGGCGTTCGCCTGCAAAACGGGCATCCGGAGTGCTCCCCAATGCAAGCATGGTGCGATGTTTTCGCGCGGCGGTTCGCTCGCGAGTAGGACTCAAGAAGCGTGCCGCGGCAGGAGTGCGACGTTTTCGGTCGACCGACCGCGGGCGAACGAGCCTCGCGAAGCGGACTGCGGGCGTGCGGACGCGCCGCGCTGGTCGACGCCGCTTGCGAATGGGGCTCACTATTTGGGCGTCGGCTTGTGCGTCCTGTGTGTCCGAGCGGGCTTGACCCGTGAGGTACGGCGGACCCGCGAGTTCCAGGATTCGGGATACGGCAGGTCGGTAAGGAGCCGTTAACGCGTTCGACATACCATTGCCCCGACGACGCAGCGCCGCGCCCGGTCCTCCGTCTCTCCTTACCTTTGCGAGGTATCCCATGACCGAACCGAAACCCGTCGTGGTCATTGCCGACCAGCTCGCGCCCGCCGCGATCGAGGTCCTCTCCGGCGACTTCGACGTCCGGGAGATCGACGGTACGAACGTGGAGTCCCTCCACGCCGCGCTGGTCGAGGCCGATGCCGTGATCGTCCGCTCCGCCACCACCATCAACGCCGCCGCGCTCGAGCACGCGCCCAAGCTCAAGGTCATCGCCCGCGCCGGCGTGGGCCTCGACAACGTCGAGCTGCCCGCCGCCACCGAACGCGGCGTCATGGTCGTCAACGCGCCGACCTCCAACATCGTCTCCGCCGCCGAGCAGGCCATCACGCTGCTGCTCGCCAGCGCCCGCCACATCGCCCGCGCTGACGCCTCGCTGCGCGCCGGGCGCTGGGACCGCAAGAAGTTCACCGGCGTCGAAATCCAAGGCAAGACCCTCGGCGTCATCGGCTTCGGCAAGATCGGCCAGCTCGTCACGACCCGCATGCAGGCGTTCGACATGAACGTGGTCGCCTACGACCCGTACGCGCAGCCCGCGCTGGCCGCGAAGCTCGGGGTCAAGCTCGTCGACCTCGACACGCTGCTCGCCGCCGCGGACTTCATCACGATCCACCTGCCGAAGACCCCCGAGACCGTGGGGCTGCTCGGCGAGGACGCGTTCAACAAGGTCAAGCCCGGCGTGCGGATCATCAACGCCGCCCGCGGCGGCCTGATCGACGAGGACGCGCTCGCCGCGGCCCTGCAGGACGGCCGCGTGGCCGCCGCCGGCCTCGACGTGTTCGTCAAGGAGCCGTGCACCGACTCGCCGCTGTTCGCCCTCGACAACGTGGTCGCCGCCCCGCACCTGGGCGCCTCCACCCGCGAGGCGCAGGACAACGCCGGTCTCGCGGTCGCCAAGAGCGTCAAGCTGGCCCTCTCGGGCGAGTTCGTGCCCGACGCGGCCAACGTGCAGGCCGGCGGTGTGGTCAACGAGGACGTGCGCCCGCTCCTGCCGCTCGCCGAGCGCTTGGGTCGCACCTTCAACGCGCTGGCCGGTTCGGCCGTCCAGTCGCTCACGGTCGACGTGCGCGGCGACGTGGTCGCCCACGACGTGTCCGTGCTCCAGCTCGCCGCGACCAAGGGCCTGTTCGTGGACGTGGCCGACTCGGTCACCTACGTCAACGCCCCCCTCGTGGCCGAGCAGCGCGGCGTCGAGGTCGGCCTGTTCACCTCGCAGGAGTCGCTGGAGTACCAGACGCTGCTGACCCTGCGCGGCGCCATGGTCGACGGCCGGAGCCTCACGGTGTCCGGCACGATCAGCCCCGGCCCGCACGGCGGTCTGCGGCTGACCGAGATCGACGGCTTCGAGCTCGACATCGATCTGGACGGCTCGCTCCTGTTCCTGCGCTACACCGACCGCCCCGGAGTGGTCGGCCTCATCGGCGGCACCCTGGGCGACCTGGGCATCAACATCGCCGCGATGCAGGTGGCCCGCAAGGCCGCCGGTGGCGAGGCTGTCATGGCGATGGCCCTGGACGCGCCGGTTCCCGCCGAGGTGCTCGGCCGCATCAAGGACTCGGTCGGCGCCACCGCCGTCAAGGCCGTGACCCTCGAGGATTAGTTCCACCTGCTGAGAGCCGTTTGTCGGAATGCGGGACGGGTGCGTTAAGGTGAACGCACCCGCCCGCATTCGGTGTTCTCGGGGGAGCATCGGCCGGTCCGAGACCGAAAGCGGCGCACCAGTTCGCGTCAGCGACTGAGGACGAAATCAGAGAGGCAGCATGAGCAGGATCGCGGTCATCCCGGGCGACGGGATCGGGCAAGAGGTCATCGCCGAGGCGCAGAAGGTGCTCGCCGTGGCCCTTCCCGGCTACGAGTCGACCGAATACGACCTCGGCGCGCGGCTGTACAACCGCACCGGTGAGATCCTGCCCGACAGCGTCCTGTCCGAACTGGACGAGCACGACGCGATCCTCCTGGGCGCCATCGGCGACCCGTCGGTCCCGCCGGGCGTGCTCGAGCGCGGACTGCTGCTCAAGCTCCGCTTCGAGTTCGACCAGTACGTGAATCTGCGGCCCAGCCGCCTCTACCCCGGCGCGTCCTCGCCGCTGGTCGACGTCAAGCCCGGCGACATCGACTTCGTGGTCGTCCGCGAGGGCACCGAGGGCCTCTACACCGGCGCCGGCGGCAACCTCCACGTCGGCTCCCCGGCCGAGATCGCCACCGAGGAGTCCCTGAACACCCGCTACGGCGTCGAGCGCGTCGTCCGCGACGCCTTCGAGCGCGCCCGCCGCCGCCGCGGCCACCTCACCCTGGTGCACAAGACCAACGTGCTGGTGCACGCCGGCGGCCTGTGGAAGCGGGCCTTCGACGACGTCGCCACCGAGTACGCCGATGTGACCACCGAGTACCAGCATGTGGATGCCGCGGCGATGTTCCTGGTGAACCGCCCGCAGACGTTCGACGTGATCGTCACCGACAACCTCTTCGGCGACATCCTCACCGACATCGCCGCCGCCGTGACCGGCGGCATCGGCCTCGCCGCCACGGGCTCGATCAACCCCGATCACACGCACCCGTCGACGTTCGAGCCCGTCCACGGCTCGGCCCCCGACATCGCCGGTCAGGGCATCGCCGACCCCGTCGCCGCGATCTCCTCCACCGCGCTCCTGCTCGAGCACCTCGGCCGCGCCGACGCCGCCGTCGCGGTGAACGCCGCGGTGGAACGCGAACTGGCCGGACGCGAGACCGGCACCAAGATCCGTACCAGCGAGGTAGGCGACCGAGTAGCCGCCGACGTCGCCGGACAGCTCAGCTAACACCAAAGCAGCTTCGACGCCCGGCGGGCCAGCGCTCCGACAAGAGCGCCTCGCCGGGCGTTTTTCCGTGTCGACGTCGACCCGGGCCACGCACCGCCCGACCACCTGAACGAGCGGTAAGTTAGGCGTCAGGACCACTACAGCACTGCCACCACCGAGCCATTTGCATTGAAGGACAGATCCATGACCAGCGAAGGTCTTCCCGACCTGCGGCACGAGCCGCACCCGAACCCGACCCTGGCCGAGGAGCGCGAGCGCATCCTCGCCGACCCCGGGTTCGGCACCAACTTCACCGACCACATGTTCACCATGACCTGGACCGAGGGCCGCGGCTGGCACGACGCCGAGATCAAGCCGTACGGGCCGCTGACCCTCTCCCCGGCCGCGGCGGTGCTGCACTATGCCCAGGAGATCTTCGAGGGCCTCAAGGCCTACCGCTACCCCGACGGCGGCATCGGCCTCTTCCGCGCCGAGGCCAACGCGCACCGGCTCAATCTCTCGGCCGAGCGCATGGCCATGCCGAGCCTGCCCGAGGAGTGGTTCCTCCAGTCGATCCGCGAGCTCCTCGCCGTCGACAAGGACTGGGTCCCGAGCCAGGAAGAGGCCAGCCTCTACCTGCGGCCGTACATGTTCGCCTCCGAGGCCTTCCTCGGCGTGCGGCCCGCCAACGAGTACACGTACCTGGTCATCGCCTCTCCGGCCGCGGCCTACTTCAAGAACGGCCCCAAGCCGCTCACGCTGTGGGTCTCCGAGGAGTACAACCGGGCCGGGCCCGGTGGCACCGGCGCGGCCAAGTGCGGCGGCAACTACGCCGCCAGCCTCCTGCCGCAGGCCGAAGCCATCGAGCACGGCTGCGATCAGGTGGTCTTCCTGGATGCGGTCAAGTACGAGTACGTGGACGAGCTCGGCGGCATGAACCTGTTCTTCGCCTATGAGAACGAGCGGGTGCTCTACACGCCGAAACTCGGTACGATCCTGCCCGGCATCACCCGCGACGCGATCTTCACGCTCGCGACCGAGGCCGGCTGGGAGGTCCGCGAGACCGACTACTCGCTCGAGCGCTGGCGCGAGGACGCCGAGTCCGGCATCCTCTCCGAGGCCTTCGCGTGCGGCACCGCCGCGGTGATCACCCCGGTGGGCACCGTCAAGGGCCGCTCGGGCGAGTTCCAGGTCAACGGCGGCGAGGCCGGCAAGTTCACGATGCAGTTGCGCCAGACCATCCTCGACCTGCAGCACGGCCGCGCCGAGGACACCCACGGCTGGACCACCAGGTTCGCTTAGGCACGATCGGGCGAGGCGACCGATGAGCGGCGGGGTGACGATGCGCCCGTCCGCGAACACGAAGAACAGGTTCATGCCGCCCAGCTCCTCGATCCAGCGATGCTCGGCCGCGTCGAGGAACACGACCTGGTCATGCCCGCGCTGGATCGCCTCCGCCTGAGGGACGAGGCTCGCGGCGTAGTTGCCGCCGCACTTGGCCGCGCCGGTGCCGCCGGGAGCCGCGCGGGTGTAGTCGGCGGAGACCCAGAT
>DATABR010000208.1:0-3828 GCA_036259435.1 Glycomyces sp.
CCCCCCCCCTTCTCACTTTGCAATCTTCAGTTGGCTTTTGGAACCTCTAGGACAGCTTTTTGGCGTTCTGGATCGCGGTCGCCAGTTCCTCGATGGAGGTGGCGGCGAGGCCGTAGCCGTACAGCGGCTCGGCGTTCCAGCCGGCGATCTGGCCTTCCTGGACGGCCGGGAGGGCGTTCCAGGTCGGGAACTCCGTCAGGCCTTCGGGCTGGAGAGCCTGTACGCGGTTGTCGAGGTACAGCACGTCGGCCTGGTACTTGTCGGCGTTCTCCCACGAGAGGATCTCGTAGTAGTCGCCGGTGGCCGCGTCGAGCGCGTCCGGCACCACGAAGTCGACACCGAGCTCGGCGAAGAAGCGGAGGTCGTTGCCCATGGCCGGGTTCGAGGCGTAGAAGGTCTCGGCGGCCGCGGAGCACGCGAGCACTTTGACCGGGTTCGCGGCCACGGCGGCCTTGAGGGCCTCGACGGCGGCGTCGTAGCGCTCCTTGTTGGCGGCGTTGTCCTCCGAGTCGAGGTCGGCGCCGAGGGACTGGGCCAATTCGGCGTGGCGGCCGATGATCTGCTCGAGGGTGTTCGCGCCGTCGTCCACATTGAGCGCGGTGACCTCGGCGAGTCCGGTGATCTCGCCGTGACTCTCCTCGGGCACGTACCACAGGGTCGCGGGGTCGAAGTAGTAGTGCGTCATGAGCACTTCGGGGCCGTAGGCCGCGTAGGCCTCGACGTTGAACTCGCCGTAGACGTTGCCGAAGACCTCGAGGTCGGCGACGGGGAGGTTCCCGGCCTGGGTGGTGGCTGAGCCGTCCTCGTTGGTGGTGGGGCCGAAGACGGCCGGGATCTCGACGCCGAAGTCGTAGAGCGCGGCGGCCATGCCGGTGAACGCGACGATCTTGGTGGGGACCTGGTCGAGCGTCACTGTGGCGGGCTGGTCGTCGGTGAACTCCCAGGGGCCCGAGTCCGCCGCGATGTCCGCGGCCTCGTCCTCGCCGCCGCCGCACGCGGCGAGCACGCCGGCGAGGCCGAGGGCGCCGCCGCCCGCGAGCAGGCCGCGGCGGCCGAACTTGACGCTGTCGGCATCGAAAGCCATGTGTGTTTCTCCTTCGTGAAGGGCGCTTGAGGGCCGGACTGGTGCACTGCTCGCGCGGGCAGCCGACCGAACAAAGGTTAGGCTAGCCTAAGAACATTGCGGTCCGCTGCGCTGGGGTCGCTGCGTGGCGTCAGCCACTCATCCGGTTAGAGCGGCTGGGCGGAGGCCAGCGCCTGCGCGATGACCTCGAGTTCAACGGCCCCACCGACATGCGAGTAGACCGGCTCGGGGTTCCAGCCGTAGGTCTGCTCGGCGGCGACGGCCGGGAGCGCGGTCCAGGTCGGGTAGTCGACCAGCTCGGGCGACTGGAGGTTCCCGGTGCGCTGGTCGAGGTAGATCAGGTCCGCCTCGTACTTGCCCGCGTTCTCCCACGAGAGCATCTCCCAGTAGCCGTTCTCGTCGGGCGACTCGGGCACCACCCAGTCGACACCGAGCTCGGTGCCCTTGGCGAGCAGGTTGAACGTCGACGGGTTGGCGATGTACAGGCCCTCTTCGCGTGCGCCCACGGCCATCGCCTTGAGCGTCCTGCCGTGCGAGATGCCGGTCTCCATTGCGGCTTCGTGCAAAGCGGCCGCGGCCGCTCCGAATCGCTCGATACCGGCCGTGTTGTCCTCGGAGGTCATGTCCGCTCCGAGTGCTTCGGCCAGCGAGGCGTGCCGGTCGATGATCTGGTCGAGCGTCGGCTGGGACACCTCGATGCCGATGCCCGGCGCGAGGGCCTCGACTTCTTCGAGGCGCTCCTCGGGCACGAACCACAGGTCGAAGCCCTCGTAGTAGTGGGAGACGATGAGTTCGGGGTTCAACTGGGCGTATTTCTCGACGTCGAACTCGCCCCAGACGTTGCCGAGGATCGTGAGGTTCTCGACGGGCATCCGCCCGGCCTGGATGTCGGGGGCGCCGTCCGCGAGTGTGGTGGGGCCGAAAACGGCCGCGACCTCCACGCCGTAGTCGTAGAGCGCGGCGGCGAGGCCGGTGAAGGCCACGACCGTGGTCGGCACGCTGTCGAGTTCGACGTTGGCCTGGTTGCGTTCGTCGAGAAAGGAGAACGGCCCCGACCCGGCGGTGTCGCCGCCTTCCGAACCGGCGCCCCCGTCCGAGCCGCAGGCGGCGAGCAGTGAAGCGGCGCCGAGGCCGCCCGTGGCGAGCAGGCCGCGGCGGGTGAACCCGGAGGGGGCGAGCAGCGGGCGGGCACGCAGTGGCACGGGAAACTCCTTCACGGGGTGAGCAGTCATGGCGAGGGGCATCGCGGTTAGGTTAGCCTAAACAAAACTGCAGCCACTATCCCTCCGGAGATCGCACCTTGTCAACTGCCCAACGCGCCGCGGCTACGGCCCCGCCGACGCCGATCGGCACCGATACCGAAAGGGCTGCACGTGAACCGGTGGTGCGATCGCGCACCGCTCGACGCCTGATCGGCTTGGCCGTCCTCGTCGCCGTGCTGGCCTTCCTCGCGGTCCTCAGCGTCGCCGTCGGCTCCCGCGCGATGGACCTCGGACAGGTCTGGGCCGGGCTCACGGACGCCACTTCCGAGACCTACCCCGTGGTCACCGAACTGCGCCTGCCGCGCACCGTGCTCGGCCTCGCGGCCGGGGCCGCCCTCGGCCTCGCCGGGGCGCTCATGCAGGCCATGACCCGCAACCCGCTCGCCGACCCCGGCCTTCTCGGCGTCAACACCGGCGCCGCCGCCGCGGTCGTGACCGCCTCGTTCTTCATCGGCTCCTTCGGGTTCGCCGAGACCATCGCCTTCGCCTTCGTCGGGGCCGCGATCGCCGCCGTGGCCTGCTACCTCATCGCCGGAGCCTCCAGTGCGACCCCCGCGCGGCTCGCGCTGGCCGGGGCCGCGGTCACCGCCGCCGGGTACGCGTATGTCTCGGCGATCCAGCTCATGGACGCGGCCACGCTCGAGCAGATGCGGTTCTGGTCGGTCGGGTCGCTCGTGAACGCGCACGTGGCGCCGATGCTGCCGGTCGTGCTCCTCATCTTGGGCGCGGGCCTGGTCGGCGTGCTGCTCGCGCGCCCGCTCAATGCGCTCGCGCTCGGCGACGCGACCGCGACCGGCCTCGGCGTGGACCCGCGAGTACTGCGCGTGGCCGGGATCGCCACGATCACCGTGCTCGCGGGGACCGCCACGGCCGTGTGCGGCCCGATCGTCTTCGTCGGCCTCGTTGTCCCGCATGTGGTGCGGGCGTTCACCGGGCCGGACCAGAACTGGGTCCTGCCGTACTCGATGCTTTCGGGCGCGGCGTTCCTCGTGGCAGCCGACGTGCTCGGCCGCGTCGTGGCCCGGCCCGCCGAAGTCCAGGTCGGCATCGTCTGCGCCGTCGCGGGCGGGCCGTTCTTCCTCTACCTCGTCAGCCGCAGGAAGGTGGCCCGGCTGTGACCACCCTGACCTCCGGTTCGACCGTGGTGCGCCTCCGCGGCGCCTCGATCCGCCTGCGCCACCGCACGGTCGTCGCGGTGCTCGGCTCGCTCGCCGCGCTCATCGCGATCGCCATGTGGTCCATCGCGACGGGATCGACCGCGCTCGGCCTCGATCGCGTCTGGAACGCCCTCCTCGGCGAGGGCACGAAGGGCGACGAGTTCATCCTCTGGACCCTGCGGCTGCCGCGCCTGGCGACCGGCCTCGCGGTCGGCGCCTGCATGGGCCTGGCCGGCGCGCTGTTCCAGAACCTCACCCGCAACCCCTTGGGCAGCCCCGACATCCTCGGCCTCACGCAGGGCGCGACCACGGGCGCGCTCATCGC
>DATABR010000209.1:0-7928 GCA_036259435.1 Glycomyces sp.
AGCACGACACGGCGGACTTCGTGGCCGCGCGCCTGATCGAAGCCGGCCTCCAGCCGCAGGTCATCCCCGACGGGACCGGCCTCACCTGCGACATCGGCACCGGCGACCGCGTCATCGCGATCCGCGCCGACATGGACGCCCTCCCGATCCACGACCCCAAGCAGGTCCCGTACCGGTCGACCGTCGACGGCGTGTGCCACGCGTGCGGCCACGACGCCCACACCGCGATCGCCCTCGGCGTCGCCCGGGCCCTGGCCGAACTCGAACGCAGCGAGGGCCTGCCGGGCCGCTTCCGCCTGGTGTTCCAGCCGTCCGAGGAGCAGTTCCCCTCGGGCGCGCCCACGATGATCAAGTACGGGGCGCTCACCGATGTGGCCGCGATCTTCGCCTTCCACTGCGACCCGCAGTTCCAGGCCGGGCAGGTCGCCGTGCGCAACGGGCCGCTGACGGCCGCGTGCGACGTCATGGAGGTGCGCATGAGCGGCCGCGGCGGCCACACTTCGCGCCCGCACCTCACGTCGGATCTCGTGACTGCCATCGGGCGTGTCGTCGTGGATGTGCCCGCGCTGGTGCACCGCCGCCTCGACCCGCGCCAGTCGGTCGCGATCGTCTTCGGCGCGGTGCAGGCCGGCGAGGCCGCGAACGCGATCCCGCAGGCGGCCCTCGCGCGCGCTACTGTGCGGGTGCACGGCCGCGAGACTTGGGACATGATCCCCGATCTGGTGCAGGAAGTGACGCGGTCGGTGGCCCGTGCCTCAGGCGTGGAGTGCGAGATCGACTACCGCCGCGGCGTGCCCCCGGTGGTGAACGACCGCGCGGCCTCGGCGATGTTCGCCGGTGCGACCGCCGCCGCGCTCGGCGACGAAGCCGTCGCCGAAGCGCCGATGTCCATGGGCGGCGAAGACTTCGCGTACTACCTCGAGCAGGTGCCAGGGGCGATGGCCCGCCTCGGCGTCGCCCGCCCGGGCGAGCGCCTGGACATCCACCAGGGCAACTTCGACATCGACGAACGCGCGCTGGCCCACGGCATCCGCGTCATGACCCACACAGCCCTGGCCGCGGCAGCGAGCCCCGCATTCTGAAGACCGGCACTGCGAAAGCCGGCATGGTGAAGGCGTAAGTAAAGCGAATGGGGGAGGCGTTTTGCGCCTCCCCGTTTGCATTGCAGAACGTGAACGGAGCGTCCAGACAAATCGGACACCTGGGGTCCCCCGTTTTCAACGGTACGGGCCGGGTGCGACAGCAAATCCGGTCGCGCGAACATGAACGGAGTGTCCGGGCAAATCGGACATTGCCGGGCCCCCGGCAAACCAACGTACGCGCGGGGTGCGACAGTGTCCTTCGAACAGCGCTGAGCTGGGGGCTATTCGGCGGTCGGCCGTTTGCGCAGCGTCTCCACGTAGTCCTGCGGGGCGCCCGCGGCCTCTGCCGCTCGCATGATCTCGTCGAGGTACCACTGGCTCGGCAGGCCGCCCTCGAAGCCCTCGAACACGTAGAGCCACACCTGACGGTTCGCCTCGAGCGTCGCCGCCTGCGTGTGCAACCTCCGATAGAGCCCCGAGTTCAGGCCCTCCAGTTCGTCGAGCACCTGCCGGTCGGCCGCGTCGACGTCGTAGAGCGCCACGAACACCCGCTCGCCAGGCGACTCCACCACCGTCACCACGGCCGTCTCCGAACCGAGATCGGCGTTGCCGAAGGTCAGTCGCCAGCCCTCCAGCCAGCCCGTCCCGACCAGAGGCGAGCGCGGGCAGGTCGCCTGCATGCGGGCGGGGTCTAGATTCGAGCCATAGGCGGCATAGAGATGCACGCCTCGAAGATACCCTTAATCCTGCCCGCTTTGAAGCATCCCGAACTCTGAAAGGCGCGTCCGTGGCACGAGTAGCGATCATCGGCGGAGGCCCGGCCGGGTACGAGGCCGCCCTCGTGGCGGCCCAACTCGGCGCCGACGTCACCCTCATCGAGGACACCGGGGCGGGCGGGGCCTGCGTCCTCTCCGACTGCGTCCCTTCCAAGACCTTCATCGCCGCGTCCTCGGTCCTCACCGAGATCCACGAGTCGAGCGAGCTCGGCATCGGCACCAAAGAGGCCACCGCGGACGCCGACGCCGTCAACGGCCGCGTACGCCGCCTCGCCACCCAGCAGTCCGCCGACATCGCGCAGAAGCTCGTCAACGCGGGCGTCGACATCGTCTACGGCCGCGCCGGACTGCGCGTCGACAAGGGCTACAACTACGTGCACGAACTGCACATCGTCCCGGTCGAAGGCGAGCCCTACGACGCCGACGCCGACGTCGTCCTCATCGCCACCGGCGCGACCCCGCGCACCCTCGCCTCCGCGCCCGTCGACGGCGAGCGCATCCTCACCTGGCGCCAGCTCTACGACCTCAAGGAGCTACCCGAGCGCCTCATCATCGTCGGCTCCGGCGTCACCGGCGCCGAGTTCGCCTCCGCCTACCTCGCGATGGGCTCGAGCGTCACCCTCATCTCCTCGCGCGACCGCGTCATGCCCCATGAGGACGCCGAGGCCGCCGAGACCGTCGGCCGCGTGTTCGTGCGCCGCGGCATGGACGTGCGCAACCACTCCCGCGCCGCCGCCGCCCGCCGCACCGACACCGGAGTCGAAGTCGAGCTCGAGGACGGCACCGTCATCGAGGGCACCCACGCGCTCATCTGCGTCGGCTCCATCCCCAACTCCGACGACCTGGGCCTGCACGCCTACGGCATCACCGTGAACGAACGCGGCTTCATCCCCGTCGACAAGGTCTCGCGCACGAACGTGCCCGGCGTCTACGCGGCGGGCGACGTCACCGGCGTCCACGCCCTCGCCTCGGTCGCGGCCATGCAGGGCCGCATCGCGATCTGGCACGCCCTCGGCGAGGCCGTGCGCCCCATCAAGCTCGCCCACGTGGCGGCGAACGTGTTCACCGACCCCGAACTCGCCTCCGTCGGCGTCACCCAGACCGATGTGGACTCGGGGAAGTCGGACTGCCGGGCGGTGCTGCTGCCGTTCGCGTCCAACCCGCGCGCCAAGATGGTCGACCGCACCGAGGGCTTCGTGAAGCTCTTCGCGTGGAACTCCTCGGGGATCGTCGCCGGCGGCGTCGTGGTCGGCTCGCGCGCCTCCGAGCTGATCACCCCGATCGCGCTGGCGGTCGAGCAGCACCTCACCGTGGAGCAGGTGGCCCGCACCTTCACGATCTACCCGTCGCTGTCGGGATCGGTCGCCGAGGCCGCCCGCCAGCTGATGGAGTACTAACGCACCGCGCCGATGCTCGGCCCGCAAGTGTCGCCGAGAGTACGAAAAGGGCCCGCGGCATCACCGCGGGCCCGTTGCTTAGCTCGTGGATTACTCGATGGACTCGACGCGCAGGTGGCGCAGCAGGTGCACGTCGACCTCGCCGCCCGTCGAGGAGGCGAAGCCGAACTTGAAGGTCTCGGGCAGCGCCTGGGGCACCGTGGACTCCAAGACGCGGACCCAGCCGTTGCCGTCCTGGAAGTTGATGTCGACGGTCACCTTCGCCTGGTCGCCGTCGTCCATGACCTTGAGCTTCACGGTGCGCTTGGCCTCGGCGAGCGTCTCGGTCTCGAGGCTCTCGGGGAAGTTCGTGCCATAGAGGAGCCCGTTGGCGTACTCGCCGATCACCTCGTCGGTGGCGGAGGTCTCGAGCAGGCAATAGCCGTCGAAGCCCTGGCCGGGGCCGCGCAGCGCCGCGGTGTCGGGAGCGCGGTTGGCGTAGACCTGCAGGTGCTCGGGAGCTCGCCGGTCCTCGGGGCAACCGGAGCCGCGGCCCTCGGTGTCCGCCGAGAAGTTGCCCCAGGCGTCCAGGCCCAGGCCAAGGTAGCCGCCGTCCACACCAGGCGAGTTCGGCGTGTCGGCGTCCTCGGTGATGCGCTGGGCGTAGCCGAGGCTCCCGCCCATGGCGCCGGTCTCGGTCAGATCGGTCTCGCCGTCGACGAGGAAGAAGGAGATGCCGTCGGCGCCGGTGCCCCCGTACTGGTACTGCGCGAAGGTCACCTCGATGCCGTGCTTCGAGGGCAGGGCCTTGTTGTAGACGACCGCACCGGCCTGGTATTTCTCGACATCGGTGAGCTGAAGGTAGCCGGGTTTCTTGCCCGAGGTCGGAACCGGGCCGGTGTTCTGATCGGCGCACGAGTCGAACGCGTTCTCGCCCACGGCCTCGGTGGCGGCCGTGAGGCAGGCGCCGAGCGAGACGAAGTTCTCGTCTTCGATCTTCTTACCGGTGAAATGCTCCTCGACCAGCACGGTCTTCGCTTCGGGGGACTGCGACTGCGCCGAGGCGGGCAGGGCGGCGAGGGCGGCGGTGAGCAGCATCGAACCCGCTCCGAACATGGCAATACGTTTCACAGGTGCTCCTTCGGTCCTGTCTCGCGAAGCGCCGACCGCATCGGCCGCGTCCGCATGCCTGCGGCCCTGAAAACCAAGACCGACTACAGGGCGAAGTTATATGAGAACCGTCTGTGGCATCAATCATTCGGACAATTGAGGACGGTCCACATGGAGCGGCGGCCAGACCCGGGCCGAGTTCACCCGGTCCCGGCCGCCATTTCCCGGTCAGGCATCCCTGCGGCGCATTGCGAGCCAGCCGCCGACCAGCGCCGCCGCCGTCCACAGCACCAGGATCGCGATTCCTTCCCAAGGTCCGTAATCCCGTCCGAACTGCGGGTCCCCGGGGACGGTCATGCGCATGATCACCATGCCCACCTGGTCGGGCAGATACTGCGCCACCGGCTTGATCGCCTCGAGGTTCCCCAGGCCCTGCGAGGACAGGAACAGCACCGGCAGGAGGACCGACAGGGTGACCACGGTGCTGCGCAGCACGACCGTGACGGCCGCCGTGAACACGCTCAGCAGGGTGAGGTGGATCCAGCCGCCCAACAGCGCCTCGATCGTCCACCATTCGGTCAGCGGCGCGGCCGCGCTGCCGAGCAAGCCCTGGACCAAGGCGAACACCGCCAGCTCCACGACGAGAGCCGCGGCGCCAACGGTCAGGCCGACCATGGTCATCTTCGCGGCGAACAGCCTGCCGCGCGAGGGCACGGCCGCGAGCGAGGCCCGGATCGTGCCTGTCGAGAACTCCGCGCCCACGGTCGCGACCGCGAACGTGATGAGCACGAGCTGCCCGGTGAGGAGCCCGAAGAAGATCGGGAGGATCGCATCGTGCGCCGGGCCCCCGATGTTGAAGGACCCGGCGACCAACCAGCTCAGAGCAAACGTGACAAGCGCGAAGAGGCTGAGTGTGACCGCTGTGGATCGCACCGAGCGCACTTTCACCCACTCGGCCGAGGTCGCGGCGAGAAACCCGTTCATCGCGCGCCTCCCGACCGGAACTCGACCGACGCGCTCGTCAACCGCATGAACGCCTCCTCCAGGCTCGCGCCGTCGTCAGGGGTGGAGTGGGCGGCGATGAAGTCCTTGGTGGTCGTGTCGGCCAGCAGGCGGCCCTGGCCGATGACGACCAGATGCTCGGCCGTCAGCGCCATCTCGGCCATGAGGTGGCTGGAGACGAGCACCGTGCGGCCTTCGGCGGCGAGGCCTTTCATGAGATTCCGGATCCACACCACCCCTTCGGGATCGAGACCGTTGACCGGCTCGTCGAGGATGAGCACGCCCGGGTCGCCGAGCAGTGCCGCGGCCACGCCGAGGCGCTGCTTCATGCCCAGCGAGAGGGTCTTGGCGCGCTTCCCGGCCGCCTCGGCCATCCCGGTGGCCTCCAAGACCTCGCGGATGCGGCGCTCGCCGATGCCGTTGCTGCGCGCCAGCCACCGCAGGTGCTCGCGGGCGGTGCGAGTGGGGTGCAGGTCGCCGGCCTCGAGCAGCGCGCCCACGGCCGTCAGCGGCCGGGGGATCGCGGTGTACGGCCGGCCGTTCACGGTCGCGTGGCCGCTCGTGGGGCGGTCGAGGCCGAGGACGAGCCGGATCGTGGTGGACTTGCCTGCGCCGTTGGGGCCGAGGAAGCCGGTGACGCGGCCCGGTTCCACGGTGAAGGACAGATCGTCGACGGCCGTGCCGCCGCGATACCGCTTGGTCAGATGGTTAACTTCGATCACATTGCCACCGTAAGTATTCGGGCCGCCCGGGGACAGTCGCCGAAGGTCGCCCGAAGTCGCGACGAAAGTGAACCGCGCGAAAGCGGGCGGCGCGCCGCCCCATGCGTACCCTGGCCGTATGAGAGGTCTGCTCGCAGCGGTCGCGATCGTGCTGGCCGAATTCGTCCTGCTCGCCACGCTCCCCGCCGGGCCGCTGCCCACCGGTGTGCTGGCGCTGCTCGCCGCGGCCGTGATCGCGGCCCTGTGGCAGTGGTTCCGGAGGGCCGAACGGGAGCGAGAGGTCGCGGTGCACCGCGAACGGCTGCGGCTCGCCGGCGACATGCACGATCGTATCGGGCGGCGGCTCGGCCTCGCGGCAGTCCAAGTCGCGGCCCTGGAAGTGCGCGAAACGGACTCCGAGCGCCGCGCCGAGGTGCGGCAGGTGGGCGACACCGTGCGGGCAGCGGTCGAGGATTTGCACGGGCTGGTGTCGGTGCTGCGCACGGGATCCGAGGTCGAGGCGAGGTTCGACGCGACCGAGGCGGCGGCGCTGGCGGTGGCGTTCATGGAGGCGGGCGTGGCGGTCGAGCTGCGTCACGAGGGCGAGCCGGCGCCGCTCCCGGCGGCGGCCGCGCGGGCCGCGTACGCGGTGCTTGAGGAGGGGCTGGCGAATGCGGCGAAGCACGCGCCGGGCGAGCCGGTGCGCGCCGCGGTGACTTGGGAGGCCGACGCGCTGCTGGTGACGGTCGAGAACCCGCTGGCCGGGGGCGGCGCCGCGGAACTGCCTGGGGGACATGGCCTCGCGGGCCTGCGAGAGCGTGTGGACGCTGCCGGCGGGCTGCTCGACTGCCGGGCCGCGGAGGGCCGGTTCCGGTTGAGCGCGATGCTGCCGCTGCCAGCCGCGCGGGTGAGGCGGTCGCGGGTCGCAGGGGCTGCCGCGGTCGCAACGGTGGTGCTGCTGCTCGTGCTGCTGCCGTTGACCACGTCGCCGGGGTGCGGCCGTCGTGACCACAGTGGTGATCGCCGACGACGAGCCGCTCGTGGTCGAAGGGGTGCGGACGGTCCTGGAGGCGGCCGGGTTCGAAGTGGCTGCGGCTGCCCACAACGGACGAGACGCGCTGGCGGCGGTGGAACGGCACCGGCCGGAGGTGGCTTTGGTGGACCTGCACATGCCGGGGCTCGGCGGGTTGGACGTGGTCGGACGGCTCGGCGGCGTGTCGCCGGGGACGCGGGCGCTGGTGCTGACTTCTTTCGGGGACCAAGGGAACGTGCTGGGTGCGGTGGAGCGCGGGGCGGCGGGATTCGTGCTCAAGACTTGCGCGCCTGAGGAGTTGGTGAGCGCGGTGCGGGCGGTGGCGGCGGGGGAGGGGTACTTGTCGCCGGTGGTGACGAGGATGGTCCTGGGCTTGGTGGCACCGGAATCGGCGTCGAGGCGCACAGATGCGGTGGAGCGGATGGCGAGGCTGGCGGCGAGGGAGAGGGACGTGCTGGACCTGGTGGCCGAGGGACTGTCGAACGCGGAGATCGCAGGAAAGGTCCACATGAGCGAGGCGACGGTGAAGACCTACGTGAGCCGGGTGCTGGCGAAGCTGGAGTGCACGAACAGGGTGCAGGCCGCGATGCTGGCGAGGGACGCGAGAGGCTGAACCGAGCACCCGCGCCGTCAATGGCACAGAGTTATCCACAGGCAGGAAAATGGTGCTTGGCAACCTTTGTGGGACATGTGATTGTTGATAGATAAAAACAGCTGCTTCGCCGGTGGTGGTGGAAGTGCGGAGCGGCGAACCGGTCCTGCAGGACTGGCGGCGAATGTGGGAACCCCGGGGGCCGCCCCCGAAGACCGCACGCGGGTGCACCCGCGTGCGGCTCCTGCCAGGACAC
>DATABR010000210.1:0-8674 GCA_036259435.1 Glycomyces sp.
AGGCGTGTCCGCGCCTGGGACTGGTGGCGGCGCGGACGCTCGTCGGCGAGGAGCGCGCGGAGGACCCCATGAACGCGGCGCTCGCCGCGAGCCCGCTGGGCACGCCCGAGGGGATGCCCGGACCGGCCGTGCTGGGGTTCCTGGCCTGCGCGGCCGTGGTGCGGCGCCAGGCGTTCCTGGAGGCGGGCGGGTTCAGCGGGGTGCTGCGGTTCATCGGCGAGGAGCGGATGCTGGCGATGGACCTGGCCGCGAGCGGATGGGCCTCCTGTTATGTCGAGGAGATAGTCGCAAGACACCGCCCGTCGGGCCATCGGAGGCCGCCGCCGTGGCGGCAGGCCAGGGAGCTGCGCAACGACGCTTTGACTGCCTGGATGCGCCGCCCTATGGGCGTGGCGGCCCGAGAGACGAGGGCGCTGGCGGCGAGGGCGGTGAGGGACCGCCAAGCGGCGAAGGCGATGGCCGAACTGGCAGCGAAGCTCCCGGCGGCGCTCGTCCAGAGGCGAAGGCTCCCGGAAGCAATCGAGTCGCAGGCCGAGGCCCTCGAAGCGGCGCAAGAGCGAACCTGAGCGCGGTGGCCCGGCCGCAAGCGGCCCGCGCGCAGGCAATCGCCGCACGCAGGCCGCCCCTGACACTTGGTTCAGCTCAGGTCTCGACCGCTTCGTAGACCTTCAGGGTCTCCGCCGCGATCGTGTCCCAGGAGTAGTGCGCGCAAGCGCGCGCCCGGCCCGCCAGGCCGGTCCGCTCGCGCAGTCCCTTGTCGTTCAAGTACGCGCGCACCGCGGTCGCCACCGCCGACGGGTCGTGCTCGTGGACGAGCGTCCCGGTCACCCCGTCCTCCACCGTGTCCTTCATGCCGCCCACGGCCGTCGCCACGACCGGCACCCCGCAGGCCATCGCCTCCAGTGGCACCATCCCGAACGGCTCGTACCACGGCGTGCACACCACCACGTCGACCGCGCGGTACAGCGCGGGCATCGCCTCGTGGAGCACCTTCCCGGGCATGAGCACCCGATCCGAGACCCCGCACTCCTCGGCCACCCACCGCAGCCGCGCGGCCTCCGGGTCGTGCTCCACCGGGCCCTCGGCCGGGCCTCCGGCGATCACCAGCTCGACGTCCCGCAGGTCCTTCAGCGCCGCGATCGCGGTGTCGACCCCCTTGCGCCGCACGAGTCTCCCGGCGGAGAGGATCCTGGGCGAGCCGTCCCGGCCCGCCGTCGGTCCGACCGGGCAGAAATGGTCGAGGTCCACCCCGCACGGGACCACCGCGGCCTTCCCCTCTGGGATGCCCATGGCGGACAGCTCGGCCACCTCGTCCTCACAGGTCGCGATGATCCCCGCGCAGGCGGCGCCGATCTCGCGCTCGACGCCGATCCGCTCGGGCGGACTCGTGTCGGCCGCGCCTTGGTGACGCAGCTTCACAGTGCCGAGGGCGTGATAGGTCTGCACCACCGGCACGCCGAGCCGCTGGGCGGCGCGCAACGCGGCCAGCCCCGACATCCAGAAATGCGCGTGCACCACATCGGGCCGCTCGATCCCCCAGGTCTCCCCCAGACGCTCGGCGAACCGGCCCATGTACGGCGGCAGCTCGTCCTTCGGCACGCGTTCGGCCGGGCCGGCGTCCACGTGCATGACCATGTAGCCCTCGGGGGCCAGAACGATCGCCTCGATATCGGGCCGGTCCCGCCGCGTGTAGACCGTGACCTCATGCCCCTGCCGCACCAGGGCGGCGGCCAGCTGGGCGACGTGGACGTTCTGCCCCCCGGCGTCCTCGCCTCCCATCTGGGCCAGCGGGCTGGCGTGTTCGGACACCATCGCGATCCTCATGTCGTCTCCGTTCTCGTCACGCGGTGACGCGCGCCAGGAGCGCGTCCCACCGCCGCAGGAAATCCTCAAGTCCGAAATGAATGAGCGCGTACTCGCGCGCCGCCGCGCCCGCGGTCCGCGCCGCGCCGATGTCGGCGACCAACTTGGCGACCCGGTCGACCAGCTCGTCCAGGTCCGCCGAGACCGCGCCGACCTCGGGCGGGAGCGACGCCGCGGCGGTGCTCGCCACGACGGCCACCGGCATGCCCAGATGCATCGCCTCCACCAGGGAGAGCCCCAGCGAGGTCCAGCGCGCCGGGTGCAGGTAGACGCGGCGGCGGGCCATCGCCCGGTGCAGCTCCTCGAGCGGCAGGTCGGGCCCGCCGAGCAGTTCGTGGTGGGTCGGACCGGTCTCGAGCCGCATCTCGGCGGCTTTGATGCCGAACACGTCCACGGGGGCGGCCGCGCAGAACTCGGGAAGCAGGTCGGCGCCGGCGGCGCGGCCGCGGCGCACCGGCTCGTTGACGACGGCCACGGCCCGCGGCAGATCGCCGAGGTAGCGCGGACCGGGGTCGGGAATGCCGTGCTCGATGACCGCGGTGGGCGCGGCCCCGCAGTCCCACATGAGCCGGTTGAAGTCGGTGACGTGCACGACCGGGATGTCGGCGCGCTCGGCGAGCGGATGGCGGCTGACGGCCGCCCCGCCGGGCGGGGTGTTGTGCTCGACGTAGACGGCGGGCAGATCGATGCCGGGACGGCGGCCGAGCCAGCGCTCGGTCAGGCCGATCTCCTCGATCCGCTGGAGGACGACTACATCCACGTTGGCCGCGGGGAGCGCTTCGGCGGGAACGTCGATGGCATTGGGAGGCCAATCCCGCCCGGCCCGCCCGCGGCCCCACGGGCCGCCCTCGGACAGGACCGGCAGCAGGTAATCGTGCCCGCCGCGAACGAACGCGTCCTGCCAAGTGCCGTGCACATGCCAGCACAGGACCCGTAGAGGCCCGGACCCCCCGACCGATAGAGACGAATCCAACATGGCGCCCAGGTACCCCGAACCGCCCCCGCCCAATCACGGCAGTCCGAAAGCCCTTGCCGCCAAAGGAATCAACGCAAGCCTCAACCGAGCTGTCACACCCCCGCGCCATCGTTGACACTGGGGGCCTTCCGCTACGACACGCCCGACCTCGGGGGTGGCGCCGCTCAGGCGATGCCGCGCCGCTTCGTCATGCGATGACGCGGGCGATCGACAGGCCGTCGTAGCCCTTCACGCCCACCGTCTGCATGACCGTGCCCTCCAGGCGCGGGTCCGCCGCGACCTTCTCAAGATACGAGCGCACACCCTGCACGTTCGGATCGCGACTGAGGCCGTCTGCCACCGCCCCGCCGCGCACCACGTTGTCGGCCACGATGAGGCTCCCCGGGTGAGTCAGCTTGAGCGACCAGTCCAAGTAATTCGGGTAGCCGCCCTTGTCGGCGTCGATGAAAACCATGTCGAACGGCTCCACGCCCTCGGCCGCCAACTTCGGCAGGCTCTCCGCCGCGGCGCCCACGCGGATCTCCACGGTTCCCACCAGCCCCGCGCGCGCGATGTTGCCGCTCGCGACGTCGGCGTGCCGCGGGCTGTACTCGAGGCTGATGAGGTGCCCGTCGGCAGGCAGCGCCCGCGCCATCCAGATCGCGCTGTATCCGCCGAGCGTGCCGATCTCCAGCACGCGCTTCGCGCCCAGCACCTTGGCCAGGAGGTACAGGAGCTTCCCCTGCGCGGCCGACACCGAGATCGGCGGCAGCCCGGCCCGCTGGGCCGCGGCGGTCGCCTCGCTGAGCGCCTCGTCCTCGCCGACGAGCAGCGACGCGAGGAACGCGTCGACTTCGGTCCATTGCGACTGGCCCATGGTTCGCCCCTTCCGAAGGAGTCCGAGAACGTCCTGTCAAACGCTATCACCGCCGCACCTTCGGACTCACTCCGATAATTTCGGGCCACTCGGAGGTCACGGAACGCCAATTCGGGGTTAGCCGGAGGAGAGGCGGGGAATAGTACCGCTAAAGAGTGAAGCACGTTGTTGTAATTCCGACATAGACGGCGGATTGACGGTGGACTTTTGTCTAATTTTGCCCCTTTATCAGGGGAACGCGCCTGTCTCGGGATTGCGGATCGTCGTACGACGCAACGGCTTGAATGATAGACCTGAATCACGACTTGTTCGCAGCCGAAGTTCCGGGCCTCCGGTGCGGCCGCGACTTGGAACGACGGCCTGCTTCGGGGGGAGCCGGTCGCACACTGGGGGGTAACGCTATGAGCATGGCACGATCGGCGACAGTCGATATCGGCACCACCATGCGGCTCGTCGCGCCCGATTTCGCGACGGTGAGTGTGCGCGCGAGTCTGCGCTACGACCCGGACGATCCCTACGCGGTCTGCGTCATGTTCCACCCCGACGGCACGGACGCCGATCAGGTGGCCTGGTCCTTCTCGCGGGAGCTCCTCGCGAAAGGCCTCGAAGAGCCCACCGGCATCGGCGACGTGCGGGTCTGGCCATGGACGACCCCGCGAGGCGAATCGGTGGCGCTGGCGCTGTCCTCGCCGGACGGGAACGCGCTGTTCGAGATCAACCGCGGCGTGGTGCAGCGCTTCCTCCGCCGGGCCTACAGTTTGGTGCCGCGCGGCCGCGAATCGGGCTATGTGGACATGGACACGACCCTCACGAAGCTCCTGGCCGGAGGCGTCTAGCCGGCCGACTGCCATACCAGCGAGCGACAGGGCGGACCGGATGATCCGGTTCGTCTTTCGCATGCCCGTTCCCGCATCATCCGAGACGGCCGCGGCCAACAGCCGCGAGCTGGCCCGCTTTTGGCGTGTGTGATCCGGTAATCGACTGAACTCCTCTGAGTCCGAAACGACCATCGCCGCCTTTCCGTCGTACCCCCCTGTCAGGATTGTTGCTCGGGGGTCTTTGGTCTTGCGGCTGTCCGTTTTGCCGGGACACTCCCGCGGTTCCGGGTCAACTCCGCAGCAGCGCGGCAGTCTGCGAGGCGATTTCGCCTTCTTCGTTGGTCGGAATGACCATCACCGTGATCGGCGAATCCGGCGTGGAGATGATCGGGCCGCCCGCTTCGTTGGCCGCCTCGTCGAGCTGCACGCCGAGGGCCACCAGCGAGCCGAGCGCGTCCGCGCGCACCTCCGCGCTGTTCTCCCCCACGCCGGCGGTGAACGCGATCGCGTCCGCCCCGCCGAGCGCGGCGATGTACGAGCCGATGTACTTGCGGATCCGGTAGCAGTAGATCTCCAGCGCCGTCTGCGCCGCCCGGTCGCTGGCCGCCGCGGCCTCCTCGATCGCGCGCATGTCGATCTGCCCGGTCAGCGCGAGCATCCCCGACTCCTTGTTCAGCGCCACGTCAAGGTCGGCGAAGGTGGCGCCGGTCTGGCGGTGCATGTGGAAGACGATCGCCGGGTCGATGTCGCCCGATCGCGTGCCCATCACCAGGCCTTCGAGCGGTGTCAGGCCCATCGACGTGTCGATCGAACGGCCCCGCTCCACGGCGGTCACCGATGCGCCGTTGCCCAGGTGGGCGACGATCACGTTGATCTCCTTGGGGTTTCGGCCGAGCATTTCGGCGGCCTTGCGGGAGACGTACGCGTGCGAGGTCCCGTGGAAGCCGTAGCGGCGCACCCCGTGGTCCTCGCGCCAATCGCTCGGCACCGCGTACAGGTGGGCCCGCTCGGGCACGGTCGCGTGGAACGCGGTGTCGAACACTGCTACCTGCGGGAGCCTCGGGAAGAGTTTGCGCGCCACCTGGATACCCTCCAGGTTCGCGGGGTTGTGCAGCGGTGCGAGCGCCGACAGCCGTTCGATGGCCTGCTCGACCTCGTCGTCCACGATCACCGGCTGGACGAACCGCTCGCCGCCGTGAACCACGCGGTGGGCCACGGCGATGAGCCCGGTGTCCGCCAGCGGCGTGCCGTGCGCTTCGAAGGCCGCCACCATCGCCTCGAGCCCGGCGGCGTGGTCGGCGAGGCGTTGCTCGGTCCGGTGCTTCTCGCCCGCGTGGTTGTGGGTGAGGATCGATTCGGACTGTCCGATGCGCTCGATCAGGCCCGAGGTCGAGGCCTCCAGGGTCTCGCCGTCGACCAGTTGGTACTTGATCGACGAGGACCCGGAGTTGATCACCAGGACCGGTGCGCTCATGGCATTCCCTTCTTGAGCTCAGGCCTTCTCGGCGCGCGGTGGCGGGCTCAGGCGGGCTGGCTCGCCTGGATGGCGGTCAGCGCGACGGTGTTGACGATGTCGGGCACGGTCGCGCCGCGCGACAGGTCGTTCACGGGCTTGCGCAGGCCCTGGAGCACCGGGCCCACCGCGATCGCCCCGGCGGAGCGCTGCACGGCCTTGTACAGGTTGTTGCCGGTGTTCAGGTCGGGCACGATGAAGACCGTCGCCTTCCCTGCCACTTGCGACTGGGGCAGCTTGGTTCCCGCGACGCCGGCGTCGGCGGCGGCGTCGTACTGGATCGGTCCCTCCACCGGGAGGTCCGGCCTGCGGGACCGGACGATCTCGGTGGCCGCCCGGACCTTGTCAACGGCTTCGCCGTGGCCCGAGGTGCCGGTGGAGTAGGAGAGCATCGCCACGCGCGGTTCCACGCCGAACTCGGCGGCGGTGTCAGCAGAGGATAGCGCGATGTCGGCCAGCTGCTCGGCATCGGGGTTCGGGTTGACGGCGCAGTCGCCGTAGACGAGCACACGGTCGGCCAGGCACATGAAGAACACCGAGGAGACCACGGCCACTTCGGGTTTGGTCTTGATGATCTCGAAGGAGGGCCGGATGGTGTGGGCGGTGGTGTGCACCGCGCCGGAGACCATGCCGTCGGCCATGCCGGTGTGGACCATCATGGTGCCGAAGTAGGAGACGTCGGCGACGGTGTCGTAGGCCTGGTCGACGGTGACGCCCTTGTGGGCGCGCAGCTGCGCGTACTCCTTCGCGAAGCGCTCGCGGATCTCGTGGTCGCCGGGGTTGAGGATCGCGGCCCCGCCGAGGTCGACGCCCAGTTGGGCGGCCTGCGAACGGATGTCGGACTCTTCGCCGAGGAGGGTCAGGCGCGCGACGTCGCGCCGCTGGAGGATTTCGGCGGCCTTGAGGATGCGCGGCTCGGCGCCCTCGGGCAGCACGATGTGCTTGTCGAGGGCCTTGGCGCGTCCGATCATGGCGTGCTCGAACATGATCGGCGTGACCACGGTCGGCTTGGCCAGGGCGAGCCGGTCGAGCAGGTCGTCGCCGTCGACGCCTGCGGCGAAGCCTTCGAGGACGCGGGTGATCTTGCCCTGCCCGCCAGCGGCGAGCGACCCCGAGACGTCGCCGACGAGGTTGGCCATGTCGAAGGTGTCGTGCTGCACCAGGGCGATGGGCAGGCGCGAGTCGAGACCGGCGACGATGTCGAGGATCTGCGGTTCGGGCCGGATGCCGCCGGTGAGGAACACCGCCGAGAGGCTCGGCGTGCCTTCGGCCTGGTGGGCGGCGAGGAGTCCGAGGAGGACCTCGGAACGGTCGCCGGGGAGGATCACGGCCTTGTCGTCGGCCAGACGGGTGAGCAGGTTGGGAAGGGTCATCGCGGCGACCACGACGTCGCCGACGGTGCGGGTGAGCACGTCCGCGTCGCCGGAGATGAGCGTCGCGTCGGCGGCCTCGATGAGCTCGGAGACGGTGGGGGCCTCGATGACCGGGTCCTCGACGATGACGCCCGTGCTCGGGTGGGCGGTCTTGACGAGTTCGGCGTCGGCGGCGTCGACGCGGTTGACGATGGTGCCGAGGGCGGTCGCGTGATCGGCCTCCGCCTGGCCCACGCCGAAGCGCAGGGCCGCAGTGATGTCCTCGGGCGTCTTGCGGTAGCCGGTGACCACCAGAAGCATCGGCGCGGCGAGGTTCACGGCCACGCGGGTGTTGTACGTGAATTCGACGGAGGCGCCCACATCGGAGTAGTCGGAGCCGACGACGAGCACGACGTCGTGGGCGTCGGCCAGCGCGTGGTAGCGCTCGACGATCTGGGTGAGGGCGGCGTCGGCGTCGGAGCGGACGTCGGCGTAGGTGACGCCGACCGAGGCCTCGTAGGGGCTCGGGAGGCGGAACTGATCGCGAAGCAGGGTGATGACGGGGTCTCCCTGCGGGGAGGCGGCCTTCAGTCCGGTTCGGGCGGTGGTGGGCGACGGGAGGGTCGTATGGTCGTCGCGGACGATGGGCCGGAAGACGGCGACGGAGCCGGCGCGGCGGGTGAGCAGGTCCATGACGCCGACTGCTACGGCCGACTTGCCGCTGCCGGGGTCGGGGCTGGCGAGGTAGAGACTTTGGGCCACGGCTCCAACGCTATCCATAGGGTGCGAGCCGCGCAGCGGATCTGCGCGGCGGCTCACCTGTGAGCCCCGCCCCTGACGAGGTCGTCACTGCGGAAGGCGGGGCGGGGCGCGGGCCGGTGAATACCATCCCTACCCCCACCCTCCCGGGGAAAGGTAGTGCCATCCTCCCGCGGGGGTATGACAAGAACGCGGGCCCGCGGCGGCAGTGTCACCCGAAGGTGTGAGCGGCGGCGAGGAACGCTCGCGCCCACCCGAGGCGCGGTCGCCACGCCGCTGCTGTCGGCTCAGTCGGCGAAGCCGCCTTCGGGGACCGGTTGCGGCGGCGGGGTCCCCACGTAACGCGCCCGCGGGCGGATGATCTTGGAATCCCTGGCCTGTTCGAGAATGTTGGCGCTCCAGCCGACGACGCGACTGGTCGTGAACGTGGGCGTGAACATCGTGCGGGGCACGCCGGCCAGTTCCATCACCACGCCCGCATAGAACTCGACGTTCGTGTAGAGCTTGCGGCCGGGCTTGACCTCGGCGAGGATCTCG
>DATABR010000211.1:0-6806 GCA_036259435.1 Glycomyces sp.
CCTCACGCCTTAATATTGAAAGCTGGTGCGCAGGTCGCGCACTCGCCATGGCGAGCTTCCGAGCCACGCCATGTGTCCAGTGAGAGCCCGTGAGGGCCCGAACCGGTACCGGTTCACGGCCGCGGAAGCGGCCGACCCGGCGACCGACACGAAAGGGAAGTCATGAAAGAGGGCATCCACCCTGAGTACGTCGTCACCGAGGTGACCTGTTCCTGCGGGAACGCCTTCACCACCCGGTCGACGGTGGCCAGTGGCAAGATCCAGGCTGCGACCTGCAACAAGTGCCACCCGTTCTACACCGGTAAGCAGCGCATCCTCGACACCGGCGGTCGCGTGGCCAAGTTCAAGGCCCGCTACGCCAAGACCCAGGAGAAGGCTGAGGCCGGTAAGTAACTTGGCGAAGCTTGCGAGTCAAGCATGTGCTTAGTGCCGCGCAGCGCTCGTGTCGTATGACGCGGGCGCTGCGTTTTTTCATCCCGTTCGATCGTTCGCAAGGCTCTCACTAAGGCCCCGATTTCTAAGGCCACGCTTTCAAAGGACATGAGATGACGACCGCCGCCGACAACCGCCTGGAATCGCTGCTCGCCGAGTACCGCGACCTCGAGGCTCAGATGGGCGACCCCGCCCTGCACGCCGACCAGGCGCAGGCCCGGCGCGTCGGACGCCGCTACGCCGAGCTGTCCCCGATCGCGAAGACCGCCGCGGACATCGCGTCCGCGAAGGACGACCTCGAGACCGCCGTGGAGCTCTCCAGCGAGGACGCGGAGTTCGCCGAAGAGGCCGAGCGGATCAAGAAGCGCATCCCCGAACTGGAGTCCAAGCTCGCCGAGCTGTTGGTCCCGCGCGACCCCGACGACTCCAGGGACGTGATCATCGAGATCAAGGCCGGCGCGGGCGGTGAGGAGTCCGGTCTGTTCGCCGGAGACCTCATGCGGATGTACCTGCGCTTCTTCGAGCGCCAGGGCTACACGGTCGAGACCCTCGAGATGGTGCCGACCGACCTCGGCGGCATCAAGGACTCCTCGATCGCGGTGCGCACCAAGGGCACTCCCGAGGGCGGCAACGGCGTGTGGTCGCGCATGAAGTTCGAGGGCGGCGTGCACCGCGTGCAGCGCGTGCCCGTCACCGAGTCGCAGGGCCGCGTGCACACCTCCGCGGCGGCGGTCGTGGTCATGCCCGAGGCCGAAGAGGTCGACGTCGAGCTGAACATGAACGACGTGCGTGTGGACGTCTACCGCTCCTCCGGCCCCGGCGGCCAGTCGGTCAACACCACCGACTCCGCGGTGCGCCTCACCCACGAGCCCACCGGCATCGTCGTGACCTCGCAGAACGAGAAGAGCCAGCTGCAGAACAAGGAGGCCGCGCTCAAGGTCCTGCGCGCCCGCCTGCTCGCCAAGCAGCAGGAGGAGGCCGCCGCGATCGCGGGCGAGGCCCGCCGCTCGCAGGTGCGCACCGCCGACCGCTCCGAGCGCATCCGCACCTACAACTTCCCGCAGAACCGGCTCACCGACCACCGCATCGGATTCACCGCCTACAACCTCGACCAGGTCATGGATGGTGCACTCGACGAGGTCCTCGACGCCCTCGCCACCGCCGACCGCGCCGAGCGCATGGCGCGCGGCGCCGAATGACCTGGATTCAGGTCGTCGGCGAGGCGGCGAAGCGGCTCGAAGCCGCCGGCGTCCACTCACCGCGAAACGACGCCGAGCTGCTGGCCGCCCACGTCTCGGGACGCCGGCGCACGGAGCTCTTGTTCCTCGACGACCCCACCGAGGCCAAGGCCGCGGAGTACCACGCGCTGGTCGAGCGCCGCGCCGCCCGCGAGCCGCTCCAGCACCTGACCGGTTCGGCCGCGTTCCGCTACGGCGAACTCGCGGTCGGGCCCGGAGTCTTCGTGCCCCGGCCCGAGACCGAGCTGCTCGTCGACTGGGCCCTCGCGGTCCTTCCTCAGGGCGGCACCGTCATCGACGCGTGCTCCGGTTCGGGCGCGGTCGCGCACGCCATCGCCACCGAGCGGCCCGACGCGACCGTGTGGGCCGTCGAGATCGACCCCGACGCGTTCGAATGGCTCGAATCGAACCTCGAGGACACCGGCGCGACGCCGGTCCTCGCCGACGCGACCGCCGCCGGGACTCTCGCCGAACTCGACGGGCGCGTGGACCTCGTCACCGCCAACCCGCCCTATGTGCCCTTCGCGATCGAGGTCGCGCCCGAAGTCGGATTCGACCCGAGCGGCGCGGTCTACGCCGACGCGGCCGGTCTCGCCGTCATCCAACCGCTCGCCGGACGCGCCGCGGGCTGGCTGCGGCTCGGCGGCTGGTTCGGCTTCGAGCACGACGACACACACCGCAAGGCAGCGCCGGAAATCCTGCGCGTTTCCGGTTTCACCGAGGTCGAGGACCACGACGACCTGGCGGGCCGCCCGAGGTTCGCCACGGGAAGGCTAGGCTAGTCGCCGTGAGGCTCTTCAATTGCAGGAAGATCAAGGACCGCGCGACCGGGATCAAGTCGGCCACCAGGGCCGTGACCGGCGGTCGCCTGGTCGTCATCCCGACCGACACCGTTTACGGCATCGGCTGCGACGCGTTCAACCATGCCGCGGTGCAGGCGCTCTTGGCCGCCAAGGGCCGTGGGCGCGACATGGCGCCGCCAGTGCTCATCGGCTCCAAGCGGGCCCTCGACGGCATCGCATCCGACATCCCCGACTCCGCCAAGGAGCTCATCGAGGCATTCTGGCCCGGACCGCTCACCATCGTGGTGCCCTACACCCCGTCCCTCACCTGGAACCTCGGCGACACCGACGGCACGGTCGCGGTGCGCATGCCGCTGCACCCGCTCGCGCTCGAGCTGCTCAAGGAGACCGGCCCGATGGCCGTCTCCTCGGCGAACAAGCACGGCCAGCCCCCGGCCGAGACCGCCGCCGACGCGAAGGCCCAGCTCGGCTCCGACGTCTCGGTCTACCTCGAGGCCGGGCCCAGCGAGGACAACCTGCCCTCGACCATCGTCGACTGCGTGGCCCACCCGCCGCAGGTCCTGCGCGAAGGCGTGCTGAGCCTGGAGCAGATCCGCAAGATCGTGCCCGACACGCTCGACCGCGACGGTTTCGGCCCCGGCGACCACGACCACGGTCCTGCGGAGGACGACGAGGCCGAGGACGAGAACACGGCCGAGACGGAGATCGAGGGCACCGAGGCGAAGGCCGACGAGGAGACCTCCGCGTGAGTACGCCGTTCTCCGTCCTGCACGTGTGCACCGGCAACATCTGCCGGTCGCCCATGTCCGAACGCATTCTCGACGGGCTCACCGGTGAGGACGTGTGCAATCACGGGGCGGGGATCTCGGCCTTCCACGAGGGCGACCACATGCAGCCCAACTCCATGGACGAGCTCGAATCGCGCGGCTACGACCCCGAAGGCCACCGGGCGCGCCACCTGGTGCGCGCCCACGTCGAAGCCTCGGATCTGATCCTGGTCGCCACCAGCGGCCACCTGGAGTACATCGACGAGCGCTTCCCCGAGGCGACCGGCAAGACCTTCCTGGTGCGTAGCTTCGGCAACATGGCCGCCGACCTTCTGACCGAACTGCCCGAGGGCGACACCACCACTCGCGGCAAGGCCTTGGTGGCGCTGGCCGACGAAAGGCGCGGCGATTACGACGAGATCAACCTCTCGGACCCGTGGGGGATGAGCCGGGCCGTATACGGCCAGATCGCCGATCAGCTCGAAGACGCCCTCAAACCGGTCGCGACCGCACTCGAGGGCGAGCGGTGAAAGCGGCCCGGGGCTTTCTCAAGCCGTGCTTCATCGTCGCGGGCATCGCGGCGGTCGCGGCCGCCGCCATCGGCGGCCTCATATCGGGAGCCACGGGAGCATGGGCCGCTCCGGCCGGAGTCGCCTTGGCAGCCTTGGGGTTCGCGGCTTCGGTGTGGGCGGTCGCAGCAGTCGAGAAAATAGACCTGCGTCTCACTCTTCCTATGGCGTTGATCACGTATTCGGTGAAACTCGTCGCTGTCCTCACCGCACTCGCCGCAGTCCAGGCGATCGCGCCGGATGCGTTGCTGCCCTTCGCGTGCGGCATCATCGGTGGGGCCGTGGCCTGGCTCGCCACGCAAGTGGTGTGGGCATATATGGCGAAAATCCCCTACATTGAGCTGGAGCAGCGCCCCTGATCCCAGGTCGAGCGGGGCTTTCGGCGCGACATGCCGTGTTTCGTTGAGGTTGACAAATGCGCACGGATGGCGCTCATCCCAGCGAACCCGCTGGGCAGTTCCTGTGTAGTAGCTGTTAGAGTTCACCCCGACATGGCCGACATGGAACCCCCCGATCGCAAGCCCCAGTCCGACGGATCGGAAATGGGCTGGTGGGCTCTGGGATATCTCCTGTCCGGGATGATCGTCTGGGGTGGCCTCGGATATCTCGTCGACCTGTGGCTCGACCTGCCCCAAGTCGGGCTCCTGGTAGGGATGCTTGTCGGTGCTGCAGCAGGAATCTACCTGCTGATCAAGCAGATGTCGCCGTAATTTGACCGACACTGACTGAGAGGCGTGACTCGCGTGACCGACTCAGCCACCGTGCTGGCCGAAGGGGAATCCCACTTCCCGCCCGGCATTGACAGCTTCAATTTCCGGGACTGGTTCACCGGGCTCAGCGACACCGCCCTCGCCAACGTGTTCACCACCATCACCTTTGCGGTGTGGGCATCCGTCGCGGTCCTGATCGTCTTCTTCCTCTGGGCGTATCGCAAGCCCCAGATCGTTCCCACCAAGAAGCAGTGGCTCGCCGAATCCGCCTACGGCTTCATTCGGAACACAGTCGCCATCGACCAGATGGGCAAGAAGGAGGGCGTGCGTTTCGCCCCCTACCTCGCGACGCTGTTCCTGTTCATCCTCGTCATGAACATGTGGGCCATCGTGCCCGGTATCCAGGTCTCCCCGAACTCGCACATCGCCTTCCCCGCGATGCTCGGCGTGCTCTCGTGGGTCGTCTACATGGCCGTGGGCTTCAAGAAGCACGGTTTCATCGGCTTCCTGAAGATGACCTGCGTGCCGCCGGGCGCCCCGTGGTTCATCTATCCGCTGCTGATCCCGATCGAGTTCCTGCAGAACCTCATCCTGCGGCCGGTCACCCTGGCCCTGCGGCTGTTCGCGAACATGTTCGCCGGCCACCTCATCCTGCTGGTGTTCATCCTCGGCGGATTCGAGATGCTCAACTCGGGCAACATCTTCATCCAGGGCCTGTCGGTCTTCTCGTTCGCCATGGGCATCGCCATGACGATGTTCGAGCTGATCGTCATCCTGCTGCAGGCCTACGTGTTCACCCTGCTGACCGGGATGTACATCCAGGGGTCACTCGCGGACGAGCACTAGCTCCCCGACTTCCACCCCTCAATCACAGTTTTTCGCAATTGAACAACATCGTGGCGTGACGGACACGCCGCGCTGACACCTAGGAGAAAACGCCATGGATGGCAGCCTCAACGTCATCGGTTACGGCCTCGCCGCGATCGGCCCCGGTATCGGTGTCGCCCTGATCTTCGCCGCGTGGATCACCGCCACGGCCCGTCAGCCCGAGTCGGCCGGCATCACCCGCCCGATGCTGTTCATGGGCTTCGCCCTTGTCGAGGTTCTGGCCCTGTTCGGCCTGGTCCTCGCCTTCATCAACTAACCACCTCACGGAGCGAACATGATTCACGCCGCCGAAGGAGGCACGCAGATTCTCTTCCCTATTTGGCAAGAGATTCTCGTCGGTGCCATTGCCTTCGGTCTGCTGTGCTTCGTGCTGATGAAGTTCGTCTTCCCCCTGATGGAGAAGACCTTCGAAGCACGAGTGGACGCGATCGAAGGCGGCATCGAGCGAGCTGAGCGGGCTCAAGAAGAGGCCAATCAGACGCTCGAGGAATACCGCCGCAAGCTCGCCACCGCGCAGGACGAGGCCGCGGGCATCCGCGACGAAGCCCGTGCCGATGCGGTGGCCGCCAAGGAGGAGATCCTCGTCTCCGCCCGCGAAGAGGCCAACCGCATCATCGCGGCGGGCCACGCCCAGATCGAGGCCTCGCGCCAGCAGCTCGTCCGCGAGCTGCGCAGCGAGGTCGGCAACCTGGCCGTGGACCTGGCCGGGAAGATCATCGGCCAGCGACTCGCCGACGATGCCGACACGACGGCGACTGTGGATCAGTTCCTTTCACAGATCGCCGATGAGACGGCCGAGACGAGCGGAGCGCGCTGATGTCGACGACTGGACGCGAAAGCATCGAGGCCGGCCGCGAAGTGCTGGAGGCGGCCGCCTCCAGTGCCTCGGCCGAGCAGCTCACCGAGTGCGGCGATCAGCTGCTGGGAGTGACGCGGTTCCTCGTCGACCAGCCTCGGCTGCGTCGCGCCCTGTCCGACCCCGCCCGTGAGGCGGATGACCGGGAGGGCCTGGTCCGCCGGCTCATCGCGGACCAAGTGGGCGCTATCGCCGCTGATGTGGCGGCCGCGCTGGTGCGGGGCCGCTGGGGCAGCCCGTCTGAACTGGTCGGCGGCACCGAGCAGCTCGCCGTCAAGGCGCTGCTGCTGGCCGCCACCGAGGAGGGCACCTTGGCGAACGTCGAGGACGAGCTGTTCCGTTTCGGGCGGCTCGTCGACGGCGACGCCGATTTGGCCTCGGCCCTGGGCGCTTCGGGCACCGACCCGAAGGGCCGGGCCGCGCTCGTCGAGCAGTTGCTCGAGGGCAAGGCCGAGCCGGTGACGGTGAAGCTGGCGGCCGCCTCGTGCTTCGGCATCGGTGGTCGCAGCTTCCACGCCTCGCTGGCCCATCTGGTCGAGGCCG
>DATABR010000212.1:0-8231 GCA_036259435.1 Glycomyces sp.
GGGCTGGGCCCGGCGATTGACGGGTGGAGGGGGACCGGGGGAAGGTCGGGTTCGGGGGCCCGAAGGGACCCAAATGGACAAGAGCCGCCTGATCTTATGGCAAACGGTGTCTTCAGTAAAGCCACGCCTCATGAACACCACTTGTCCAGTGGGTTCGCGCGATGTGGGCCAAGCGCGAGGGGCGGGACGCAAGCGCCCCGCCCCTTTTGGTCACGGATTTACCATTCGGCGAAGGAGCCGTCCTTGAGGCGCCACACCTCGTTGCGCCAGCGGTGGGGCGCCTCGGCGGCCTTGCGGACGGCCGCCTCGTCGATGTCGACGCCCAGGCCGGGCCCGGTCGGGCGCTGCACGCAGCCGTCGGTGAACGCGAAGACCGCCGGGTCCACGAGGTAGTCGAGCAGGTCGTTGCCCTCGTTGTAGTGGATGCCGAGGCTCTGTTCTTGGATGAGGAAGTTCGGCGCGGCGAAGTCCACTTGGAGGCTCGAGGCGAGCGCGATCGGCCCGAGCGGGCAGTGCGGGGCCAGCGCCACGTCGTACGTCTCGGCCATCGCCGCGATGCGGCGGACTTCGGAGATGCCGCCCGCGTGTGAGAGGTCCGGCTGCGCGACGGCGATGCCGGTGGGCAGCACGTCGCGGAAGTCCCAGCGGGAGTACAGGCGCTCGCCGGTGGCGATCGGGATCGAGGTGCTCGCGGTGACCGCCGCAAGGTCGCGCGAGAACTCCGGCAGGACCGTCTCCTCCACGAACAGCGGCATCAGCGGCTCCAACAGCGGCAGCACCCTGCGCGACATCGCGGTCGAGAACCGGCCGTGGAAGTCGATCGCGATGTCCATGGAGTCGCCCACGGCCTCGCGCAACTCGGTGAACTGGTCGACGATGCGGCGCACCTCGGCGGCGGTCTCGATGTGGCCGAGTTGGGCCGCCGCGTTGCATTTGACGGCGTCGAAGCCGTTCGCCTTGGCGCGTAGGGCGTCCTCGGCGAGGGCTTGGCCGGAGTCGCCGCCGATCCAGGTGTAGACCCGGGCGGTGTCGCGCACGGCGCCGCCGAGCAGCTCGTACACGGGCACGCCGAGGGCCTTGCCCTTGAGGTCCCACAGGGCCTGGTCGATCCCGGCGACGGCGCTGGAGAGCACCGGGCCGCCGCGGTAGAACCCGCCCTTGGTCATGACCTGCCAGTGGTCCTCGATGCGCCCGGCGTCGGCGCCGATGAGCCGGTCGGCGAGGGCTTCGACGACGCTCGCGACGGCTTCGGCGCGCCCTTCGACGATCGGCTCGCCCCAGCCGACGTGGCCGTCCTCGGTCTCGACGCGCACGAAGAGCCAGCGCGGCGGGACGAGGAACGTCTCGATTCGGGCGATGCGCATGCCCGCGGTCGTGGGGGACTCGTTGCCGGTGGAGATGTTCAAGAGAACCTCTATCTCATGTGGAGGAGCAGGGGTCAGCGGTGTCTGACTTGCCAGCCGCCGTCGACGGCCAGTTCCGCGCCGGTGACGTAGCCGGCCTCGTCGGAGGCGAGGAAGGCGATCGCGGCCGCGACCTCTTCGGGTCGGCCGAGGCGTCCGGCGAGGGTGCGCCCGGATTCGTCGGCGATGCCCTCGGGGGGCACGCCGTCCCATTGCCGGGTGCGGATCGGGCCGGGTGCGACGGCGTTGACGCGCACGGCGGGGGCGTATTCGACGGCGAGTTGGCGCACGAGTGCGCTGACCCCGCCTTTGGCGGCGGCGTAGGCGGTGAAGCCGGGGAAGGAGGCGTGGGCGTGCACTGATGAGACTGCGACGACAGATCCGCATGCGGCCGTGAGCGGTTCGGCGAGTGCGCCGACGCCGAGGAAGGTGGCCTTGAGGGTCACGGCGATGACGCGGTCCCAGTCCTCCTCGGGCAGTTCGTGGGCGGCGCCGAAGCGCAGTGTGTAGGCGTTGGACACGAGCGTGTCGACGTGCCCTTGCTCTTTCACGGCCCGCTTCGCGAGGGCTTTCCAGTCCTTCGCGTCTGCCACGTCGCAGTGGACGAAGTGGACGGAACCGTCGGACTCGGAGGCGACCTGCTCACCGGCCTTGTCGTCGACGTCGGCGAGGTAGACGACCGCGCCTTCGCTCGCGAGGCGCCTCACGGTGGCGGCCCCGATCCCCATGGCCCCGCCGGTGACGACGGCGACCTTGCCTTCGAAACGATTCATCCGGCCGCCCCGGCGCTTTCGCGTGCACATCGGTTCATCCGGCGACCCTACCCTTCGCTTTCGGCGCTCGTGTGGTCCTCTCGGCGGCCGTGGCGGGCTCGGTCATCGCGACCAGCGCCGACGCCAATCCGGGCCGCTCCCTGAGAATGAGCGCCGCGCCGCCGACGGCTCCGGCGCGGGCACCGAGGTCGAGGGCGGCGGGGACGACGTCGACCTCGCGCACGAGCGTGAGCGCGTAGCGGCGGATCGCGGTGCGCAGCGGGTCGAGGAGCACTTCGCCGGCGCGGGCGAGTTCGCCCCCGACGACGATGCGCTCGGGGTTGAGCAGGTTGCACAGGCTCGCGAGCACGCGGCCGGTCATCTGGCCGACGTCGGCGAGCACGCCTTCGCAGGCGCGATCGCCCGAGGCGGCCGCGGCCAGGACGTCTTCGACGGTCGCCTTCGCGCCCAAGTGGGACCGCAGCGCTCCCAGCACGGCGGGGATGCCGGCGTGGAGGACGAGGCAGCCGCGGTTGCCGCACGGGCACGCCGGTCCGTCCACATTGACTGAGGTGTGGCCGAGTTCCCCGGCCGCGCCGACCGCGCCGCGGAAGACCCGGCCGTCGAGGATGAGCCCGGCGGCGATGCCGCTGGACAGGCCCACGTACATCAGGTCCCGTACGCCTCGGCCAGCGCCGCTGTAGGCCTCGGCCACGGCTTCGAGCCGGGTGTTGTTCTCGATCGTGACCGGCAGCTTGAGGCGCTGGGCGAACTCGTCGGCGGCGTGCACGTGGGACCACGGCTGGTCGGGCAGCGAGGTGGAGACGATCCCGGTCGACTTCTCGATGGGCCCGGGCAGGCCGATGCCCGCGCCGACGATCCTGCCGCGGTCGAGCCGGTGCTCGGCGATGAGGCCGCCGAGGAGGTCGGCGGCGACGTCGATGCGTTCGGCCCAGCCCAGATCGGGGTCCACGGCCCGGCCCGCGCCCGCGATCTCGTTGTGGGCCAGGTCGGACAGGTGCACCCACACGTGGTCGAAGGTGAAGTCGAGGCCGAGTGCGACGGCGGCCGCGGGGTTGATCGCGAGGGTCTCCTTGGCGCGGCCGTCCGCGTCGGGGTCGCCCTCCGACTCGATCACCAGGCCGCGTGTCATCAGTTCGGTAACGATGGTCGACACGGTGGTGCGCGAGAGGTCGGCGCGGCGGGCGAGCTCGGCTCGGTGCGTGGGCCCTTTGCGCAGCAACAGGGTCAGCAGTCGTTCCTGGTTCGCCCGGCGCAATGACTGGAGGGAACCGCTTCTTGTCCGGGGCATGCTCCGATCATACCCACCGCTCACGAAAGTTTGTCAAGACTATTGACGTACTCGAGTTTCTGACGCTAGCCTTCGTCCACAGACTTTCGAAACCCCTTCATGAAAGGCGTGAACTCATGCGTGGATCCCTCGGGACGCCGATGTCTCAAGGCAAATTGACTCGTCGCGGCCTCATGCGCGGCACCGCTCTCGGTGCCGCGGCAGCCGCCGGCGCCGGAGCCCTCTCCGCCTGCGCCCCTTCGGCGGGCGGTGGCTCCGGCGGTAAGAAGACGCTGACGATCATGGCGCCGGAGAACGAGTTCAGCCCGGAGTTCCTCAAGACGGCTGAAGAGACCCTCGACGTCAAGATCAAGCGCGTCGAGGTCGACACCACCAAGCTGACCGCGATGCTCGCCAGCGGCACCGCCCCCGACCTGGTCCGCGGCCTCGGCGCGGTCGAGACCCCCTACGTCGTCGCCCGCGACCTCGCCCTCCCGCTCGACGACTACTTCGCCTCGAGCACGCTGCTCAAAGAGGACGACATCGACCCGATCAACGACGTGTGGCGCTACGACGGCTCCGTCCAGGGCCAAGGCCCGCGCTACGGCCTGGCCAAGGACTACTCCCAGGACGCCATGTTCTGGTACAACACCGCGCTGTTCGACGCGGCGGGCGTCGAGTACCCCTCCGAGACCGAGCCGACCACCTACGACCAGTGGCTCGAGACCGGCAAGGAACTCACCAAGAAGGACGGTGACACGACCACGGTGTACGGCCTCTCGGCCGGCGGCCTTGGCCTGTTCCTCGGTCTGATGAACATGACCGCCTCCGGCGGCGGCAGCCTCTTCGCCGAAGACCTCGCCTCCCTCGACTTCTCCTCGCCCGAGGGCCAGAAGGCGCTCACGTGGTACCTCGACTACGCCCGCGCGAAGGTCGGCTTCAGCCCGATCGAGCCCAACCCCGACGGCTGGGACTGGCCCCCGTACCAGACCGGCCGTCTCGCGATGTCCTGGTCCGGCTACTGGTTCGGCGGCGCGATCGCCGCCGAAGCCGAGCTCGCCGAGACCTCCCGCCTGGCCCCCGCGCCCACCATGGGCGCTGATCGCGTCAGCCCCTGCTTCGGCGCCACCGGCTACTGGATCCCCAAGGACTCCAAGAACCACGACGAGGCATGGCAGCTCTTCGAATGGTTCATGGGCGGCGACCCGGCCAAGGAGCGCGCCGCGGGCGGCTGGGGCATGCCGAGCCTGCTGTCGCTCCGCGAGGACCTGCCGCTCGGTACCGCGGCGCAGGAGCAGGCCCTCGGCGCCGTCGAGGCCGAGGCCGACTACTTCAAGGTTTTGCCGTTCACCCCGTACGTCAAGGTCGAAGCGCTCGACTCGGTGCTCAACCAGTACCTGCCCGACGCGATCAAGGACGGCGCCGGGGCGGGCGAGCTGGCCGACAAGCTCAACGCCGACATGAACGAGCTGCTCGCCGAGGGCAAGGAGCTCGTCAAGTGACCGCAACGCTTCCAGCGTCGCGCACGGCTCCCCCCGCGTCGCCCGCCCGGCCCCGCAAACGGGGCCGGGCCGGCACCCGCACCCGCACGTTCTACCTGTTCGTCGGGCCCTGGATCGCGGGCTTCGTGCTGCTGACGCTGTTCCCGCTGGGGTACGCGTTCTGGATGAGCCTGACCAACACCGACGGGCTCTCCCCGAACTGGTCCTATGTGGGCTTCGACAACTACCTCAAGGTCTTCCAGGACGAGCAGACCATCGCCTCGCTGGGGCGCACCGGGATCTTCATGCTCGCCACCGTGCCCACCGGCGTCGCCGCGGGGCTCGTGATGGCGGTGCTGCTGAACCGGGACTTCAAGGGCCGCGCGATGTTCCGCGCCCTGTTCTACCTGCCCGCCGTGGTGCCCGGGGTGGCCGCCGCCCTGACGTTCAAGATCATCTTCGACCGGAACGCGGGCGCGGCCAACGCCGTCATCGGTGCCGCGGGCGGCGAACCGCTCTCGTGGCTGGCCGACCCGTACGTGCGCTTCGTGCTCATCCTGATGATGCTCTGGGGCGTCGGCGGCTCCATGATCATCTCCTTGGCCGCGCTGCAGGACGTGCCGAGAGAACTGCTCGAAGCAGCCAAAGTGGACGGGGCCGGGCCGGCCTACTCGTTCTTCAAGATCACGCTGCCGCTGCTCAGCCCGATCATCTTCTTCCAGGTGGTCACCGGCGTCATCGGCTCGCTCCAGATCTTCGTCCCCTCACTGCTGCTGGCACCGGTCAACGGCCCCGCCGCGGTGACGGCCGTGCCCGAGGGCAACTACTTCTTCATGGTGCACGTCTACGCCGAGTACTTCGCCAAGAGCCACTTCGGATACGCCTCGGCACTGCTGTGGGTCCTGTTCCTGTTCGTGCTGCTCATCACCGGCATCGTGTTCAAGATCGGCAACAAGGCGGTCTTCTACGGCGGAGTCGACCCCACCGAACGCAAGGACTGACGCATGACCGACCTCATCGCGCGCCGGGCCCGCGTCACGGCCCTGTACCTCACGCTGATCACCCTCGCGATCATTTTCTCCGGACCGCTCGGGTGGCTCGTCCTCACCTCGCTGAAGGCCCCGAACGAGCTGTCGGTCTTCCCGATCCAGTGGTTCCCCCAGACGCCGCAGTGGCACAACTACCTGGACGCGCTCACCTTCATCAACTTCCTCGGGTACGCCCGGAACTCGCTGATCCTCGCCACGCTCTCGGCGACGCTGACCACGATCTCCTCGGCGTGGATGGCCTACGGCTTCGCGCGGCTCTCGGCCCCGGGCAAGAAGTTCTGGTTCGGCCTGTTGATCTCGACGATGATGATGCCCGGCATCATCACGCTCATCCCGACCTACCTCATGTTCGCCAAGGTGGGCCTAGTGGACACCTACGTGCCGTGGATCCTGTGGGGCCTGTCGGGCGCCGCGTTCATGGTCTTCCTGTTCCGCCAGTTCTTCTCGGGGATACCGAAGGAACTGGAGGAGGCGGCGATCCTCGACGGCTGCGGCCACGTGCGGATCTTCTGGAGGATCTTCATCCCCCAGTCCTGGCCGGTCCTGGCCGCGTGCATGGTGTTGACCTTCACGGGCGCCTGGGGCGACTTCATCGCGCCGAGCCTGCTGCTGAGCGACGACACGACGACGCTGGCCGTGGCGATGACCAGAGGGTATGTCAATGAACAGGGCTTCCCAGTACAGAACCTGCTCGCGGCGGGCAGCACCATGTTCATCCTGCCGGTGCTGCTGATGTTCCTGTTCTTCCAGCGGTTCTTCGTGCAGGGCTTCTCCACGTCCGGCCTGAAATAGTGCTGCTGAGGTAATGAGTTTCCGGCGCCCCGCAACGTCTCGGCGGGGCGCCGGGCTTCATCGGGGGCGGCGGACCACGGGGTCAAGACGATCCGCCGCCCCTCACGTTCACCGCTCGTCTCGCCCGGTGGATACGCTTGGGAGATGAACGCCGACACCGTCACCAGCCCGCAGCACCTGATCGTCGTGACCGGCCTGCCGGGCGCCGGAAAGTCCACACTGGCCGAACGGTTCGCGCGCGCGACGGCCACGCCGGTGTTCGCCGCCGACTGGCTGATGGGCTCGCTCAAGCCGCACGGCGTCCTCTACGACCTGGACCGGACGACTTACATCGAGCTCGGCAACGGACTGATGGAGACCTTGATCGTCCGCCAGCTCCTCATGGGGCAGTCGGCCATCACCGACTGCCTGGTGGACGAGCCCCTCCTCGAACGCTGGGGCGCGCTGGCGGCCGAGCATGGCGCGGATCTGCGCGTGATCGAATGCGTCTGCAGCGACACCGAACTGCACCGCTCCAGGATCGAGGGTCGGTCGCGCGGCATCCCGAACTGGCACGAGATCGACTGGGACCACGTGGAGCGCATGCGTGCCGAGTTCCCGCCGCTGAACGTCGACAAGCTCGTGGTCGACGCGGTCGATCCCATCGATGCCAACCTCACCAAGGTTCTGGCTTTCACCGAAGCCCGCTCGACGGCCGACCGGCAATAGCTCCGGATCAGGCTCTTGACCGAGCCGCTTTCACCGTTTCGTCATGGTTTTGTGTTGCCCAACACGACGGCGAAAAGATTCCACGCTGCGCCGATCACGAAGGCGACCATCAGGGTTCCGAAGATGGCCAGGTGGAAGCCCGGGACGGGCGTTTCGGCAGCCAGGACCCTCGATGGCGACGCTTCAAGCGAGCGGCGACAACAAGGTGGAGGGCCGGGGCGGTTTCCCGGCTGTCTGGTTCGGTGATGGTGGTGGTTCGGGCGGGCGGCGACGAGGAAGGTGTCATTGCCGTTGGGGTGGGGTGTCGGCCATCCGGCGGCTGATGTCGGGGGCCTGATCGCTTGCTGGGCACGGGAAAGGGCCCGGACCCGTGGTCGGGTCTCGGGCTGGAAGGCGTGAGCGGCCAGGAAATGGGCCTGGTGTCGCGCTTCGGTTCCCCCGTCCCGGTCGCCACCGGAACGGGCCGCGTAAGAAGGGTGGTTCGCCGTAGTCGACCGGCCCGACCGGGGCGGTTGGCCTGTCCGGCTCGGCCGGGGCACTTGGCCTGGCCGATACCAGGGCAGGCGCCGCCCCTGACCGGTGTGCGGTGGGAGCCGGTACCGGCCGTGGCGGCCGCTAGACCTGAACACAGCAGGATCAGATTCTCGGCGGTCGTCGATTCGCCATCAGCCCAGCCTGAGAGATAGTGAACCTACCCGGTATATATCGCCCAAGTGTCTGATTTCGAAACTGGTTGATGATGCGGTCGGTCGTGC